>NZ_JBHSEY010000037.1:0-7644 GCF_042654745.1 Comamonas denitrificans
AGCACGGATCGCGCCATAAACAGCGGATAGCGATTTTTGTCTATGCAATCATCCGGGATGCGACAGTTAATGCAAATGAATGCGAATGAATGGGGAAAAAACAGCGGTTGGGTGCCGCAGTGCAAGAGCAAATGCAGATCTGGCGGTTTTATGTCGCACAGCCCTATCGTTTACCCTAGAATTAAGTTTAGTAGAAACCATTTCATTTATATGGTCATTTCTGACTGAATCACTCCTGTATTGTTTTGCTAAAACTTTTTAGCCACAGTGTTTTTGAAATATTTTCAGTAAATCAATTATTTAACCCACCGTTTGAAGGAATAGAGGATGACAAGCCACTTCGACCAAAACCTGCAGCGCAATGCCGCCAACTTCGCCGCGTTGAGCCCTTTGGGGTTTTTAGAGCGCTCGGCCAGCATTTACCCCGAGCGTCTGGCCATCGTGCACGGTGCTTTGCGCCAGACCTGGGCGCAGACTTACGCCCGCTGCCGCCAGTTGGCCCATGCCTTGCAGCAGGCCGGCATTGGCAAAAATGACACGGTCGCCGTTATCTTGCCCAACACACCACCAATGATTGAGGCGCACTTTGGTGTGCCCATGGCCGGGGCCGTGCTCAATGCCCTGAACACCCGCCTGGACCCCGAGGCCGTCGCCTTCATGCTTGACCATGGCGAAGCCAAGGCGCTGATTGTTGATCCCGAATTTGCCCCGCTGATTGCCAAGGCGCTCCAACTGCGCCAGCGCACCGAGCCCTTGCTGGTGATTCAGGTTGAAGATGCCTTGTACGGCGAAGCTGCCACGCAGGTGGGCAGTGTCAGCTACGAGCAATTTGTGGCCCAGGGCGATCCGGCATTTGCCTGGGAAGAGCCGGCAGATGAGTGGGATGCCATTGCCCTGAACTACACCAGCGGCACCACCGGCAACCCCAAGGGGGTGGTGTACCACCACCGGGGCGCGGCCATTAACGCCATCAGCAACGTGCTGGAGTGGGACATGCCCAAGCACAGCGTGTATTTGTGGACACTGCCCATGTTCCACTGCAACGGCTGGTGCTTCCCCTGGACGGTGGCAGCCCGTGCAGGCGTGAACGTGTGCCTGCGCCGGGTGGAGGCCAAGGCCATTTTCGATGCCATGCGCGAGCATGGGGTTACCCACTACTGCGCAGCGCCCATCGTGCAATCGCTGCTCATCAATGCCCCGGCCGAACTCAAAGCGGGTATCCCCGCCGGGGTCAAGGCCATGGTCGCTGGCGCGGCGCCACCGGCCTCGATGATCGAAGGCATGGAGGAAATGGGCTTTGACCTGACCCACGTGTATGGCCTGACCGAGGTGTATGGCCCCGCCTCGGTGTGCGCCAAACACGATGACTGGAACGCGCTGGACATCGGCGAGCGTGCCCGCCTGAACGCCCGCCAGGGCGTGCGCTACCACTTGCAGCGTGACGTGCGGGTGCTTGATCCCCAAACCATGCAGCCCGTGCCCCAGGATGGTGAGACCATGGGCGAGATCATGTTCCGCGGCAACATCACCATGAAGGGCTATCTGAAGAACCCGGCGGCCACCGAGGAAGCCTTCCGGGGCGGTTGGTTCCACAGCGGCGACCTGGCCGTGCAGTACCCGGATGGCTACATCAAGATCAAAGACCGCAGCAAGGACATCATCATCTCCGGTGGCGAGAACATCTCCTCCATCGAGGTGGAAGATGTGCTCTACCGCCACCCTGCCGTGATCGCCGCCGCCGTGGTGGCCATGCCCGACGAGAAGTGGGGCGAAACGCCGTGCGCTTTCCTGGAAGTCAAAGCCGGGGTGCATGTGACGCAAGAGGACATCATCGCCCACTGCAAACAGCACCTGGCCGGCTTTAAAGTGCCGCGCCACATTGTGTTTGGCGAACTGCCCAAGACCAGCACCGGCAAAATTCAGAAGTTCGAGCTGCGCAAGCAGGTCGGAGCAGCTGCCGCCATTGCGGTTTAAGCGCTGAGTTACTAAAAAACAATAGCTGCTAGCGATTGCCAGATGGTTGTTAGCAGCTATTTTTATTAAAAATTACCTTTTGCTGCGGTAAACGCAATGGATAGGCGGGGCCGCTATACTGCCCGCTTGCTCCGGGGTGCACGAGGGAAGAAGGGCGTTGCAGCTGAACTTCCCAGGCGTGCTGAGATGGTGGCCCCAGTCACCGAAACCGCGAACTTGATCTGGTTAATACCAGCGTAAGAAGAGCTGCCATTGGGAAATGGATGGAAACCTGCGCCTTGCCGCCCATGCGGCGGGTGCCTGCTGCCAGCCCCAATCGATTGCGGAGCATGTCCTGTTTTGTGTGATTCCCCAAGGAGACTGCCGCAATGAATGCCCCCGATACCTTTGTCCAACTGCTCGCCCGCACGCGCGAGTCGTTTCCCGCCTCCACCAAGTCCTATATCACCGGCAGCCGCTCTGATCTGCGCGTGCCGGTGCGCGATATTGCGCTGACCAATGGCGAAGTGGTGAGCGTGTATGACACCTCCGGCCCCTACACCGACCCCGCCGCCACCATCGACGTAAAAAAAGGGCTGCAAAGCGTGCGCGCCGCCTGGATTGCCGAGCGTGGCGACACCGAGCAGTACGAGGGCCGCAAGCCCGTGGCGCTGGACGATGGCCGCCAAAGCGAAGATGCCGCCCGCCTGGCCCAGCTGCGCCAGGAAGCGGCTGCCCTGCAACGCCAGCCGCGCCGTGCCAAGGCCGGTGCCAACGTCACGCAGATGCACTACGCCAAGAAGGGCATCATTACCCCCGAGATGGAATACGTGGCCCTGCGCGAAAACGGCAAGCGCGAATGGATGGCGCAGTACCAGCAAGACCCGGCCCGCGAGCAGCGCCTGATGGGCAACCCCATGGGCGCGATGATTCCGAAAATCATCACCCCCGAATTTGTGCGCGACGAAGTGGCCCGCGGCCGCGCCATCATTCCGGCCAACATCAACCACCCCGAGGTCGAGCCCATGGCGATTGGGCGCAACTTCCTGGTGAAGATCAACGCCAACATCGGCAACTCCGCCGTCACCTCCAGCATTGAAGAAGAAGTGGAAAAGCTGGTCTGGGCCATCCGCTGGGGCGCGGACAACGTGATGGATTTGTCCACCGGCAAAAACATCCACACCACGCGCGACTGGATTGTGCGCAACAGCCCCGTGCCGATTGGCACCGTGCCGATCTACCAGGCACTGGAAAAGGTGGGCGGCGTGGCCGAGGACCTGACCTGGGAGATCTTCCGCGACACGCTGATCGAGCAGGCCGAGCAGGGCGTGGACTACTTCACCATCCACGCTGGCGTGCGGCTGGCTTATATCCACCTCACAGCCCAGCGCCGCACCGGCATCGTCTCGCGCGGCGGCTCCATCATGGCCAAGTGGTGCATGGCACACCACAAGGAGAGCTTCCTCTACACGCATTTCGAGGACATCTGCGACATCATGAAGAGCTACGACGTGGCCTTCAGCCTGGGCGACGGCCTGCGGCCCGGCTGCGCCAGCGACGCGAATGACGAGGCGCAGTTTGCCGAGCTGCACACCCTGGGCGAACTGACGCAAATCGCCTGGAAGCACGACGTGCAGACCATGATTGAAGGCCCCGGCCACGTGCCCATGCACATGATCCAGGCCAACATGACCGAGCAACTCAAAACCTGCCACGAAGCGCCGTTCTACACCCTGGGCCCGCTGACCATCGACATCGCGCCGGGCTACGACCACATTGCCTCGGCCATTGGCGCGGCCATGATCGGCTGGATGGGCACGGCCATGCTGTGCTACGTCACGCCCAAGGAGCACCTGGGCCTGCCCGACCGCGACGACGTGAAGCAAGGCATCATCGCCTACAAGATCGCCGCGCACGCCGCCGACGTGGCCAAAGGCCACCCCGGTGCCCGCGCGCGCGACGATGCGCTCAGCCAGGCGCGTTTCGACTTCCGCTGGCAAGACCAGTTCAACCTGGGCCTGGACCCCGAAACAGCCAAGGAATACCACGACGAAACCCTGCCCAAGGACTCGGCCAAGGTGGCGCATTTCTGCAGTATGTGCGGGCCCAAGTTCTGCTCCATGAAGATCACGCAAGAGGTGCGCGAATTTGCCGCTGCCAAGGGCGTGGCCGAAGAGGCGGCCCTGGCCGAGGGCATGGCCGCCAAGGCCGACGAGTTCAACCGCGCGGGCGGGGAGTTTTACATTCCCATCCACCCGGCAAAATCATAAAAATCAAAGCGCTTTGCGCTGAGTAAATAAGGGGTTGAGAGGCTTTTTCCTCTCAACCCCTTTGTTTTTAAGCGCAAGCAGTTCTTATTGTTGTAGCGCCAGCAGTGTGCCCGGCATGCTCTCGGGCAGGATGAAGCGGCTGACCAAGGCCGTCAATTCGTCGGCCTGGGTGCGCAGCTGCGCCGTGGCACTGACCGATTGCTCGACCAGGGCGGCGTTTTGCTGGGTGACCTGGTCGAGCTGGGTTAGCGCTTGGCCAATGGCGGCGATGTCATTGCGCTGCGCCTGGCTGTGGGTGCGAATGTCCAGCATGGCGTGCGCCGTGTGGGCGATGGCGGCGGCCACCTGCGCCATGCGGGCATCGGCGGCCTGGGCCAGGGTACCGCTGTGGGCAATTTGCTGCTGGGCTTGGCCGATCAGGGTTTTGATTTCGTGGGCTGCAGCCGCTGAGCGCTGGGCCAGCTGGCGCACCTCGCCGGCCACAACGGCAAAGCTGCGTCCGCGCTCGCCGGCGCGGGCGGCTTCGATGGCTGCGTTCAGTGCCAGCAGATTGGTCTGAAAAGCCAAGTCATCAATCACCCCGGTGATGGTGCCAATGCGGGCCGCAGTGCGCTCCAGCGTGACCATGCTTTGGCTCACCTGGGCCACCACCTGCTGGCCCTGCTGTGCTTGGGCGGCGGCCTGGGCGGCCTGGGTTTCGGTGTGTTCAGCGGTGCGCACGGAGTGGTGTACGGCTTGCTGCACCTGCTCTAGCGCAGCGGCGGTTTGTTGCAGACTGCTGGCGGCTTGGTCGGTGCGCAGGCACAGGTCGGCATTGCCACTGGCGATGTCGCCCGAGGCGTGGTGCAAACTTTGCACGCTGGTGCGCACCTGGTGGGCCAGGCGGCGCAGGGCCTCCTGCATGGTGCCCAGGGCGGCGAGCATGTGGCCCGTTTCGTCGCGCCCGTGGCCAGCAATATCGTGGCGCAGATCCAGCGCGGCAACACGGTCGGCGGTGTCGCGTGCCAGCGCAATCGGGCGCGTGATGCTGCGCACCAGCCACAGCACCAGCAGCAGGCCCAGCACCAGGGCCAGGCTGCCAAACAGCAGCAGCGCCTGGCGGGCCCGCGTGCTCCATTGCGCAACCTGCTGGGCATCGGCATCAATGGCCTGGCGCTGCGCCTGGCCCAGGGCGGCCAGGGCGGCCTGCTGGGCCTGTGTGGCGGGCAGAAATTGCTGGGTGTAAACATCGCGGATGCGCTCGGTCAGGCCAAAGTCCCGCGCTTGCAGCAGGGCCTGGCGTGCGGTGTCAAACGCCAGCGTCTGTTGGTGGACTTGGGCCAGCAGGGCCTGCTGGGCTTTGCTTTGCAGCAGTTGCTCCAGTTGTGCCAAATGGGTGTTGTACTGCTGTTCGGTGGCGGCAATGTCGGCACCCAGGGTGTCGCCCACCTCGGGCTCGGAACTGAGGGCGACGGCCTTGTAACGCTCAGCGTTCAGGGCCTGCAGGCGCTGGGTGTCGCTGAGCAGGCGCTCAATGGCCAGGCTGTGTACGACGATGCCATCCGTGGCCTGGCCAATCCGCGCCAGCGCCCACAAGCCCATGGACGCGCCCGCCAGCCCCAGCGTCAGCAAGATAAAGAACAGGCCCAGCAAACGCCGACCCAGTGGGCCGATGCTGGGGGCGGAGGTGGAAAAAGAGGGTGCAAAAGCCATGTGCAGCAAACCAAGCAACAGACCCGATTGGTCTGTGGCCGACTGTGCGACACGATTGTGACAAAACGTTGAAATGCGCTGTATTGCGCAGCGGTTTAAAACGTTTCCCAGTCATCATCGCTGCGTGGCGCTGGGGCGGCAGCGGGTGGCTTCAGGGCTGTAGCCTGCAGTGGCGGGGCCGGGCTGGTGGCTGCCTGGGCCGCTGTGGCCGGGCGCTTAACCGGGGCTTTGCTGGTGCCGGTGGGCAGCGCTGCAGCGGGTTTGGCTGCCACGCTGGCCTTGGGTGTGACCTGGGGGGCCGGGCTGGGTGAGTGGGGTGCGGGAGTGGTTGCCGGACGGTGGGCGGCGGGGCTGGCAGGCTGGTTGCTCAGGCGAAATTGCGCCACCACCTCGATCAAGCGGGCCGCCTGCTCGCGCAGGCTTTCGGCAGCGGCGGAGGACTCTTCCACCAGGGCCGAGTTTTGCTGCGTCATTTGATCGAGCTGGTGCATGGCCTCGCTCACTTGGCCAATGCCCTGGGTTTGCTCGGACGTAGCGGCGCGGATTTCGCTAATGATGTCGGTCACACGCTGCACGCTGGCCACAATGTCGCCCATGGTGCTGCCGGCGCTGCCCACCAAACTGGTGCCGCTGTGTACCTGCTGGACCGAGTCGTTGATCAATTGCTTGATCTCTTTGGCCGCCTGGGCGCTGCGCTGGGCCAGGGTGCGCACCTCGCCAGCCACTACGGCAAAGCCACGCCCTTGCTCGCCGGCGCGGGCCGCTTCCACAGCCGCGTTCAGCGCCAAGATGTTGGTTTGGAAAGCAATGCCGTCAATCACGCCAATGATGTCGCTGATCTTGGTGCTGCTGGCGTTGATCGCCCCCATGGTCTGCACCACCTCGGCTACCACGGCACCGCCGCGCTGGGCGACCTCGGCCGCCGAGGTTGCCAGCTGGCTGGCCGTGTGGGCCGAATCGCTGGTCTGGCGTACCGTGCCGGAGATTTCTTCCATGCTGCTGGCCGTCGATTGCAAATTGCTGGCCGTGTTTTCGGTGCGCTGGGCCAGATCGCTATTGCCGTGGGCAATTTCTGTAGCGGCGGTGGCAATGCTGTCCGAGGCCTGGCGCACTTCACTGACCAAACTGCGCAGCGACTGCACCATGTTGCCCAGGCCATGCAGCAAGGAGTGCTCGGGCGCGGGGGGGATGACGGTATCCAGCCGGCCCTGGGCGACATCTTCCATGGCGGCCATGGCCAGGGCCGGATCGCCACCAATCTGGCGCGTGACCGAACGAAACACCGCCAGACCAATCACGGCCACCACCAGGGTGATGGCCAGCACCAGCGCCATATCTTTCAAAATGGCGGTGCGTACCAGGGCATCGACATCGTCCATGTACAGGCCCGAACCGACCATCCAGTTCCAGCCATCAATGCGCACGGCGTACTGCAGTTTAGGCACCCAGGCGGTGCTGCCCGGACGGGTGAAGGTGGCAGGCACAAATGCCTTGCCGTCGCTGCTGGCGCGAAGCTGATCGACGATGTGTTGCAGGGCATCGTGGCCTTCGCCATCTTTGAGCTTGCCGCGCATGTTCTGGCCTTCCCATTCCGGCTTGATCGGGTGCATGATACCGACCAAATCCAGGGACCAGATGTAGAAATACTCAGACGCGCCCTTGAATCGCCCAGGGTTTTGTAGACAGTCAAGAGCCTCCTATTTCCTGTCCAATAGGAGCCAGTATGAGC
>NZ_JBHSEY010000038.1:0-126147 GCF_042654745.1 Comamonas denitrificans
TGTGAAAGTAGGTCATCGTCAGGCTCTTATAGCAAAGCAAACCCCCAGTCCCAAAAGACTGGGGGTTTTTTTGTGTAGCTGCAGTCGCTGAAGAGCTGGGCACTGTTCGCCGGTTTATGGCAAAAAGTGTCTTGTGTGCTGCGGCAGCAGCTATTGGAATGAGTGGTTTAGAAGTTTTGGTGGACGTTGGGTGATCTGATGATGCAACTTCAGGATATTTTGTATTCGCAGGGCTTTGGTATTCGCCGGGTGTGTTCGGGCTTGGTACAGCAAGGTTGGGTTGAGATTTGGGATAGCGAGCAGCAGGCGTTTGTGCCGGTGCGCGATTCGATGCTGGAGCTGGAGCCAGTGGGGTTGCGTTTTCGCGTGCAAGGTGTGGAGTGGCACTACCAAGCCAAGGGCTACATCATGCTGCACAAGCCGGCTGGAACGGAGTGTTCGCAAAAGCCTTCTGCCTGGCCGAGTATCTACACTTTGCTGCCGCAGCCGTTGCGCCAGCGGCCTTGCAAGGGGGCCATCCAGGGAGTGCAAGCGGTGGGGCGGCTGGACCAGGATACGACCGGGCTGCTGCTGCTCAGTGATGATGGCCAGTTTATCCATCGCATGAGTTCGCCCAAGAAACATGTGCCTAAGGTGTACCGGGTGACGGCCAAGCATCCAATCACAGCGCACATGGTGGAGCGTTTGTGTGCGGGAGTTGTGCTGGACGATGACCCCCGGCCGGTGCGGGCGGCCGCCTGCGCATTGGTGTCGGACTGCGTCCTGGATCTGACGCTGACGGAGGGCAAATACCACCAAGTCAAGCGCATGCTGGCGGCGGTGGGTAACCGGGTGGAGGCGCTGCACCGTTGGAAGATTGGCGATCTGGTCTTGCCAGAGGATTTGCCCTCAGGGCAATGGCGTTGGCTGACGGCGAAGGATTTACAGATGCTGGGCTTCCAAGGCGCGTAAAGGCATGTTGTAGCCACGCTCCAGCCACGCGATTGCCAGCGGGGGTTTTGGAATTTTTGCGCAAGCTGGTTTAACGCGGCTTGCGCTTTTTCTTTTTGGCTTTGGCCAGGGCCTCTTTGCGGGCCAGGCGCTCGGCATCGGCAATGGCGGCGATGGCCGCCCATTCGGCAAATTCTTCTGGGGTTTCCAGGGTGATACGGCCCAGGGCGTGGGTGCGGTAATCGGTGATCACCAACTCAGCTGCTTTTTGCATGTTTACGTGGCCACCGGTCATGACGGCACCGCGTTTGCGGCCGATCAGCTCCAGCAGGGCATCGTCGTGCAGGGCGGCGATTTCTTCTGGACTGTGCTCGAGTTTGTAGCGCGCTTGTAGCTCTTTGGCGTAGTGTTTTTGCAGATAGAGCAGTAGCTCCAGGGCGACCAGCTCCTCATCGTAGGCATTGCGGCCAATGGAGCCGCTGGCCGCCAGATTAAAGCCGCTTTGGCTGATGGAGATGCGCGGCCAGAGCATGCCGGGGGTGTCCCACAGGTAGAAATCGTCGTCCAGCACGATGCGCTGCTCGTCTTTGGTGATGCCGGCTTCGTCAGCGGCTTTGGCTTGTTTTTTCCCCGTCATGGTGTTGATCAGGGTGGATTTGCCGACGTTGGGGACACCGCAGATTAAAACCCGCATGGGCCGGGACATCCCGCCGCGCTGGGGGGCCAGCTCGCGGCACAGGGGGATGAGGCGGCGGGCGGGGGCCGGGTCACTGGCATCCATGGCGATGGCGCGGGTGTCCGCTTGGGCGTTGTACCACTGCAGCCAAGCCTGGGTTTGCACCGGGTCGGCCACGTCTTGCTTGTTGAGCAGCTTGACGCGGGGCTTGTGGCCGGTGAGGGTTTGCAGCAGGGGGTTGAAGCTGGAGCCAGGGATGCGGGCATCGAGCACTTCGATGACGACATCGATGGCCTTGATGCGCTCCTCAATCAGCTGGCGCGTGAGGTGCATGTGGCCGGGGTACCACTGGATGAACGACATGAAAATCCTTTATTTTAATAGCTGCTTCCGCTTTAAAACAAAGGGTTTCAGTGGTTTTTAAACTGGAAGTTGTTTGTTTATCAGCGGAAAGTGCTCGAGAAAATTTTCTTCTTAGAGAAGATTGGCCACGTCCATGTAGCGCAGACGCCATTCTTCAAAGCTGCCAGTATCGGCTTTTTCAATCTCGCGCTGGGCTTGGATGGAGGCGCGGCTGAGCTGGGCGAAGGTTTTTTCCAGTGCGGCATTGCGCGGCAGGCCCAGCAGGTATTTTTTGCTGGCGTGGGTTTGGGCCAAGCCAAAAGATTGGAAGTTGTTGCTGTATGCGCGGGTGCCGTCCAAAACACGCGCAGAGGGCGTGAGGTGGGGAAATTGCACGACATCGTGTGCGGCCAGGAGGGCTTGGCTGTAATCGTCGCTGCCATGGGTGGCATCCAGGGCTTGGGCGATGGGGTGGCAGGCGGTCAAAATTTCATGGGCCCACTCGGTTAAGAGAACTTCTTTTTTACCGCGCAGGATGCGCAAGCCTGGCTCGCGGCCACGTTCGGCAGTGCGCAGCTGGTTTTCTTTGAGCGCTTCAATTTCTTCCGGCGTATCCAAGGGGCTGTCGGTGAGCAGGCAGTGCAGCAGGAAGATATCGAGCATGCGCATGGTGCTGGCACTGATGCCGATGGGCTCAAAGGGGTTGATGTCCATCAGCCGCACTTCGACATATTCGACACCGCGCTCGCGCAGCGCGTGCAAGGGACGTTCGCCCCGGCGCACGGTGCGCTTGGCGCGGATGGGGCTGTACAGCTCGTTTTCGATTTGCAGCAAGGTGGTGGCCAGCTGGTTGTAATCGCCACCAGGGTTGCGCACGCCCAATTGCTCGTAGGCCGGGTAGGGGCGGGTGAGTGCCTCCTGCAGCGAGTTGGCGTACTCATCCAAATCGTTAAAGCTGGCGTTGATGCTGGACTGTGCCTCGCTTTGGTAGCCCAGACGGCCCATGCGCAGTGATGTCGCATGCGGTAGGTACAGCGCCTTGCCTTCGGTGCCCAGGGGTTGCAGGTGGTGTTGGCGCCCTTCCACGAAGCATGGGCACAGGGTGGGCGAGGCGCCAAAAAGGTACAGCAGCAAGAATGCTTGGCGGCGGAAATTTCGGATTAAGCCTAAATATTCAGCACTGCTGACACCTGGCAGCGACCAGTTGTAATGAATGCCTGAAATGGTCTGCATGCGCCGCCCATAGCGGTGGCCTAAACCCATGCGGTAAATGCTTTTAGAGCGGCCAATGTGCGAGTTGCCATAGCGCCCCAGCGGGATGGTTTCATCCGTGGGCAGGGTGCAGGGCATGCTGGCGGCCCACATCATTTCCTCGCCTTCAGCGGCCATGCTGCGGTACACGTATTGGTGGATGGCTTGCAGCTCGTCCAGGCAATCTTGTACGCCCAAGTGGGCACCGGTAATCAGCTCCAGTTGCGATTCGCTGTAGTCGGTGGTGATCAGCGGGTGGGTCAGTGCTGAGCCCAGGGCTTGGGGGTGGGGGGTGAGCGCCAGAGCACCATTGGGCAAGACCCGCAGGCCTTCTTTTTCAATTCCACGGCGAATTCCTGCCAGGCGTTCAGTTGCCAGAATAGAAAAAGAGGGTGTCTGCACAATCATGCCGATAGATGAGAGAGTGGGAAAGAGGGGCGAAGTTACCACGCTCGGGCTAGGCTTGGCCTGCGCAGGGACTAGAAATGGGTGGATTTTTCGCGATTTTTTTAGGAGGTCGCTCGGCGATAGGTTTATCCCCGGCTGGGCGGCACAATGCTGTGGAAAACCCTGAACAACTGCGCAACAACTGGGGCAAAGGCTTGTTTTGCAATGAAAAAGAGAAATTGATTAAAAAATAGTCAATTTTAAAAAAATACTGCCAACTTGTTCGTCTGAAGTCTGTACAAACTTGTGCATAAACACGCTGAAGTCTTTTAATTTGCTTGTTAAGTTATTGAAATAAAACTAAAAAAATCAATCTGCTGAAAGTTTTAGCAGTGCTGGTGTCGGTTTGCTACTGGGCGGTAGGGATGTGCGCGTGCGATGGGAGGATCTGTGCTGGTGGCGGGATTATCCCCGTTCACTAGGGATAAACTTGTGGATAACTGTGGTGTGCCATGCACAGGGGCGCGTCAGCATTGGCTTTTTGGCGTTCAACCCTGGGGTGCGGAAAAAATGGGCAGCTCTGGTGCGTTGGAAAACAGGCACAATGCGCGGTTGTTTTGTTTTTTCTTGTTGGCATGGCTGCAGTTTCCTCTCCCGAATTTTTTACGGCCCAACTCGATCCTAGCGGTGAGCAATGCGATGCGTGGGCCAATCAACCACTGTTGCACTCTTTGGAAGCCGGTCGCATTGATTGGCCCAGTTCTTGCCGCAATGGCACCTGCCGCACCTGCTTGGGGCAGCTAAAAAGTGGTCGTGTGCGGTATGAGATTGAATGGCCAGGCTTGACCACCGAAGAAATGGAAGAGGGCTGTGTTTTGCCCTGTGTGGCTTATCCCGAGAGCGATGTTGTCTTGCAAGACCCGGGAAATTAAGGTGCTGCGCTGGGCCAGGGCTGCAAGCTCAGGTGGGAGCCATTAAAATCTGCAGCACTTGTGTTGTAAGTTATTTGCAAAATTCTCAGGGCCGGCAGCGGCCCGCATCTTTTTATGCAGCGCAGCGCTTGGAATCAAGTGCCGTGTGCTGTCACCGTTCTTAAGGAACAGTCATGACAAGCCCTTTTACCCCTGTGGCAATTTCTCCAATTGAAGAAATTGTTGCTGATATGCGTGCTGGCCGCATGGTCATTTTGGTCGATGAAGAAGACCGCGAAAACGAGGGTGATCTGATTTTGGCTGCGGACCACGTCAGTGCCGAAGCCATTAACTTCATGGCCAAGTTTGGCCGTGGCCTGATTTGCCTGACGCTTACGCGTGAGCGTTGTGAGCACTTGCGCCTGCCTCCCATGGCCGCACGCAATGGCACGGTGTACAGCACGGCGTTTACGGTGTCGATTGAAGCGGCTGAAGGTGTCACCACCGGCATCAGTGCGGCAGACCGTGCCCGCACGGTGCAGGCAGCGGTTGCGCCCCAGGCTCAGGCCAGTGATTTGGTGCAACCAGGCCATATTTTTCCCCTGCAAGCGGTCGATGGTGGGGTGTTGATGCGTGCTGGGCATACTGAAGCGGGGTGTGACCTGGCTGCTTTGGCCGGGTGCAGCCCCTCTGCCGTGATTTGTGAAATCATGAAAGACGATGGCACCATGGCCCGCCTGCCTGATCTGCAGGTGTTCGCGGCCGAGCATGGCCTGAAGATTGGCACGATTGCCGATTTGATCCAGTACCGCAGCCGCACCGAATCGCTGCTAGAGCGTGTAGGCACCCGTGCCCTGCAAACGCACCATGGCGTGTTTACCGCCCATGCATTTGTGGACAAACCCAGCCAGTCGGTGCACTTGGCTTTGGTGCGCGGCAACTGGACGGAAGCAACAGAGGTGGCTGTGCGCGTGCATGAGCCTTTGTCTGTTTTGGATGCCCTGGAAGTGCGCCGCCCGATGCACTCCTGGAGTCTGGATGAGAGCTTGTCTTATTTGGATAAAACCGGCAGTGGCGTGGCCGTGCTCCTGAACTGCGGGGAAAGCGCCGCCCAACTGCTGGATCAGTTTGAGGGCAAGGCCCGCTCCGCCCATGCCCCTGAGCGTGGACGGATGGATTTGCGCTCGTATGGCATTGGTGCCCAAATCCTGCGCGAGGTGGGGGTGCGCAAAATGCAGCTGCTAGGCCAGCCCCGGCGCATGCCCAGCATGGCTGGCTACGGGCTGGAAATTACCGGATACATCACGAAGGAATAAAAGGATACCTCCATGCAAAAAGCAGAAAAAGGCCAAGGGCCAGAACTAAGCGGTGTTGGCCTGCACATTGGGATTGTGCAAGCGCGCTTTAATGCCGACATTACCGATGCTTTGGCCGATGCCTGCAAAGAAGCGCTTTTGGATTTGGGCGTGCAAGAGGAAAACATCACCTTGGTGCAAGTGCCCGGTGCCTTGGAAGTACCCATGGGCCTGATGGCCTTGGCCGAGCGCGATGAGTTTGATGCCTTGGTGGCCCTGGGGTGCATCATTCGAGGTGAAACCTACCACTTTGAATTGGTTGCCAATGAATCGGGGGCCGGTGTCACCCGTGTCGGGCTGGACTATGGCATTCCAATTGCCAACGCGATTTTGACGACCGAAGATTTAAGCCAAGCCATTGCCCGCCAAACTGAAAAAGGCCGGGATGCGGCCTATGTTGCTGTGGAGATGGCACAGCTATTGACGGATTTGGCCCCCAGCGAATAACAACAAAAAAACAACAAAAAACAACCAAGCAACTCTATGCAAGACGCAACCCCCTCGAAACGCCCCCCACGCCAACAGCGCAAGGGCTTGACCAGCACTGGCGTGCGCAAAGCCGCCTCTAAATCGGCCCGCAGCCGCTCGCGTGAATTTGCGTTGCAGGCGCTGTACCAGTATGTGGTTGGTGGCAACGATGTCGCCAGCATTGACCAATTTACGCGTGAATTGATCGGCTTTCATAAGTGCGACGCAGCCCACTACGATGCGCTGGTGCATGGCTGCATTGAGCAGCAGGCCGATTTGGATGCGTTGATCGCGCCCAAGCTGGACCGCAACCTTGGCGAGTTATCGCCAATTGAGCACATTTGCATGTGGATTGGCGCTTATGAGCTGCTGCATGCGCTGGATGTGCCTTGGCGCGTGGTGATGAATGAAGCCATTGAGCTGGCCAAAGAGTTTGGCGGCACCGACGGGCACAAATACGTCAATGGTGTCTTGGATGCCTTGGCACCCGCGCTGCGCACTGCAGAAGTACAAGCCGATCTGGCGGCAAAAAATAAAACAGATCACAAAGTGGATAACACAGCAGATTAATTCTGCGGCAAACCTAGGGATTGAGTGGTTTCATGCAATTTGCTGCACGTACAGAAAAGATAGAGCCCTTTTATGTCATGGAGGTCGCGAAAGCGGCCCAAGCGCTGGCCGCTCAGGTGGCAGATAGCGACAACCCCATGATTTTTTTGAATATTGGGGAGCCAGACTTCACTGCCGCGCCGCTCGTGCAGCAAGCCGCCCAAACCGCAATTGCCCAAGGGCAGACCCAGTACACCAGCGCCTTGGGCTTGCCTGCGCTGCGCACGGCCATTGGCCAGTGGTACGCCGATCGCTTTGGCGTGCAGGTGGATGCCGGGCGCATTGTGGTGACCGCTGGGGCCAGCGCTGCTTTGCAGTTGGCCTGTCTGGCTTTGGTGAATGCGGGCGATGAAGTGCTGATGCCCGACCCTAGCTACCCCTGCAACCGCCACTTTGTCAGCAGTGCCGATGGGGTGGCGCGCTTGATTGCCACCACGCCAGACCAGCGTTACCAACTCACCAGCGAGCAGGTGCAGGCCCATTGGGGAGCCCAAACACGCGGTGTGTTGCTGGCCTCGCCCTCCAATCCCACGGGCACCTCGATTGCTCCGGATGAATTGCAGCGCATCCACGCCGTCGTGCAAAGCAAAGGGGGATTCACCATTGTTGATGAGATTTACCTCGGCTTGTCGTACGAAGAGGCCTTTGGCCGCAGCGCCTTGGCTTTGGGCGAGGACATCATCAGCATCAACAGCTTTAGCAAATACTTCAGCATGACCGGTTGGCGCTTGGGCTGGATGGTGTTGCCACCGGCCATGGTGCCGGTGGTGGAGCGCTTGGCGCAAAACCTGTTTATTTGCCCTTCGACCATTGCCCAGCATGCCGCCTTGGCCTGCTTTGCTCCAGAGAGCTTGGCCTTGTATGAGCAGCGCCGGGCGCAGTTTAAAGCGCGGCGGGACTTTTTTATTCCTGCGCTGCGCGAGCTGGGGTTTGGCGTACCTGTGATGCCCGATGGCGCGTTTTATGCTTGGGCCGATGGCCGGGCTTTGTTCCCCAAGCTGGGGGTGAGCAACAGCTGGGATTTTGCCTACGCCTTGATGGAGCGGGCCCACTTGGCGGTCACCCCAGGGCGGGACTTTGGCGCTAGCGATACGGGGTGCTACATACGTTTTTCAACGGCCAATGCCATGGAGCAGTTGCAAGAGGCGGTGCAGCGCATGCGCCGTTTGTTTGCCTGATGCCCGCTGTGCTGGCTGCCGACACCGCTATGCCAACCTTCTCTTTGCCGATCAGGGTGTATTGGGAAGACACCGATGCTGGTGGCATCGTTTTTTATGCCAATTACCTGAAATTTTTTGAGCGGGCACGCACCGAATGGTTGCGCAGCCTGGGCTGGAATCAGCAGCAGCTGCGCGACACCGACGGCGGCATGTTTGTCGTCACCCACGCCCAATTGGAATACCTGCGCCCGGCGCGGCTCGATGATGTGCTGCACGTGACGGCCAAGCTTGAAGCGGCAGGCCGTGCTTCGCTCACGCTGGCCCAGCAAGCTTTTTTACAGCCGCTGTCAGCCGATAGCGCTGCACAACTGTTATGCCAAGGCTCGGTGCGCTTGGGGTGGGTTGATGCAACCAGCCTGCGCCCGGCCCGTATCCCTTCTTCTTTGATTGAACAACTGTCCTCACTGCCATGAACCCTTCTCAAGACATGTCCATCCTCTCTCTTGTGCTGCAGGCCAGCTGGGTGGTGCAACTGGTGATGTTGATTTTGGTGGCAGGCTCGGTGGCCAGCTGGGCCACGATTTTTCGCAAAGCGGCCGCGCTCAAGCGCGTGCGCAAATTGAATGAAGAGTTTGAAGAGGATTTTTGGTCGGGCAACAGCCTGAATGACCTCTACACCCGCGCCACCCAAAATGCCAAAACGGGCGGCCCCATGGAGCGTATTTTTGCCAGCGGCATGCGCGAATACCGCAAACTGCGCGAGCGCCAAATTCACGACGGCACCACCTTGCTTGACGGCACCCGCCGCGCAATGCGGGCCAGCTTTCAGCGGGAAATGGACCAGGTGGAATCTGGCTTATCGTTTTTAGGCACCGTTGGCTCGGTATCACCCTATATCGGCCTGTTTGGCACCGTTTGGGGGGTGATGCACGCTTTTACTGGCTTTGCGTCCATGGAGCAGCTCACCTTGGCCACCGTGGCCCCAGGGATTGCTGAAGCCTTGGTGGCCACTGCCATGGGCTTGTTCGCGGCCATTCCGGCGGTGACGGCTTACAACCGCTATGCCAACCACATTGACCGCGTGGCCAGCGCCCAGGAAACCTTTGTGGAGGAGTTTTCTAACATCTTGCAGCGCAACATCAATAGCCCGGTGCAGGCCACGGCCTCGGGGCATTAAGGCGCAGCCGCTATGAGTACCGAAAGTTTTCGCAGCCCCCGCCGTCGGCGCACCGTCAATGAAATTAATATGGTGCCCTTTATTGATGTGATGCTGGTGCTGCTCATCATTTTTATGGTCACCGCCCCCATGCTGACCCCCGGCGCCATCAATGTGCCCAGTGCCGGCAAATCAACCAAGCCGCCCATGAAGCATGTAGCCTATGTTTTGTTGTCAGAAGACGGCAGTATCCGGCTCAAAGCCGGTAAAAATGAACAAATCCTGAGTTTGCAAGACTTGGGTGCGGCTACCGTCAGCTGGCAGGCACAAGAAAGCGAAGAAAGTGCCGTTTTGATCCAGGCAGACAAAACCCTGGCCTACGAGCATGTGGTGGCCGCGATGGGAGAGCTGCAGCGTGCCGGGGTCAAGCGCATTGCTTTGGGCGTGAAATCAGCCGCCAAATAGCCCCAGACCAACCTCACACGATAGAACCCCTGCGCATGTCTGCCCACCTGGATCACGACCCTTTTGCCCCGCCCCGCGCTCAGCCCAAGTTGCTCAGCTGGGTTTTGGCGCTGCTGGCCCATGCGCTTTTGGTGGGGGCGTTTGTCTGGAAAATTACCCCGCCGCCCACAAGCAGTGAAGAAGCGGTAGAGGCGGAGCTGTGGGCCGAGCAGTTTGAGCAGGCGGCACCCTTTGTGGCCCCCGCTTTGCCCAAAATAGAACCCAAACCTGAGCCTAAGCCCGAGCCTAAGCCCGAGCCTGAGCCCAAGCCAGAACCAAAACCTGAGCCCAAGCCAGAACCTGTGCGTCCCACGCCGGCAGAACTGCAAGCGCAGCGCGATGCCGAGCTGGCCCTGCAAGAGCAGAAAAAGCAACAAGAAAAGCGCAAAGCCGAAGAAAAAGCCCAGCAGCTAGAGCGCGAACGCAAAGAGCAGGAGCGCCAAGAAAAACTAGAAAAAGAAAAGCTGGAGAAAGAAAAGCTGGAGCAAAAGCGCAAAGCCGAGCAGATGGAGAAAGAAAAACGCGACAAACTCAAAGCCGAACAGGCCGCTAAAGACAAGGCCGCCAAAGAAAAAGCGGAAAAAGAGCGGCTTGAAAAAGAGAAGCTCGAAAAAGAGAAGGCGGCCAAAGCCGAAGCTGCGAAAAAAGCCGCAGAAGACAAGCAAAAGAAAGAACAAGCCGCCAAAGAGGCCAAAGAATCTGAAGCCCGCCGCAAAGAGCAGATGGCACGCATGGCTGCCATGGCTGGCTCGGGGGGCACCGGCAGCGCGGCGCAAAGCAGTGGCCCCAATGGCGGCAAAGGCACCGGTGGCGGTACCGTCGGCACGTCCGCAGGGTACGGTGCCAAAGTGGCCGCCAAGGTCAAGCCCAACATCGTGTATCCGGACATGGTCAGCGGCAACCCCCGTGCCGAAGTGCGGGTGCGCGCGGCCCCCAGCGGAGCGATCTTGAGTGTGCAACTGACCCAGTCCAGCGGCAACCCCGCGTGGGATGAAGCCGTGGTGCGGGCGCTGCACAAAACCCAAACACTGCCGCCCGATGTGGGCGGGCGCGTCCCCAGCGATTTGCTGATTGGTTTCCGACCGAACGACTAAGCTTTCTTAAAAATAAGAGCTGCCTGCGCTTTTAAATAAAGGGTTTCATGGGGTTTTAATAAAAAATCCCAATCTTTTAAAGCGCAAGCAGCTCTTTATTTTTGTTGATTGTTCTCGTTTTGGAAATAATGAAACCTGCTGGATGTGATTTTTCTTATCGGCCCAGACCCCGACAATGCACGCCATGGATTCTTTATCTTGAATTTTTTTTTGGAGATTGATCTTGAAACTGCTGCACATTGACTCATCCATCACCGGCCAAAATTCTGTTTCGCGCACCTTGAGCGCCAACATTGTTGCTGCTTTTAAAGCGGCCAACCCGGATGTGAAGGTGGATTATTTGGACTTGGCCGCCGATGCCCCGGCACACTTCACCATGGATGCGATGTGCCCCCGCACCGGCCAGACGGACAACTTAAGCCCTGCACAAGTGGCGGAAAATGCCGTCTCTGAAAAACTGGTTGAGCAATTTTTGGCGGCCGATGTGGTGGTCATTGGGGCACCGTTTTACAACTTCGGCATTCCATCCCAGTTGAAAGCGTGGATTGATCGCATTGCCCAGCCAGGGCGTACTTTCCGCTACACCGCCCATGGCCCTGAGGGCTTGGCCGGTGGCAAAAAAGTGATCATCGCCTCTTCGCGCGGCGGGGTGTATTCCACCAGCCCCCAAGGCCAGGCCCTGGAGCACCAAGAAAGCTATTTGCAAACTGTGCTGGGCTTTTTTGGTGTGACCGATATTCAATTTATCCGTGCTGAAGGGGTTGCTTTAGGACAGGAAAGCAAGGACCAAGCCATGGCCCAGGCCGCACAAGCTATTGAACAATTGATGGAAGAGCAACTGGCCGCTGTGGCCTGATCTGGCACCACCAGCCTGGGGGCCGGATTGGTGCAACCTAAGGTCATAATTCAGGCCATGACCGATGCCCATCCTGCCTCTCATCCTGCCCCTTCTTCGTATGTGCTTGCCGCCCCTCGCCACCCGCACTATGTGCGGGTGTTGTCCATTGCGGGGTCTGACAGTGGCGGTGGCGCCGGCATCCAAGCCGATTTAAAGACGTTTTCTGCCCTGGGTTGCTATGGCATGACGGCCATTACCGCCATCACCGCGCAAAACACGCAAGGTGTGCGGGCCATTCATGGCATTCCCGCAGCCATGCTGGGTGCGCAAATCGATGCGGTTATGCAAGATATCGGGGTCGATGCCGTCAAAATCGGCATGTTGTCCACCCCGGATGCCGTGCGCGTGGTGGCCGACAGCATCCGGCGTTACGGTGTGACCCAGGTGGTACTGGATCCGGTGATGGTGGCCACCAGCGGTGATCGCTTGATTGCCGAAGAAACGGCCCAGGCCCTGGTGCAAGCGCTGTTTCCCCTGGCCTCTTTGATTACGCCCAACCTGGATGAAGCCGGGTGGTTGATCCAGCAAACCCTCAGCACCACCGAGGCCATGCAGGCTGCAGCGCAGCAGCTGCAGGCAATGGGGGCGGCCAATGTGTTGGTCAAAGGCGGGCATTTACCGGGCAATGAGGTGGTCGATGTGCTGCTCTTGCAAGACGGTAGCACCCGGCAGCTGGCCAGCCCGCGTATTGCGACCCACAACGGCCACGGCACGGGTTGCACCCTGTCGTCGGCCATTGCGGCGTATTTGGCCCAGGGGGTTGCCTTGCCCGAGGCGGTGCAAGCCGGGCGCAACTACATCTTGGGGGCCATTGCCGCCGGTGCCCACGTTTACACCGGGCAAGGCCAGGGGCCGCTGAACCATGGCTTTGCCCCGTGTGTACAACGGGTTTGCGCATAAAGCGCACCGGCAGGCGCTTGGATCGGGTTGGCCATGGCTGAAAACAATCACTCCCCTGAATTGCTGGCACAAGTAGCGGCGTTGCCTGGACTACCGGGGGTTTATCGCTACTTTGATGCGCAAAATCAACTGCTGTATGTGGGGAAAGCTCGCAATTTAAAGCGGCGGGTGAGCAGCTATTTTCAAAAAGACCATGGCGGCACGCGCATTGGGCACATGGTCAGCAAAATTGCTCGGCTGGAAACCACCGTGGTGCGCACGGAGGCCGAGGCGCTGCTGCTGGAAAACAACCTGATTAAAACCCAGCACCCCAAGTACAACATCCTGTTTCGGGACGATAAAAGCTATCCCTACCTGAAAATTACCGGCATCGCCGCACAAGACGGGCAAGGCGATGCGCCAGGCCAGCGCTTCCCGCGCATTGCCTACTACCGGGGCAGCACCGACAAAAAGCACCGCTACTTTGGCCCTTACCCCAGTGCCTGGGCGGTGAAGGAAACCATCGAGTTGCTCCAAAAAGTCTTTCGCTTGCGCACCTGCGAAGACACGGTATTTGTCCACCGCACCCGGCCCTGCTTGCTCTACCAAATTCGCCGCTGCACCGCCCCTTGCGTGGGGTACATCAGTGCGCAGGCCTATGCCGCCGATGTGGCCGATGCCCAGGCGCTGCTGGCAGGCGAAACCTCCACCTTGCTGGCGCAGTTGCAAGAGCGCATGCTGGCGCATTCTGAAAAGTTCGAATACGAGCAGGCTGCGCAAATTCGCAATCAAATTGCCGCTTTGGCCAAGGTGCTGGAGCAGCAGGCAATGGAGTCGGCCGATGAGCGCGATGTGGACATCCTGGCCGTGCACGTGCACGGGGGCCGCGCCTGCGTGAATCTGGCCATGGTGCGCGGGGGCCGCCATTTGGGCGACCGGGCGTACTTCCCCAGCCAGTTGGAGGATGCCTTGGCCCTGGCCAGCGCCAGCGAGCAGGCCGGGGTTACCGAAGATGCCGATGGTGTGACCGTGGGAGAAGAAGGCCACAGCGGCTGGCACAGCGCCCAGGCGCAAATTTTGAGCGCCTTCATGGCACAGCACTACGCCGACCAGGCCTTGCCCAGCGCGATTGTTTTGAGTGATGCGGTCGATCCCGTGCTGCTGCAGGCCTTGAGTGCGCAAGCGGGCCGCAAAATTCTCACCACCACCCAGCCGCGTGGCCAGCGGCGCATCTGGCTGGAGCTGGCCCAGCAGGGCGCGGCCCTGCAATTGACGCGTTTGCTGGCGGAAGAGGGCTCCCAGCAGCAGCGCACCCGCGCCTTGGCCCAAGCGCTGGATTTGCCCCAAGAGCAGCTCGATGCTTTGCGCATTGAGTGCTTTGATATCTCCCACACCGCGGGCGAAGCCACCCAGGCCTCCTGTGTGGTGTTTGCCCAACACAAGCTGCAACCGAGCCAGTACCGACGCTTCAATATCCAGGGCATTACGGGGGGGGACGATTACGCGGCCATGCGCCAAGTGCTCACGCGCCGTTACCAGCCTGTGGCCAACGCCTTGCAGGCGGCCGGTGGTGCGCCACTGCCTGCCAATGCGCCGCGCTTGCCCGATATTGTGCTGGTCGATGGTGGCAAGGGCCAGGTTAGCATGGCACGTGAAGTGTTTGAGTCCTTGGGCCTGGACATTGGCCGCATCATTGGCGTAGAAAAAGGCGAGGGCCGAAAAGTAGGCCTTGAAGAGCTGGTTTTTGCCGATGGCCGCGCCAAGGTGTACCTGGGCCACGATTCGGCAGCGCTGATGCTGATTGCCCAAATCCGCGACGAGGCGCATCGCTTTGCCATCACCGGCATGCGTGCCGCCCGCGCCCGGGTGCGCACCGGGGGCAGCAGTTTGGAAGAAATTCCCGGCATCGGGCCCAAACGCCGCGCAAGCTTGTTGCAGCGTTTTGGTGGCGTGCGCGGTGTTGCCAATGCCAGTGTGCAGGAGCTGCAGACGGTTGAAGGCATTTCAGCCCAATTGGCGCAAGAGATTTACCGGGCACTGCATTAAGAATCCCCGGCCCACGTGCCACAATCTGGCCCCATGTTCTTAACCATTCCAACCGCCATGACGTGGACGCGCATTGTCGCGATTCCGCTAATTATTGGGGTGTTCTACTTGCCGCTGCCCATGGCCATGTGCAACACCATTGCTGCCATTTTGTTCATGGTGTTTGCCGCCACCGATTGGCTGGATGGTTTTTTGGCGCGGCGTTTGAACCAAACCTCTTCGTTTGGTGCTTTCTTGGACCCGGTTGCCGATAAATTTCTGGTATGTGCCAGCCTGCTGGTGCTGGTGCATTTGCAGCGTACCGATGTTTTTGTCGCGCTGATTATCATTGGCCGAGAAATCGCCATCTCCGCCCTGCGCGAATGGATGGCGCAGATCGGTGCCAGCAAAAGTGTGGCCGTGCACATGTTGGGCAAACTCAAAACGGCAGTGCAAATGGTGGCCATCCCCTTTTTGCTCTACGACGGGGTGGTGTTCCAAGTGGTGGACACCCATTTTTGGGGCCAAATTTTGATTTGGCTTGCGGCCGTGCTTACCATCTGGTCGATGGCGTACTACTTGCAAAAAGCAATCCCAGAAATTCGGGCCCGCGTCAAGCGTTAAAACCTTGGCACAGCCAGCCTGTGGCTCAAGGTATAAATGCAAGTTTTCCTAGCTCTAAAAAATTTTTATTTTTTCCCAAAAACTTGGCGAAAACCCATCTAGAATCTCGGCCATCGTGCAAACGACGGCTAAGACGCCAGGACAAAACCACTTTGAAAGGCATCTTGTGAACAAGACAGAATTAATCGAATACATCGCCAAGGATGCAGATATCTCCAAGGCCACAGCAACACGTGCTGTGGAATCTGCGATTGAAGCAGTCAAAAAAACCTTGAAACGCGGTGGTACGGTTTCTTTGGTTGGTTTTGGTACTTTCTCTGTCGGTAAACGCGCTGCCCGCACTGGTCGCAATCCTCGCACTGGCGAGTCGATCAAAATCAAAGCAGCCAAAGTTCCCAAGTTCCGTCCTGGCAAAGCGTTGAAAGATGCAGTGAATTAAGTTTTTTCGAGTGGGTGCTTAGCTCAGTTGGTAGAGCGGCGCCCTTACAAGGCGTAGGTCAGCGGTTCGACCCCGTTAGCACCCACCACTCAAAATTAAAAGAAATCAAGGGCTTAGAGAAATCTAAGCCCTTTTTCTTTGTCTGGCGATCCGGCAGTTTTTTATTGATAGCTGTCAATGCTCATCTGGTAAGCATTGACAGCCAGTTTTACTGATGTTTGCTTATTTGTTTTCGCTTTCCAGCTGCGCCAAAGCGGTGGTGCTGTTCAGGGAGAGCAGACCGGCCTTGGCGTAGATGGCCAGCTTGTCGCGCGTGTCCATCAGGTCCAGGTTGCGCATGGTCAGTTGGCCGATGCGGTCCAGGGGGCTGAACGGTGCGTCTTCCACTTTTTCCATGGACAGGCGCTCGGGCGCGTAGGTCAGGTTGGGCGATTCGGTGTTCAAAATGCTGTAGTCGTTGCCACGGCGCAGCTCCAGCGTCACGGTGCCAGTGACGGCGCGGGCCACCCAGCGCTGAGCGGCTTCGCGCAGCATGATGGCCTGGGGGTCGAACCAGCGGCCTTGGTAGAGCAGGCGGCCCAGTTTCAGGCCGTTGATGCGGTACTGCTCAATGGTGTCTTCGTTGTGGATGCCGGTGACCAGGCGCTCGTAAGCGATGTGCAGCAGGGCCATGCCGGGGGCTTCGTAGATGCCGCGGCTCTTGGCTTCGATGATGCGGTTTTCGATTTGGTCGCTCATGCCCAAGCCGTGGCGACCACCAATGCGGTTGGCCTCTAGGAACAGCTCCACCGGGTCGGCAATGGCTTGACCGTTCAAGGCCACGGGGCGGCCTTCTTCAAAGGTGACGCTGACCTGTTCGGCCTTGACTTCCACCTCGGGCTTCCAGAACGCCACGCCCATGATGGGTTGCACGATGTGCATGCCGCTGTTCAAGAACTCCAGGTCTTTGGCTTCGTGGGTGGCACCCAGCATGTTGCTGTCGGTGGAGTAGGCTTTTTCGGCGCTCATTTTGTAGCCGAAGCCTTCTTTGGTCATGAAGGCCGACATTTCAGCGCGACCACCCAGCTCGTCGATGAAGGCGTTGTCCAGCCAGGGTTTGTAGATTTTCAGCTGCGGGTTGGTCAGCAGGCCGTAGCGGTAGAAGCGCTCGATGTCGTTGCCCTTGAAGGTGGAGCCGTCGCCCCAGATGTGGACGTCGTCTTCCTTCATGGCGGCCACCAGCATGGTGCCGGTCACGGCGCGGCCCAGGGGGGTGGTGTTGAAGTAGGCGATGCCGCCGGTGCTGACGTGGAAAGCCCCGGCCTGGATGGCGGCGATGCCTTCATTGGCCAGCTGGGGGCGGCAGTCGATCAGGCGGGCTTTTTCTGCGCCGTATTCCATGGCTTTGCGTGGGATGGCGTCGTAGTCGGCTTCGTCGGGCTGGCCCAGGTTGGCGGTGTAGGCGTAGGGCTGGGCACCTTTGTTTTTCATCCAGCGCAGGGCGGCGGAGGTGTCCAGGCCACCCGAGAAGGCGATGCCGACTTTTTGGCCGACGGGAACAGTTTGCAGAATGGTTTGCATAATGGGCTTTCGTGCTTCTAAATATATAGCTGTTAGCGCTTGATGGGTAAGCGTTTGATGGTGATTTTGTTTAAATACTCCTCGCCCTGCGCAGGGGCGGGTGCAGGAGGCGAATCAGCCCGGCATTTTAGGCCAGGGCTGGCCGCTGGGATGCCGCCGCCGTGGGCCATTGCCTAGTGTTTGGGGCGTGGGGCGGGTGTGGTGCCGGGGACGGTGATGGGCGCGGTGCGCAAATCCAGCACGATGGGGATGTCTGGCTGGGGGCTGCGGTACTCGATGCTCTCGGTGCGCCCAGCCACCGGGGCAGAGCCATAGCTTTTGCGCCCGGGGTGTACGGTTTCGTGGTTGGGTTGCGAGCTGTACTGCTGGGTGGCGCGTGGCGGTTGCACGATCACGGTGGGGCCGGGGTCGTACGGCAGCTCGGTGGTAAAGCGCCGCCCCCGGTATTCGTAAGTTACCTCGTAGCCTTGCGCCACTTCCTGTTGCACGGTGGTGGTTCGGCAGCGCTGGCGCTGCTGGGGCAGGTCAATGCAGTCTTCTTGGGGGACGGCCTCTTGCACCAGGATGGGCACCACCGAAATGACCTCGGCCAGCTCGGTGGGGGCAGGTTGTGCCCAGGCGGGGCTGATCGCCAGGCCCAAGCAAAGGCAAGTGGTGTAAAGGCAAGTGGTAGGGGCTAGGCGCATGGCGCTCTCTCTGTTGCGTGCGGTGGATCTTCAGCCCGCGTGGGTCAGCAGCTGCTGCCAATCCTCGGCGTTGAAGCCGATGGTGATGGTGCCGCTGGGCCACTGCACGACAGGGCGTTTGATGGCGCTGGGCTGTTGCTGCAAAAAAGCGGCAGCACTGGCCGCGTCGGTGATGCTGGCCTGGGTGGCAGCATCGAGCTTGCGCCACGTTTGCCCTTGGCGGTTGAGCAGTTTTTCCCAGCCCACGGCCTGCTGCCAGCGGGTGATGTCGGCGGCCTGCGGTGCGGCTTTTTTAAAGTCGTGAAATTGGTAATCCTGCCCTTGGTCGGTGAGCCATTGGCGGGCTTTTTTTACGGTGCTGCAGTTGGCAATGCCGTACACCTGCAAAGCGGGATCGGGAGTCAAGGTAGTCATGCTTGCGATGATGGCATGCTTTGCTGCGTCACAATCGCGGCCCTATGCAAAGCACTTATTTCTCTACCTTGGCGCAGTGGCTGGAGCACTGCGAGCGCATTCACCCGGAAAACATCAGCTTGGGGCTCGATCGGGTGCGCGAAGTGGCCCAGCGCCTGCAATTGACCATGCCGTGCCCGGTGATCACGGTGGCCGGCACCAACGGCAAAGGCTCCACCTGCGCCATGCTGGAGGCGGTGGCCCTGCAGGCTGGTTACCGGCCCGGGGTGTACACCTCGCCACACCTGGTGCATTTTGAGGAGCGCTGCCGCGTGCATGGCGAGATGGTTGCTGCCGATGCGTTGCTGCCGCACTTTGCCGCCGTGGAAGCGGCCCGCCTGGCGGGTGAGGAAGTGCTGCTGACTTATTTTGAATTCACCACGCTGGCGATTTTGCGGCTGCTCAGCCAGGCCAAGCTGGATGTGGCGATTTTGGAAGTGGGGCTGGGCGGGCGGCTGGATGCCACCAATATCATTGACGCTGACTGCGCCATCATCACCAGCGTGGATGTGGACCACACCGCATTTTTGGGCTCTGACCGCGAAACCATTGGCCGCGAGAAGGCCGGCATCATGCGCGCAGGCCGCCCGGTGGTCGTCAGCGACCCGGTGCCGCCGCAAAGCGTGATCGACCATGCGCAGGCCATTGGTGCCGACCTGTGGCGTTTTGGCCAAGATTTCAACTACAGCGGTGATCCGCAGCAATGGGGCTGGGCCGGGCGCGGGCGGCGCTACGCCGGCCTGTCCTACCCCGCGCTGCGCGGTGCCAATCAGCTGGTGAATGCGGCCGGGGTGCTGGCC
Organism: Comamonas denitrificans; assembly: GCF_042654745.1. Lineage (NCBI taxonomy): Bacteria > Pseudomonadati > Pseudomonadota > Betaproteobacteria > Burkholderiales > Comamonadaceae > Comamonas > Comamonas denitrificans. The sequence continues at coordinate 19,208 of NZ_JBHSEY010000038.1, forward strand.
GCGTTTGAAGCCTTGCGCGACAAAGTGCCGGTCACGGCCCAGGCCGTGCGCACCGGTTTGGCGATGGTGGAGTTGCCCGGGCGCTTCCAGGTTTTGCCCGGCGAGCCGGTCTTGGTGCTGGATGTGGCACACAACCCGCACTCGGTGGCGGCCTTGGCGGCCAATCTGGATTCGATGGGGGCGACTTTTCCCACCACCCATGCCGTCTTTGGTGCCATGGCCGATAAAGACCTGGCCCCGATGCTGGAAAAAATCAGCCCCTTGATCAACCGCTGGTATTTCACCGATTTGCCCGTGCCCCGTGCCGCCAAGGCCGTCGATTTGCAACGCCAGTGGCGCAGTCTGGAAAAGAACGCCGCCCCGCACGATGCCGTGCCGCCCGAAGCCGTTTTCTCGGAAAAAGCCGACCCTGCGGTGCGCTTGAGTGTGCACCGCAATAAATCTGCCCAGTCGCCCCAAGGGCAGGCCCAGGCGGCCCAAAAATTTAGCCAAACCTTTGCCCAGCCTGAGCACGCCTTGAAGGCCGCCCTGGCTGCGGCAGGCCCGGCTGATAGAATTGTCATTTTTGGTTCCTTCTATACGGTAGGCGAAGTGGTCAAAGACGGGCCGCCGCGCCTGCATGCCAAACACTTAGGCTAAGGCCTGCCGACGCAGCATTTCATGGCATTTTTCAAGTTTCCCTGGTTTGGCAAGCGCAGCGATGGCGCAGAGCCTGCGCCCCTGCGCCACTCCTCGCGGGCGGCGCAAGCCCAAAGCGTCGAACAATTGCGCCAGCGGGCACGGCACCGGTTGATGGGCGCTGCGGTCTTGATTGGCTTGGGGGTGATTGGCTTTCCCATGCTGTTTGACTCGCAGCCCCGGCCCATTCCGGTGGATATTCCGATTGAAATCCCCGATCGCAACCAGGTTGCGCCCTTGGTCGTGCCCGGTGAGCAGGCCACCACCCAGACGGACACCCCGGATATGCAGCGCGTGGCCAAAGCGCCGGGCCAAGAAGATCCAACCGATGATTCCTTGAGCGACAGCGAAGAGTGGGTGCCCCCGGTGGCACCGATTCCCCAGCCGCCGCGCATTGTTCCTGCCGCGCAGCCGCAAACCAAGCCGGTGGAGGCCAAAGCACCCGCCCAGCCCAGCGTAAAAGCGGAGCCCAAGCCTGAGCCTAAACCAGAGCCCAAGCCCGAGGCAAAGCCGACCCCTAAGCCTGCCCCCGCCACCCGCACGGTAGAGCAAGAAACCGCCCGCGCCAAAGCGATTTTGGAAGGCCGCACGCCGCCGCCTGCTACCGCACCTTCTGCACCGGCAGCCGCCTCCGGCGAGCGCTTTATTGTGCAAGTGGGGGCCTTTGCCGATGTGTTTGCCGCCAACGAGGTGCGCCGCAAGCTCGAAGGAATAGGGCTGAAAACCTATACCCAAGCCGTCAATACGAAAGATGGGCAGCGCATTCGCGTGCGTGTTGGCCCATTTACCAGCCGTGACGAAGCGCAAAAAGCCGCCGATCGGGCCAAAAGCTTGGGCTTGGCCGGTGCGGTATTGACGCTGTAACCCCCCTCAGCAAAACCCCTGGCCCCACAAGCGGCAAGATAAGCGGCAAGAACACACAAGCATGCTGGCGATGGCAACTTTGGACTGGATCGTGCTGGGCGTGCTGGCCCTGTCGTTGGCCGTGGGTGCGTGGCGCGGCCTGGTGTATGAGCTGTTGTACGGCGTAGGCTGGGTGGTGGCGTTTTTTATTACGCGTTTGTTGGTGCCCCAGCTGGCCGCTGCTGTGCGCCCTTACGCCAGCAGCTGGAGTCCCACCGTGCTCTATGCCGCAGTGTTTATCGTGCTGTTTATTGCGCTGGTTTTTGCCTGGGGGCTGGTGGCCGTCCTGGCCAAAAAGCTGGTGCAAATGGCCGGGCTGCGCCCGGTGGATCGCGTGCTGGGCGCTTGCTTTGGGGCTGTGCGCGGCGTGGTGGTGCTGCTGGTGCTGACCCTGGCCGTGCAGGCCGGGCGCTGGCACAGCGATGGCTGGTGGAGTCAGTCGTATGCGGGCCCGCGGCTGCAGCAAGTGTTGGCCTATGCCCTGCCGTATGGTGGTGGGCTGGGCGGCGCGGCGGGCTGGGATTGGCAGCGCTGGGTGCCCGGGCCGAGCTAGCGCGGTGATGTGTGAGAAATTTCGGGCGGCTGGCCAGGCCTTGCGGCCGGGGCAGTTGCCCAACAACCCAACGCGGGGCGTGCCCCGCACAATGATGGAAAACTTCCTATGTGTGGAATTGTCGGTGTTGTAAGCACCACTCCTGTCAATCAACTGATTTATGACGCTTTGCTGCTGCTGCAGCACCGGGGCCAGGATGCCGCAGGCATCGTCACCCAGCAAGAGCGCAAATTCTTCATGCACAAAGCCAAAGGCATGGTCAAAGACGTGTTTCGCACGCGCAATATGCGTGGGCTGCCGGGCCTGGTCGGTTTGGGGCAGGTGCGCTACCCCACGGCGGGCAATGCGGCCAGCGAAGAGGAGGCCCAGCCGTTTTACGTGAACGCGCCGTTTGGCATCGTCATGGCGCACAACGGCAATTTGACCAATGCCCGCCGCCTGCGCCGCGAGCTGTTCGATACCGACCACCGCCACACGAACACCGAAAGCGATTCCGAGGTGCTGCTCAACGTGCTGGCCCACGAGCTGGGCCGCGCCAACAGCGGCACCCCTTTGAAAACACAAGATGTTTTTGCCGCCGTGCGGGCCGTCCACCAGCGCGTTCAAGGCTCGTACGCTGTGGTGGCCTTGATTGCCGGCTATGGCCTGCTGGCGTTTCGCGATCCCTTTGGCATTCGACCGCTGTGCTTGGGCAAAGGCCCGGGCGGCACGGTGATGGTGGCCAGTGAGTCCGTCGCGCTGGAAGGCACCTTGCACACTTTAGACAGTGACATTGCCCCGGGCGAGGCCGTATTCATCCATTTGGATGGCCGCATCGAGCGCCAGCAGTGCGCCCAGCACAGCCAGCTCTACCCCTGTATTTTTGAATACATCTACCTGGCCCGCCCCGATTCGGTGATGGATGGCATCTCGGTGTACCAAGCGCGTTTGAACATGGGCGAGACGCTGGCCAAGCGCGTCATCTCCACCGTGCCACCCAACCAGATCGACGCCATCATTCCCATCCCCGAATCCAGCCGCCCCAGCGCCATGCAGCTGGCCCAGCGCCTGGGCATTCCCTACCGCGAAGGGTTTGTGAAAAACCGCTATGTGGGCCGCACCTTCATCATGCCGGGCCAGGCCACGCGCAAAAAATCGGTGCGGCAAAAGCTCAACGCCATCGGCAGCGAGTTCAAGGGCAAAAGCGTGCTGCTGGTGGACGACTCCATCGTGCGCGGCACCACCTCCAAAGAAATCGTGCAAATGGCCCGCGATGCCGGTGCGGCCAAGGTGTACCTGGCCTCGGCGGCGCCGCCGGTGCGTTACCCCAACGTGTACGGCATTGACATGCCCACCAGCGAAGAGCTGATTGCCCACAACCGCACTGAAGAAGAAATTCGCCAGTGGATTGGCTGCGATGCGCTGATTTACCAAGACCTGGAGGCCATGAAACAAGCCATCGCCCAGGTCAATCCCGCCAACGCAGGCTTTGAGGCCTCGTGCTTTGATGCGCAGTACATCACCGGCGACACCTCGGACGAGCCGCGCACCCATTGCCAGCAGCCAGTCAGCGCCGATGGCGAGGACGATGGCGAAGGCAGCTCGCGCCTGTCCCTGCCCAATGCGCAGCACTGAGCTACCTTGCAACTTCTGATTAAAAAGTGAGCTTGTTGCGCTGAAGGTATAAAGATTTCAAAGTAATAAGCTTCTGAAATTATTTAAATACAAGCGGGATAAGCTCTTATTTTTTAGCATTCAAGGAACCGCCGTGACCCACCAACCTTTGCCTGCGGGCCTGCATCCCGAAACCCTGGCCGTGCGCCAGGCCCAGCCGCGCAGCCACTGGGGCGAGCATTGCGAGGCGCTGTTCATGACCAGCAGCTTCGTGCAGCCCGATTGCGCCACCGCCGCCGCGCGTTTTGCCAATCCGCAGGAAGGCTTCACCTACAGCCGCACCGGCAACCCCACGGTGGCCAGTTTTGAAGAGCGTCTGGCCGCCATGGAAGGCACCGAATGCGCCGTGGCCACCAGCACCGGCATGAGCGCCATCTTGCTGGTGGCGCTGACCGCCCTCAAAGCCGGCGACCACATCGTTGCCAGCCAGTCAATGTTTGGCTCCACCATGAAACTGCTGGGCACCGAAATGGCCCGCTTTGGCATTGAAAGCACCTTTGTGCCGCAAACCGATGCCCAGGCGTGGGCTGCCGCCATCCGGCCCAACACCAAACTGCTGTTTGCCGAGACACCGACCAACCCGCTCACCGACCTGTGCGACATCCAGGCGCTGGCCGACATCGCCCACCACCATGGCGCTTTGTTGGTGGTGGACAACAGCTTTGCCACCCCGGTGTTGCAGCGCCCAGTTGAATTTGGCGCGGACATCGTCGTGCACTCTGGCACCAAGTTTTTGGATGGCCAGGGCCGCATCATGATTGGCGCTGTCTGCGGCACCACTGCTTTGGTCGATAAGGTCATGGGCACCTTTTTGCGCAGCGGCGGCCTGAACGCTGCCCCGTACAACGCCTGGACGGCGATGAAGGGGCTGGAGACGCTGGCCCTGCGCGTCAAGGCCCAAAGCGCCAGCGCCCTCACGCTGGCCGCGTGGCTGCAAGACCACCCCAAAGTGGCCCGCGTCTATTACCCCGGCCTCCAAAGCCATCCCCAGCACGCCCTGGCCATGCGCCAGCAAAACGGCATGGGCGGGGCCGTGCTGGCCTTTGACGTGGTGGGGCAGGGCGCAGAGCAATTGCGCCGCAACGCCTTTCACGTCATCGACAGCACCCAAGTCTGCTCCATCACCGCCAACCTGGGCGATGTGAAAACCACCATCGTCCACCCGCCCACCACCTCGCATGGCCGCTTGACCGAAGAGCAGCGCCAGGCCGCTGGCATTCAGCAAGGGCTGATTCGCATCAGCGTTGGCCTGGAGCACCTTGACGACCTGAAAGCCGACCTGCTGCGTGGCCTGGACAGCCTGTAATTCCATTTCTGAAAAATCCATGACTTCCAAAATTCGTACCCGTTTTGCCCCTTCGCCCACTGGCTTCATTCATTTGGGCAACATCCGCTCGGCCCTCTACCCCTGGGCCTTTGCCCGTGCCAACGGCGGTGACTTCATCCTGCGCATTGAAGACACCGACCTGGAGCGCTCCACCCAGGCCAGCGTGGATGTCATTTTGGAAGGCATGGCCTGGCTGCAACTCACGCATGACGAAGGCCCGTTCTACCAAATGCAGCGCATGGAACGCTACAAAGAGGTGCTGGCCCAGTTGCAAGCCAGCGGCCACGTTTACCCCTGCTATATGAGCATGGCCGAGCTGGACGCACTGCGCGAGCGCCAAATGGCGAACAAAGAAAAACCGCGCTACGACGGCACCTGGCGACCCGAGCCCGGCAAAACCCTGCCGCCCGTGCCCGAAGGCGTGCAGCCCGTGCTGCGCTTTAAAACACCCAAAGACGGCGTCGTCGCCTGGGACGACAAATGCAAAGGCCGCATCGAATTTCAAAACAGCGAGCTGGACGACCTGGTCATCGCCCGCCCGGACGGCACCCCCACCTACAACTTCTGTGTCTGCGTGGACGACATGGACATGCAGATCACCCACGTCATCCGTGGTGACGACCATGTGAACAACACGCCGCGCCAGATTCATATTTTTGAAGCCCTGGGCGCTGCCGTGCCGGTCTTTGCCCACCTGCCCACCGTGCTCAACGAGCAGGGCGAGAAGATGAGTAAGCGCAACGGTGCCAAAGCCGTCACCCAGTACCGCGACGAAGGCTACCTGCCCGATGCCATGGTCAATTACCTGGCCCGCCTGGGCTGGAGCCATGGCGATGATGAAATCTTCAGCCGCCAGCAGTTTTTGGAGTGGTTCAACCTGGATCACCTGGGCCGCAGCGCCGGCCAGTTCGACGAAGCCAAGCTGCGCTGGGTGAATGCCCAGCACATGAAGCTGACCGATAACGCGCAGCTTGCTGAGCTGGTCAAGCCGTTTGTGCTCAAGGCCGGGATTGCTGCCGACGTGCTGGATGCCCGCCTGCCCGAGATTTGCGCCTTGTTCAAAGACCGCTGCGAAACCTTGGTCGATCTGGCCGCCTGGGTGCGCCGGTTCTACCTGGACACCATCGAGCGCAACGCCGACGACTATGCCAAACACGTCACAGCCGAAGCCGCCCCTTTGCTTGATGCCTTCGTCGCGACATTGCAAACCGTGGAGTGGAGCCAAGAAGCCATCGCTGCGGCCATCAAGCAAGTGCTGAAAGAGCAGGGCGTGAAAATGCCGCAACTGGCCATGCCGGTGCGCGTGCTGACTCTGGGGACGGCACAGACCCCCTCGGTGGATGCCGTGCTGTTTTTGCTCGGAAAAGAAAAAGTTTTGGCGAGTTTGCAAAACCGCTAAAAACCTGTCTATAATTCGAGTCTTCGCAAACAACGACAAATTAATTTGAAGTTGAATGCAAAGGGGGTATAGCTCAGCTGGGAGAGCGCTTGCATGGCATGCAAGAGGTCATCGGTTCGATCCCGTTTACCTCCACCAAAAAATTGAAGAAATCGAGAAATCGGTTCCTAGGATTTGACCCTATCGTCTAGAGGCCTAGGACATCACCCTTTCACGGTGAGTACCGGGGTTCGAATCCCCGTAGGGTCGCCAAGTTTGAAACGCTTGATGCTACGAAAGTAGATGCAAAGTTTCCTGCCAGGAGTGGTAGTTCAGTTGGTTAGAATACCGGCCTGTCACGCCGGGGGTCGCGGGTTCGAGTCCCGTCCACTCCGCCAGTTTTGATAATGCTTTTAGATCAGCCAAGTGTGCGAAGGCAATGTGCGGCCATACTGAAGTACGGCAAGCAGCGCCGGCAAAGCAATTGGTAGGTATAAAAGCATTGGGGGGTATAGCTCAGCTGGGAGAGCGCTTGCATGGCATGCAAGAGGTCATCGGTTCGATCCCGTTTACCTCCACCAAAATAAAGACGCCAAGTTGCAAAACTTGTACCGTTCTAGGATTGACCCTATCGTCTAGAGGCCTAGGACATCACCCTTTCACGGTGAGTACCGGGGTTCGAATCCCCGTAGGGTCGCCAAGTTTGAAACGCTTGATGCTACAAAAGTAGATACAAAGTTTCCTGCCAGGAGTGGTAGTTCAGTTGGTTAGAATACCGGCCTGTCACGCCGGGGGTCGCGGGTTCGAGTCCCGTCCACTCCGCCAAATTTTGAAGGGACTGCATCACTGCAGTCCCTTTTTTATTGCCGGTTTTGTCCACTTTCGCCTGTTTGCTGGAGACGTTGCCATGGCCATCGCGCATTACATCAAAGAAATTGGCCGAGGTGCCCGGGGTGCCAAGGCGTTAGAGCGGGCGCAGGCCGCCGACCTCATGGGGCAGCTGCTCGATGGCCAGTTAAACGACCTGGAAATCGGTGCCTTTTGTGTCGCCATGCGCATCAAAGGCGAAACGGTGGAAGAAATGTGCGGCTTTCTGGATGCCGTGCAAGCGCGCAGCCAGTTATTGCCCGCCACAACGCGCCCGGTCATCGTGCTGCCCAGCTACAACGGTGCCCGCAAGTTACCAGTGCTTACACCGCTGCTGGCGCTGCTGCTGGCACGCGAGGGCTTTCCGGTGTTGCTGCACGGTATGCGCACAGAAGCGCGGCGGGTGTTGGCCAGCGAGGTGCTCCAGCGGCTAGAGGTGCCGGCTTGGGGGCAAATGCAGCCGCTGGCGGTTGGCCAGGTGGCCCATGTTGCTACCGAGGTGCTGCACCCTGGCTTGGCCCGTTTGCTGGCGGTGCGGCAGGTGCTGGGCCTGCGCACGCCGGGGCATAGTTTGGTCAAACTGCTTGCGCCGTGCGCAGGCCCGGCAGTGCTGGTGGGCAGCTACACCCATCCTGAATACAGCGGTTTGATGCGTGATGTGCTGATCGCACGGCAGATGACGGGCCTGTTGTCGCGTGGGTTAGAGGGCGAAGTGGTCTGCGACCCGCGCCGCCAGCCACGCTACGACGCCGTTTGGCAAGGGCAGGCGTATTGCGTGGCGGAGCAGCAAGCGGGCACCTTGGCCGCCGTGCCGGGGCTGCCGCAGGCGATTGATGCCCAAACCACCGCGGATTACACCCGTGCTGTGCTGGCAGGGCAGCTCCCTGTCCCCCAGGCGGTGGCCGCGCAGGTGGCCCATATCACGGCATTAGCACAGCGCTGAATCGGGTATAAAAAGAGATAAAAAAAGGCCTATAACGTAGGCCTGATAAGCGGTGTTAGCTATCAATAATGGGGTGGCAGTTCATCACGCAGGTTGTGCTGGCCGGGTGGGCCGGCTTCGGGCATGCGCTCCCCCAGCTGGCGCACAGTGGCCTGCAAGCTGTCAATCAGCTGCTGTTGGCGGTAGAGCGTGAGGTTCAGGGTTTCGAGCAAATCCTCGTGAAAGCTGGCTTTGATCTCCAGCGCCTCGATGCGCGCTTGTAGCTGGGCGGGGGTGCTGGTGTCGGTCATGCCAGCGCCTTGGCAAGGCAGCGAACGCCTTCGCGTATTTTTTCTTCATTGACCGTGGCAAACGACAGGCGCAGGCTGCTGGGATCGGGGTTTTGGCTAAAGAAGGGGGCCCCCGGAACAAAGGCTACGCCCTGCTCGATGGCGCGTTTGGCCAGTTCTGCCGCATCGGTCAGTTTGCCGTTGGCACCGGTTAGGCGCAGCCACAAAAACAGGCCGCCTTGTGGGGCGGTAAATGCCACGGCAGCGCCCAGTTCCTCACGCAGGGCCTGCATCATGACCTGGGCCCGCTGGGCGTACACCTTGCGCACCTTGGCCAGGGCCGCAGGCATGTGGCCTGCAGCCAGGTAGTGCGCTGCGGTGGCTTGGGCAAAGGTGCTGGTATGGGCATCGGAAAACTGTTTGCACATCACGGCCTTGGCCAGCAGGGCCGGGGGGGCGATCAGCCACCCAATGCGCAAACCGGGGGAGAGCACTTTGCTCAGGCTGCCGCAGTGGGCCAGAAAATCACGGCTGCCAGGGATTTGGGCGGACAGCGCCAGCAGGCTGGGTGGGGGCGGGGCATCAAAGTACAAATCGCCATACGGGTCGTCTTCTACGATCAGCACCTGGTAGCGCATGGCCAGTTCTAGCAGGCGTTGGCGCCGTTCCAGGCTCAAGGTGGCCCCGCTGGGGTTGCCAAAGGTGGGGATGGTGTAGATCAGCTTGGGGCGGTGCTCGATGATGAGCTGCTCCAGCTTATCGATCTGCATGCCTTCGGCATCAATCGGGGCGCTGATGACTTCAGCGCCGTAGAGCCGAAAGCATTGGATGGTGGCCAGAAAGGTGGGGCCTTCCACAATCACTTTATCGCCTTCATCAATCAGGCACTTGCCCATTAAATCAAGTGCTTGCTGGCTTCCTGTGGTGACGATCAAATCTTGTGCGGCCAGGGTTGGCACGCCTTTGGCCTGCATGAATTGGGCAATTTGCTCGCGCAGCGGTTGGTAGCCCTCGGTGGCACCGTATTGCAGGGCCGCGCTGGGTTCTTGCGCTAGGGCCTGCTGGCTGGCAGTTTGCAGGCCGGCTACGTCAAACAGGGTGCTGTCGGGAAACCCTCCCGCGAAACTGATGATGCCGGGCTTGCCCAGCAGTTTGAAAAGTTCGCGAATCGCCGATGTTTCTACTTTGTTCAGGCGCTGGGCCAGTTGTCCCTCTTGCATACCGCTTCCTTGTTTTGTCAAAGCGTGGAATCTTAAAGCGGTTGTGCCCTTTCTTCTTTGTATGACAATCGCCCCCTTATGAAGAAGTCCGACATCAGCGCTTTTTTTGCCATCTTGCAAGCGGCCAACCCACACCCGAAAACGGAGCTGGAATACTCCAGCCACTTTGAGCTGCTGGCGGCCGTGCTGCTGTCAGCCCAGGCCACAGATGTGGGGGTGAACAAGGCCACGCGCAAATTGTTTGCGGTGGCCAATACGCCGCAAGCGATGCTGGATTTGGGGCTGGAAGGCTTGGAGGGGTACATCCAGACCATTGGTCTGTACCGCAGCAAGGCCAAGCATTTGCTGCAAACCTGCCAAATTTTGCTCGATCGTTTTGATGGCCAGGTGCCCAATACCCGTGAAGCGCTGGAAACCCTGCCCGGGGTGGGGCGCAAAACGGCGAATGTGGTGCTGAACGTGGCGTTTGGCCAGCCGACCATGGCGGTGGATACCCATATTTTCCGGGTGAGCAATCGCACCGGGCTGGCACCTGGGGCGACACCGTTGGCGGTAGAGCAGGCCCTGCTCAAACGTGTGCCCAAGGAATATTTGCAGCATGCCCACCATTGGCTGATTTTGCTGGGCCGTTATGTCTGCCAGGCCCGCAAACCACGCTGCTGGGAGTGCAGCGTAGCGGCGCACTGTGATTTCAAGCCCAAAACGCCACTTAAAACGCCGCTCAAAACGCCACTTAAAACGCCTGCGTCGTGAGCAAAGCAAGCGGGCGCGCTTGCGTCGCTACCACCGCCCCAATTGTTTAATCGGCGTTTCTTAAGGGATCAGCGCCTGCGGTGGCGTTGGTTTGTATCAATTCGATTTTGTAGCCATCGGGATCGGTCACAAAGGCAATCACGGTGCTACCGCCTTTGACGGGGCCGGGCTCCCGGGTGATTTTGCCTCCGGCGGCGCGAATTTTTTCGCAAGCGGCGTAGGCATCGGGCACGCCCAGGGCAATGTGGCCGTAGGCGGTGCCCAGGTCGTAGTGGTCGGTGCCCCAGTTGTAGGTCAGCTCCAGTTCGGCTTGGGCCGGATTGCCGCCGCCAAAGCCTAAAAAGGCCAGCGAGTATTGGTATTGCGGGTTTTCTGAGGTGCGCAGCAGCTGCATGCCCAAGACCTGGGTGTAAAAATCAATCGAGCGTTGTAGGTTGCCAACGCGAAGCATGGTGTGAAGAAATTGCATACCCGCTATTGTCCAATAACGTGCGTATTCGATGTGCGTAGCGCAGAAGAAACCGAAAATACCCTCCTATGCACCTTCCTGAAAAACTTTCTTTGCCTTGCCAGCCCCGTGTGGTGGCCTTGCTCATGAATGAGCTGCGCAGCACCAACCCCAGTTTGCGCCGGCTCAATCAGTTGTTTGGCAGCGATCCGGTACTGGCCGCGTGGCTGCTGGAGCAGGCCAATGCCGGCATTTACCAGCTCAGCGGCATGGTGCAGACCATTCCGCAGGCGGTGGCTTTGCTGGGGGTGGCGCAGCTGCGCAATCTGCAAAAAAGGGCTTTGGGGCATATCGCCCAGAGAATCCCGGGCCTGGAGCAGCTGGGGCCGTTTAGCTGTGATTGCGCCCGCTTGGCCCGCAGCTTTGCCTCTGCATTGTCGCTGGATGGCGGCCTGGCGTATACAGCGGGCTTGCTGCATGGCTTGGGGCAAATTGTTTTTCTGCAAACCCAGCCCCAGGTGCAGGCGGTGACCAAGATGGAGTCGTGGGCGATGGGGCCTTGGGACCCTTTGCGTGCGCAATGGGAGCGCAAACATTTTGGCTATACCGCCACCCAAGCCTGTGCCAAGTTATTGGCGCAGTGGGGCATCCCCGCGCCGGTCACGCAGCTGATTGATGCGCTGGAGCAGCCTTTGGAGATGGCCGATTTCGATCCCTTGGTCGCCGTACTGCATCTGGCCGTCTGGGTGCAGCGTGGTCACTATTCGAAATGGACAGACCGGGAAATGGTGCGCAACTTCCCCATTGAAGTGGCCTTGGCCATTGGCCTGGACATGGATGTGGTGCTGCAACAAGAAGCGCCCGATTGGTCGCAATCGGTTTATTAACCTAACCCCCCCTCTTTTTTCTTTACTTGCAGCGATGGAAACCTTCCCTTTGACCCCGGCCATGGCCGGTGTTTTGCGGGGCCTGCACCGGGCCAAGCGCCCCGCGTTGCACAGCTTAAGCCCCGCGCAGGCCCGCATCGCCTATGCCGCAGGCAGCGATGTGCTGGAGCTGGACAAGCCGGCGCTGCCGTGGGTTGAGGCCTTGCGCATCCCCGCGCGGGATGGCACGGCTTTGCCAGCGGTGCTGTTTGCGCCCCGCCAGGCCACAGAAACGGCGCATCTGCCCGTGCTGCTGTATTTGCACGGTGGTGGTTTTACCGTGGGCAGCGTGCAAACGCACGAAGTGTTGTGCCGCAGACTGGCCCAGCAGGCCGATTGCGCGGTGGTATCGCTCGATTACCGTTTGGCACCGGAATTTAAATTTCCCACCGCACTGCACGATGCCTGGGATGCGTTGCAGTGGCTGTCTGTGCATGGCCCGGCCTTGGGCTTGGATACGGCGCGTTTGGCCGTTGGCGGCGATAGTGCGGGCGGCACGCTGGCGGCGGTGTGCGCAGCCTTGGCGCGGGATGCGGGGCTTGATTTGGCGTTGCAGCTGCTCATCTACCCTGGCACCAGCGCCCACCAAGACAGCCCCAGCCAGCAGCGTTATGCCCAGGGCTTGGTGCTGGAGCGGGCCGCCATTGACTGGTTTTTTGGCCACTATCTAAACACCCCGGCCGATCGGGAAGATTGGCGCTTTGCCCCCTTGCTGCTGCCCGATGCCCAGGGCCTGGCCCCAGCGCATGTTTGTCTGGCCGAGCTGGATCCCATGGTCGATGAAGGCGTGGACTATGCCGACTTGCTGCGCATGGCCGGGGTGCCGGTCAGTTTGGAAATTTACAAAGGCGTGACCCACGAATTCATCAAAATGGGCCGCGCCATTCCTGAGGCACGGCAGGCCCAGCACGATATAGCGCAGGCACTGCGCCAAGCTTTTGCTATTAATTTTGTGATTGAACAATGATGCAGACAACACCTTCTTTTGAGATTCGCCAAGGCGCTTGGAACGATTTGGGGCGCATGGCCGGGGCTTTGCGCACGGCGGTTTTTGTGCGCGAACAAGGCGTGCCACCAGAGCTGGAGATGGATGTGCTGGACCCGCTGTGCCTGCATGTGCTGGCACTGGCTGCCGATGGCCAGGCCGTGGCCACCGGCCGCTTGGTGACAGAGGCCCCCGGCATTGCCCGCATTGGCCGCATGGCCGTGCGCCAAAGCGTGCGCGGGCAGGGCGTGGGGCGCTTGGTGTTGCACGCCTTGCTTAACGCCGCCCAGCAGCGCGGGGACCACGAAGCGGTGTTAAGCGCCCAGTTGCATGCCCAGGGGTTTTATACCCAGGCGGGATTTGTGGCCGAGGGCGATGTGTACGACGATGCGGGCATCCCCCACATCACCATGCGCAAAAAATTGAACGCTTAAATATCGTCCAGCAAAGGGTAGGGCAGGGGCAGCACCGTCAGTGCTACGCCGTTGGATTGCAGCGCGTGCGCTGCTGCATTGGTTTGAATAGCTATTACTGCAGACCATTGGCCATTTTTATACGGGTTTGGTGCTGAAATGACGACTAAACCTGCGGGTTCATCTACATTATTAATAGCAAATACTTCGTCCCCAGGAGCCACCGCCCCAGCCGCCTGCGCCAGGTAAGCGCGGCGTTTGAGCGTGCCGCGAAACTGACTGCGGACCACCACCTCTTGGCCGGGGTAGCAGCCCTTTTTAAAGTTCACGCCGCCCACCGATTCGTAATTGAGCATTTGGGGAACGAATTGCTCGTACACCGCCGCCGACACCAAGGGCACCGCGCTCATCACCTCCAGCCATTGCCAGGTGGCCGCGGGCAGCTGCGGAACTGGGGGGGGCGCAGTGTCGGCGGGGGCCAGCCACAGGGCGCGGGCATGGTCGGCCCCTGGGGGCAGGCCAATGGTGTGCGCCGTGCCATCGCTGTGCACCTGCCAGGCGCTGGCGCAGGGGGCGGGCACGCTGGCACCGACCAGGCCCCACAGGGCAAAGGCCTCGCTGGCATCGTCGAGTTGGCATTGGGCCCGCAGCACAAACATGCGCAGGCGCTTGAGTGTTTGCGCCAAGAGGCTGCGCTCGCACACCAAAAGAATCGTCTGCGCATCGGGTTTGATGCCAATAAAACTGGCCTGCATGCGCCCTTTGGCGTTGCAAAACGCGGCCAGCCGGGCCTGGTCCGGCCCTAGCAACACAAAGTCTTGCGAGAGCTGGCCATGGATGAATTGGGCGGCATCGGCCCCCCGGGCACGGATAACGCCCCAATGGGGCAAAGGGCTTGCGCCTGAAAAAGTCTCGGTCATGGGTGAATTATCATCCCGGCTCTTTCCCTTAAAAGGCATGGGTTTGTGCGACGTATTTTTCAATTTCTTTTCTTGAGCCTGGTGCTGCTGGCGTGCGCAGCAGGCGCAGCGGCGTGGTGGTTGAGCCAGCCGCTGACTTTGCGCAACCCCACGGTGGAGCTAGAGATTGAGCCCGGCACCGCCCCGCGCGCCGTGGCCCAAACGGCAGTGGCCGCTGGGGTCCAGACCGATGCGCGGCTGCTGTACGCATGGTTTCGCCTTTCGGGCAAAGACCGCCAGATTCGCGCCGGCAATTACGAAATTTTGCCCGGCACCACGCCCTACAGCCTGCTGCAAAAACTGGTGCAAGGCGATGAAAGCCTGGTGGCCATCACCTTTGTGGAGGGCTGGACATTTCGCCAAATGCGTGCGGCCATCGCCAAAGAGGCCACTTTAAAGCCCGACATTGCAGCGCTGACCGAGGCGCAAATCATGGCCGCTTTGGGCAAGCCCGGTGTGCCGGCAGAGGGGCGCTTTTTCCCCGATACCTACACCTACGCCAAAGGCAGCAGCAGCCTGGCCGTGTTGCGCCGTGCGGCCGCAGCGATGGACAAGCGCCTGGCCCAGGCCTGGGAGCTGCGCGACCCCGCCACCCCCTTGAAAACGCCGGAAGAGGCGCTGATTTTGGCCAGCATTGTGGAAAAAGAAACCGGCCAAGCCAGCGATCGTGCGCAGGTGGCGGGCGTATTCACCAACCGCCTGCGCAAAGGCATGCTGCTGCAAACCGACCCCACGGTGATTTACGGTCTGGGCGAAAACTTTGACGGGCGGCTGCGCAAAGTGCATTTGCAAACCGACACGCCATGGAACACCTACACCCGCCCCGGCCTGCCGCCCACACCCATTGCCATGCCGGGCAAGGCCGCGCTGCTGGCCGCCGTGCAGCCGGCCAACACCCCGGCTTTTTATTTTGTTGCCCGGGGCGATGGCAGCAGCCAATTTAGCGCCACCTTAGAGGAGCACAACCGGGCAGTGAACCGCTATATCCGGGGCAAGGGCACCGCCCCTCAAACACCATTAGCACCCTGAATACCCCGAATCCAGCATCGCCATGGGCCGTGCGCAACACCTAAGCAATGAATGAGTAACACCGGCTTTTTTCTGAGTTTTGAAGGCATTGATGGCGCGGGCAAATCCTCGCACCTGGATGCCTTGGCCGCCGCCCTGCGCCAAGCGGGGCACACCGTCACCCTAACCCGTGAGCCTGGCGGAACGCCGTTGGCCGAGCAGCTGCGCCATTTGCTGCTGCACCACGCCATGGATGCGCACACCGAGGCCCTGCTGGCCTTTGCCGCGCGGCGCAACCACGTCTGCCAAGTCATCGCCCCGGCCCTGGCACGCGGCGAGGTGGTGATTAGCGACCGCTTTAGCGATGCCACCTTTGCCTACCAAGGGGCCGGGCGGGGGCTCGATTGGGATCTGCTCCTGCAATTAGAGCGCCTTACGCTGTCTGGATTTGGGCTAAACCCCGATTTTGTTCTCAAACCAGACTTAACGCTGTGGTTTGACCTGCCCGCTGCGGTGGCGGCCCAGCGCCTGGCCAGCGCGCGCCTGCCCGATCGGTTTGAAGCACAGCCGACCCCATTTTTTGCTGCCGTTGCCGGGGGCTATGCCCGCCGCTGCGCGGAAGATGCGCCGCGCTTTGCCCGCATTGAGGCCGATGCCCCGCGCCCCGCCGTTTGGCAGCAGGTGCTGGCCGCCGTGCAAAGCCGGGGCTGGCTGAAGGAGGGCGCGTGACAAGCGCCAGCCGCACCGCGCCACTGCCCCCTTGGTTGGCCAGCCAACAAAGCGCTTTGCTGCGCCAGCGTGGCCATGCCTGGCTGCTGCAAGGCCCGGCCGGGCTGGGGCAGTGGGAGCTGGGCCTGGCCCTGGTGCGCGCCTGGCTGTGTGAAAGTGCCGGGGCCGCCACCGAGGGCGCGTGCGGCCAGTGCCCCAGCTGCCATGCCATTGCCGTGCATGCCCATGCCGATCTGCTGGTGCTGATGCCTGAAGTGCGCTTGCTGGCGCTGGGCTGGCCCTTGCCAGAAAAAGCCCAGGCCGAGATTGACGACAAAAAGCGCAAGCCCAGCAAAGAAATTCGCGTCGATGCGCTGCGCCAAGCGGTCGAGTTTTGCCAGCGCACCAGCGCCCGAGGGCGGGGCAAAGCCGTGTTGGTGTACCCGGCCGAAGACATGAACGCCATTGCCGCCAATACCCTGCTCAAAACCCTGGAAGAGCCAGCGGGCAGCGTGCGCTTTGTGCTGGCCACCGAAGCGGCCCACCAGCTGCTGCCCACCATTCGCAGCCGCTGCCTGGCCCACACCATGGTCTGGCCGCAGCCGCTGGCCGCCCAAAGCTGGCTTGAAAGCCAAGGCCTGTCGGCCGCCGATGCCCAACTGGCCCTGCGCGCCATGGGCGGCAGCCCCCAGCAAGCCCTGGCCCTGGCACGCGCCCCCCAGGGCTTGCAGCTGGCCCATGATTTTGCCCAGTGGGTGCGGGCGGGCGACATGGCGGCCCTGGGCAGTTTGGCCCCCCAAGAACTGCTGGGTTGGTTGCAGAAGCTGTGCCACGATTTGATGTGCCTGGCCCAAGGCGCTGCGCCCCGCTACTTTTTGCCCGCCCATTTGCCCCCTGCGCCGCGCTTGGCCGTGCTGCTGCGCTGGTCGCAGGCGTTAAACCAAGAAATGCGGGTGGCCGAGCACCCTTTTCAGCCCGCTTTAACGGTGCAGGCGCTTGTCGTGCAGGCCCGTAGCGTCCTACACTCTAAAAACTAAAGCATTGAGAGACTGTTTCCCCGTATGAATGCACCTGCCACTCCCCGTCCCAGCGTTTTGCAACAAAACTTGAAAGAAAAAGGGGCCTTGTATGCCGCCTATATCTCTTCGTTTGCCAACGGGGGTATTTTTATTGCCACGGACCGCGAGTTTCGCCTGGGCGACGATGTGTATTTGCTCTTGAGCTTGCCGGACGATGCCGTCAAACACCCGATTGCCGGCAAAGTCGGCTGGGTGAACCCGGCCGGGGCGGGGCACCGCTCGCAAGGCATTGGGGTGGTTTTCCCGAAAGACCCAAAATGCGAGGAGCTCAAAGCCCGCATCGAAAATGAGCTGGGCACCTGGCTGGGCTCTGACCGCCCCACCCAAACCATTTAATTTTTTCTTCTGCCTACTCCGACAGCTCCGCAAGGGGCTGTTTTTACTGCATGTTTACCGATTCGCACTGTCATTTGAATTTTCCTGAGCTGCACCACCAGCTGCCCGCCGTATTGCAGGCCATGCAAGCGGCACAAGTGACCCGCGCCCTGTGCATTGCCTGCACCATGGAAGACTTCCCCCAAGTACACGCCCTGGCACTGGAGCATCCCCATTTATGGGCCACGGTGGGCGTACACCCTGACACCGAGGGACTGCACGAGCCCAGTGTGGATGAGCTGCTGGCCGCCGCCGCCTTGCCCCGCGTGGTGGGCATTGGCGAGACGGGGCTGGACTACTACGGCATGCAAGAGCGCAAGGGCGGGCGCAGCATTGCCGATTTGGAGTGGCAGCGCCAGCGCTTTCGCACCCACATCCGTGCGGCCCAAGCCTGCCGCAAGCCTTTGGTGATTCATACCCGCGCCGCTGCCCAAGACACCTTGGCCATCTTGCGCGAAGAGGGCGAAGACGGCAGCAGCCGCAGCGCTGGCGGGGTGTTTCACTGCTTTACCGAGAGTTTGGCCACCGCCAAGGCGGCGTTGGATTTGGGGTTTTTTATTTCGTTTTCCGGCATCGTGACCTTTAAAAATGCCCAGGATTTGCGCGATGTGGCCGCGTATGTGCCCTTGGATCGTTTGCTGATTGAAACCGACAGCCCCTACCTGGCCCCCGTGCCCTACCGGGGCAAGCTCAATAGCCCGGCCTATGTGCCTTACGTGGCCCAGTGCTTGGCCCAGCTGCGCGGTATGGCGGTAGAAGACATGGCCGCGCTGACGAGCAGCAATTTTGACCGCCTCTTTCCGTGCGTCACGCAAGGGGGCGGCGCATGATGGGGCGGCGGCCCCTGGTGCTGGGCTGTGCGCTGGGGCTGGCGCTGTCGGCGCTGTCTGCCCACGGTGGGGCTTTGGAAGACTTTCAAACCGCCATCGTGCGCGACAACGACCGGGCGATCGTCAATTTGCTGCTGCGCGGCATGGACCCCAACACCGTTGATGCCCAGGGCCAGCCCGCCTTGGTCAAAGCCTTGCGGCTGGAGTCGTGGCGGGTGGCCGATGCCTTGCTGCTGGGCCCCAAACTGGATGTGAACAAGGCCAATCCCCAAGGCGAAACGCCGTTGATGCTGGCCTGCATCAAAGGGCGGTTGGATTTTGTCGAGCGCCTCTTGCAAAAAGGGGCCCAGGCCAACCGCCCCGGCTGGACTCCGCTGCACTACGCCGCCAGTGCCGACCACCCTGACAGCGTGGCCATTGCCCGGCTGCTGATTCAGGAGCATTACGCCTACATTGATGCCCAATCCCCCAACGGCAGCACCCCGCTGATGCTGGCGGCGCAATATGGCTCCCAAGCCATGGTGGAGTTGCTGCTGGAAGAGGGGGCCGATAGCCACGTGCGCAACCAGTTGGGCCTGACGGCGCAGGATTTTGCCCAGCGCTCGCAGCGCGACTATTTGGTGGAGCTGTTGCAGGCGCAGCGGCGCAGCAGTCAGCGCGCGCCAGCGTCTTGGTAAGACTTGTTTAAAAGAAGCTGGTTGCGCATAATTTATAACGGTTTTGAATTGTTTTTAATTAAAATTACTTGTAAATTATGCGCAAACAGCTCTCTTTTTTATAGTTAGTGCTCAACGGCACCAAAAGCCTGCAAGCGGGCGTACAAGCCATCGTGGGCCAACAGCTCGGCATGCGTGCCTTGCTCCACGATGCGGCCTTGCTGCATCACCACCACCCGGTCGGCATGCTCAATGGTGGAGAGCCGGTGGGCAATCACCAAGGTGGTGCGCCCTTGCATCAGGCGCTGCAGGGCTTGCTGCACCAGGCGTTCAGATTCGGTGTCCAGGGCGGAGGTGGCCTCGTCCAGAATCAAAATCGGCGCATCTTTGTACAACGCACGGGCAATGGCCAAGCGCTGGCGCTGGCCGCCGGACAACTGGCTGGCGTTGTGCCCCAGCGGGGTGTGAATGCCCTGGGGCAGGGCACGCACATGCTCGGCCAAATTGGCCGCCTCCAGGCACTGCCACACGCGCTCTTCGTTGATGGACGCACTGCCCAAAGCGACGTTGGCGGCCACGCTGTCGTTGAACATCACCACGTCTTGGCTGACCATGGCAAATTGCTGGCGCAAATAGGCCAAATCCCACTGCGGCAGCGGCACGCCGTCAATCAAAACTTGCCCGCTATTGGGCTGCAAAAAGCGCGGTAGCAAATTCACCAAGGTGGTTTTTCCCGCCCCCGAGGGGCCCACCAGGGCCACCACCTGGCCGGGCTGCACATCCAGGTCAATGTGCTGCAGCGCCGGGGCCAGGTCGTCTCCAAACTGCAGGCCCACTTGCTGCAAAACAATGTGGCCGCGAACCGGCGCGGGCTGGGCAGTCCCGCCAGTCTCGGCCAGGCTGCCTTCGAGCAGGGCCAAGCCGCGCTCTAAAGCGGCAACGCCGTGCGTCAGGGGCTTGGCCACGTCGGCCACCCGGCGCAGCGGCGCAATCAGCATCAGCATGGCGCTGATAAAAGCCACAAAACTGCCCACCGACACCGGCTCGCCCGCGCTGCCCGCCTGGCGGCCCTGCCACAGGGCAATGCAAATGACCGCCGACAAGGCCATGGCAGCCAGCAGCTGGGTGGTGGGTGTCATGGCCGAAGAGGCAATCGTCGATTTAATGTTCAAGCTGCGCAATTGGCGGCTTAAATTCCAAAAGCGCTGGTTTTGCGCCGCTTGCGCCCCATGCAGGCGCACCATGCGGTGGGCCAGAACGTTTTCCTCCACCACGTAGGCCAGCTCATCGGTGGCTTGTTGGCTGATTTTGGTAATGCGGTAGAGGCGCTTGGAGAGGGTTTTCATAATCCATGCCACGCCAGGCACGATGACTGCGACAGACATCGTCAGCTGCCAATTGAGGTAGAGCAGGTAAGCGAGCAGGGCCACCAGGGTAAAACCATCGCGCGAGATCACCAAAAAGGCTTGCACCAACTGCTGCGCCCCGGTTTGCACCTCGTACACCACCGTGTTGGACAAGGCACTGGCCGAATGGCGTGAAAACAGTCCCATTTGGGCTTGCTGCACCCGCTCAAACAAGTCTTTGCGCAGGGCCAGCATGCCATCATTGGCAACGCGGGCCAGCGCGTATTGCGCGATAAATTGCGCAACCCCACGCACAAAAAACAAGCCAATGATGAACACCGGAACCAGCCACAGGTTGAGGTCACCCTGGGTAAACCCATTGTCCAGCAAGGGTTTGAGCAGCGCGGGAATCAATGGCTCCGTGGCTGCACCCACCAGCGTGGCCAACAGCGCGCCAGCCCAAGTCCAACGCAAATTACCCCAAAAGTAGGGGGCCACCCGGCGCAGGCGTTGGCGCAAAGGCAGGGATTGAATCCCCGAGAGGGCATTGCTGGGCACGGCGGCAGTGGGTTCAGGCATGGCGCGGGATTCTAAGTGGTAACCCTTGATTTTTTCGGGTCAGGATGCAGTTGGATACGGGTTTGCCCAGGATGTTGGGCAGCAGAGGCGATAACTATGTGTACCATCTATGTGTACCATATTCGGTGGTAGAGGCTTGCAAGCTTCTTTTGAGCGGATATTCATGACACTCACTTCTCTTTCTTCTGTGCACTCCCCGGTTCTTTCTTCCAGCGTTGTAGCCACTTCGCGGCGCAGCGTGTTGGCCTTGCTGGCCGCAGCCCCAGCCGCTCCGGCGCTGGCGCAATTTCGGGTGGAAATTTCAGGCGTTGGCCTGCGCCAGCTGCCCATTGCCCTGCCTGCGCTGCGCGGTGAAGGCACGGCGCCGCAAAAAATCTCGCAAATCATTCAAGCCGATTTGGAGCGCAGCGGCCTGTTCCGTGGCGTGCCCGCAGGCGATGTGCAGCTTGATGAAAACTCGGTCCCCGACATGGCCCAGTGGCGCCAGCGTGCGGCGGATGCTTTGTCCTGCGGCAGCCTCACCAAACTGGCCGATGGCCGCTACGACGTGCGCTTTCGGTTGTGGGATGTGGTCAAAGCCCAAGATTTGGGTGGCCAAGGCTTTGTGGTGGTGCAAGGCGACTTGCGCTTGGTAGCGCACCGAATTGCCGACTACATCTACGAAAAACTCACCGGCGAGCGCGGTGTTTTCTCCACCCGCATTGCCTATGTCACCAAAGGCGGCAGCCGCTATGTGCTGTGGGTGGCCGATGCCGATGGGGAAAATGCCCAGTCCGCCTTGGCCAGTGCCGAGCCGATTATTTCCCCCGCTTGGTCGCCCAACGGCACGCAGCTGGCCTATGTGTCGTTTGAATCGCGCAAGCCGGTGGTGTATGTGCACGATGTGGCCAGTGGCCAGCGGCGCATTGTGGCCAATTTCCGGGGCTCCAACAGTGCTCCAGCGTGGTCCCCCGACGGCAGCCAATTGGCCGTGACCCTGAGCCGCGATGGCTTGTCGCAGCTGTACCTGATTGATGCCCAAGGTGGCCAGCCACGCCGCTTGATGCAAAACAGCGGCATTGATACCGAGGCTACTTTTGCCCCAGATGGGCAAAGCCTGTACTTTGTCAGCGATCGTGGTGGATCCCCCCAAATTTACAAGGTGGGGGTCGGTGGGGGCAATGCCCAGCGCGTGACGTTCAGCGGCAACTACAACATCTCGCCCAGCATCAGCCCAGACGGTAAAACCTTGGCCTATATCTCGCGCGTTGGCGGCGCGTTCAAGTTGCATGTGCTGGATCTGGACTCTGGCACCGTCACAGCCTTGACCGATACCTCTGACGATGAAAGCCCCAGCTTTGCGCCCAACAGCCGGTTGCTGGTGTACGCCACCCGCCAGGGCGGTGAAGCATTGATGACCACGACGCTGGACGGCAAGATCAAAGCCCGGTTGGCGGGCAAGGGTGGGGATATTCGTGAACCGGCCTGGGGCCCCTATCAAAAATATTGAAATTGCCCAGAATTTTTGCGTCAACCCTTTCCTCTGATTAACCGTTTTTTACCGTTCTAGGATTTTCTAGGCTTGGAGTAATTTTCTATGAAAACTTTTCAACGTATCGCCTTGATGGCTGCTTCTGCAGCGGTGATGGCCGGTTGCAGCTCGGGGGTCAAACTCAATGATGCTTCGGTCGAAGATCGCAACGCCAATGCCAACGCCACCAGCGGTGTGACCGGTGTGGACTTGACTGGTAAAGACATCGCTCCCGATGGCGGCCCGGCCAACGTGGGCCGCGTGGTGTACTTTGACTTTGACAGCTACGTGGTCAAGGCCGATGCCCAAGGCTTGATCGATGGCAATGCCCGCTTCCTGAACGCCGATGCCAACCGCAAAGTGGTGGTGGAAGGCCACACCGACGAGCGCGGTGGTCGTGAGTACAACTTGGCCCTGG
This sequence comes from Comamonas denitrificans, assembly GCF_042654745.1. Taxonomy (NCBI): domain Bacteria; kingdom Pseudomonadati; phylum Pseudomonadota; class Betaproteobacteria; order Burkholderiales; family Comamonadaceae; genus Comamonas; species Comamonas denitrificans. Next base: position 41,992 of record NZ_JBHSEY010000038.1, read on the forward strand.
GTCAAAAGCGTGCTGAAGCCGTGCGCCGCTCGCTCAATCTGTTGGGCGTGCAAGACAGCCAAGTCGAAGCCGTGAGCTTTGGCAAGGAAAAACCCGCTGCTGAAGGCGCGAATGAGGCCGCTTATTCGCAAAACCGCCGCGCTGAACTGTCTTACCGTCGTTAATTTTTCTTAGCCGATGCAGATACTCATCCCCTCTTTCCATCCAATCGTACGTGCCATCGCTGTACTGGGAGCCAGTATGGCTTTCCTGCCCAGCGCCCATGCGCTGTTTGAAGATGCCGAAGCCCGTCGTGCCATTTTGGAGCTGCGCCAACGCTTTGATGCCAGCGCCCAAGAAAATGCACAAATGCGCCGCAGCCTGCTCGATTTGCAAGCACAAATCGAAACCTTGCGCGGCGATTTGGCCCAATTGCGTGGCCAAAACGAGCAGCTGGCCCGTGAAGCTTCGGAAATTCAGCGCACACAAAACGACTTGGCCCAGGGGGTGGATGAGCGTTTGAGCCGGTTTGAGCCGGGTGAAGTGCAGGTCGATGGCCTGCGCTTCATCGCTCAGCCGCAAGAGCGCAATGATTTCGAGGTGGCCTTGGAGCAGTTTCGCGCGGGCAATTTTGCCGCTGCACGCAAATCCTTTGCCGCCTTTATCAATACTTACAAGCAAAGTGGCTACCTGCCCTCAGCCCGGTTTTGGCTGGCCAACACCCAGTACGCTGATCGCGACTATAAAAACGCCGTACAAAACTACCGGGCCGTGGTCAATGCAGGGCCCCAGCACGAAAAAGCGCCAGAAGCGGCCTTGTCTCTGGCGAACTGCCAATTGGAGTTGAAGGACAGCAAGTCGGCCCGCCAAACCTTGGAGGCCTTGCTGCGTGATTACCCCAGCAGCGATGCTGCCGCCACGGGCAAGTCATTGCTCAATAGCTTGAAATAAAGCATGGCTGGTTTTGCCCCTGCTATCGCCGACCCTGTCGGCGATTCTTTTTTTACCAAGCCCGGCCTTGATGCTGAGTCTGCAGCGGATGAACAGCGCCGATTTGGTGGTCTGCAGCGTCTGTATGGACTGAATGGGGCCCAGCAGATCAGGGCTAGCCACGTGGTAGTCGTCGGTATTGGGGGGGTTGGATCGTGGGCAGCCGAGGCCTTGGCCCGCAGCGGCGTAGGGCGGCTGACGCTGATTGATATGGACCATATTGCGCCATCCAATATCAACCGCCAAATTCACGCGCTTACGCCCACCATTGGCCAGGCCAAGGTGCTGGCCATGCAAGAGCGCATTGCCAGCATTCATCCAAGCTGCCAAGTTATTACGGTTGATGATTTTGTAACCCCTGAGAATTGGCCTGGCTTGCTCACCCATCCGGTGGATGCCGTCATTGATGCCTGTGACCAAATGAGCGCCAAATTGGCGATGGCACAGTGGGCGCGCAAAACCGGGCAATGCTTTATCACCGTAGGGGCTGCGGGCGGCAAACGTTTGGCACACAAGGTCGATATTGATGATCTGGTAGCCACCACCCATGACCCCTTGCTGGCCCAGTTGCGCTACCGTCTGCGCAAGCACGATGGGGCACCTCGCGGGGGCAAAAAAATCGGTGTACCGTGCGTTTTTAGCCGCGAGGCTGTAGCCGGCCCCGATGCCTCATGCCAGTTGGAGGCAGGCGGCAGCCCCGATGGCAGCCTCAATTGCCATGGTTACGGTTCGGTGGTGGCCGTGACGGCCACTTTTGGGCAATGTGCCGCCGGTTGGGTGTTGGATCGATTGGCACACACCAAGCCGCAGCAGGAAAAAAATCATGGTTTTTCCTAGGCGCCAAAAAAATACTGCTAGAATATCGGTCTTCGCTGGTTAGGATGATTTTTAATTAACTTGATTAGCATGGGTCTTTAGCTCAGCCGGTAGAGCAGCGGACTTTTAATCCGTTGGTCGCGAGTTCGAATCTCGCAGGACCCACCAAACTATTTCTTTGCAATCGGGCGCATGCCCAGTTGCTTGGGTCTTTAGCTCAGCCGGTAGAGCAGCGGACTTTTAATCCGTTGGTCGCGAGTTCGAATCTCGCAGGACCCACCAAACCATTTCTTTGTAATCGGGCGCATGCCCAGTTGCTTGGGTCTTTAGCTCAGCCGGTAGAGCAGCGGACTTTTAATCCGTTGGTCGCGAGTTCGAATCTCGCAGGACCCACCAAACCAAAAAGCATCTCAATCCACGATTGAGATGCTTTTTTCATGCCTATGCCCGGCACAGATGGCACCGGTGCGCTGATGCTTCCTTTATGCGCGTAAAGCCGTATGGCGCATTTCTGACAGGAATTCAATAATTTTTTATGGAATATCCGTTGGAAATAGCTGCTTTGGAGGGGACGCTATGCAAAAAATCGCTGTTGTCGGGGCGGGGCGCATAGGCACAACGATTGCCAGTATGTTGGCGCATACCGGGGATTACCACGTTCATGTCCTGGATCCTCATGACCAGGCTTTGGCCGCTTTACCGAAGCATGCGGCGATTGTGCCGGTGCAACTCACGCCGCAAATGGAGGGTACTGATTTAGCAGCGCTGCTGGCGGGCAGTTTTGCCTTGTTGAGTGCCGCACCATTTCACCAAATGCAACGCTGGGCCCAGGCGGCGGTGGCCGTGGGGGCGCATTACCTGGATTTGACCGAGGATATTCAATCGACCCAGGCAATTGCCGCGCTGAGTCAGCAGGCCAGCACGGCCTTGATTCCCCAGTGCGGGTTGGCACCGGGCTTTGTCTCAATTGCTGCGCACCATTTGTGCCAAGCGTTTGACGCTTTGGATACCGTGCATTTGCGCGTCGGAGCGTTGCCGCGTTGTGCCGATAACAGCTTGGGCTACCAGCTGTCCTGGAGTACCGAGGGGGTCATTAACGAGTATTGCCAGCCGTGCGAGGCGATTGTGGATGGTCAGCGGCAATCGCTGCCGGCCTTGCAAGGGCTGGAGCGGCTGCGGGTGCTGGGCCAAGATTACGAAGCCTTTAACACCTCGGGCGGCGTAGGCAGCTTGGTGCAAAGTTTGGCCGGGCAGGTGCGCGAACTCAATTACAAAACCTTGCGCTACCCCGGTCACGCTGAGCGCATGCGCTTTTTGCTGGATGAACTGCGGCTGCGCGATCAGCGGGAGTTACTGCGGCAAATTTTGGAGCAAGCCCTGCCAGCGACGGAGCAAGACGTGGTGGTGATTTTTATCAGCGTCAGTGGCCAGCAGGGTGGGCGCTTGCTGCAGCGCCATTACGCCCAAGAGATTTACGGCACCACGCTGCATGGGCGCGCGATCAGTGCGATCCAGAGCAGCACAGCTTCGAGTATTTGCGCGGTGCTGGATTTGCTTGCCCAGGGGCAGCTGCCGCAAAGCGGTTGGGTGCGCCAAGAAGCGATTGCCTTGCCCCTGTTTCTGGCCAACCGCTTTGGTGCGGTGTACGCCCCGAAGGTTGATTGCGCCCACTCTGCAGATGTTGCAGACCCTGCCCATTTCCGTTCACTCTAAGCTTTGGAGGTCACGCCATGCCGCAGCAAACCATTCAATATTCAGAATATGCCAGCACCGCTGCCCATATTTTGCAAACCCTGGGGGTGGCGTTGCCACCGCTGGAGGCCGCAGGCCCCCATTTATTCATCCACAGCCCCATTGATGGCCAGCGCCTGGCACTGCTGCAATGCACCACGGTTGCGCAAACGCGGCAGCAGGTGGCGCAAGCACAACAAGCCCAAGCGGCTTGGCAGCACGTCCCCGCCCCCCAGCGCGGGGCGGTAGTTCGGGTGTTGGGTGATTTGGTGCGCCAGCACAAGGCGGCATTGGCCGAGCTGATCAGTCTGGAAGTGGGCAAAATCCGCAGCGAAAGCCTGGGCGAGGTGCAGGAAGTGATCGACATGTGCGATTTTGCCCAGGGCCTGTCGCGCCAGCTGTATGGGCTGACCATGCCCAGCGAGCGCCCCGAACACCAACTGCGCGAGACTTGGCACCCGCTGGGCGTGGTGGGCATCATCACCGCGTTTAACTTTCCCATGGCCGTGTGGGCGTGGAATGCGGCCTTGGCCCTGGTGTGCGGCAATGCCCTGGTGTGGAAACCGTCAGAGAAAACCCCGCTGTGCGCCCTGGCCTTGCACCAGTTGCTGCAGCAGGCGTTGCAAGCAGAAGGTCACGCGCCAGCCATTTCCAGTGTGGTGCTGGGCCATGCCGATGTGGGCCAGGCCTTGGTCGAAGCGCCTGCGGTGCGCCTGGTCAGTGCCACCGGCTCCACCCCAATGGGGCGGGTGGTGGGGCAAGCCTGTGCCCAGCGTTTTAAACGCAGCTTGCTGGAATTGGGCGGCAACAATGCGGCGGTGGTGTGCGCCAGTGCTGATGTGGCCCTGGCTTTGCGAGCGGTGGTGTTCGCGGCGGTGGGTACGGCGGGGCAGCGCTGCACCACGCTGCGGCGTTTGTTCATTCACCGTTCCTTGTACGCCGATTTTGTGCAGCGCTTGCAAGCGGTGTACGAGCATTTGCCCGTGGGCAACCCGCTGGCCGCTGACACGCTGGTGGGGCCGTTGATAGACAGCCTGGCGTTGGAATCCATGCAGGTGGCGCTGCTGGAGGCCCAGGCGCTGGGGGCGCAGGTGTACGGTGGGGAGGTGCTCAGCCATGGCCGGGGCAGCTATGTGGATCCGGCCCTGGTTGAAATGCCCAGCCACAGTGGGCCTATGCTGCGCGAGACGTTTGCGCCGATTTTGTATGTCTTGCCCTTTGATACGCTGGCCGAGGCGATCGCCCTGGTCAATGCCAGCGAGCATGGCCTGTCGGCCTCCATCTTCACCCATGACTTGCGCGAGGCGGAGCTGTTTTGCAGTGCCGCCGGGGCTGAGTGCGGCATTGTGAATGTGAACATTGGAACTTCCGGCGCAGAAATTGGCGGGGCTTTTGGTGGCGAAAAAGCCACCGGCGGCGGGCGCGAAGCGGGCTCAGACAGCTGGAAGGCGTATATGCGCCGCACCACCAACACCATCAATTACGGCCACAGCCTGCCATTGGCCCAGGGCGTGCGGTTTGAGGTGTGAGAGAAGGATGATTTTTGATTAAATAAGGAGCTGTTCCCGCTGTAATAGCAACAAATTTAAGCAATAAATCTTGAAATTTGTTGTAGATAAAGCGGGAGTAGCTCTTTTATTTTTTGATTAGCAGCGCAATGGCCCGCGCTTCCATGGAATGCCCTGCGCCCACGGGGCCCAGTTTTTCGGCGGTTTTGGCTTTGACGTTGATTTGGCCGACATCAACCCCCAACGCCTGGGCAATGCAGGCGCACATGGCCGGGATGTGCGGGGCCAGTTTGGGTTTTTGGGCCACGATGGTGCTGTCCAGATTGATCAGCTCGAAACCTGCCGCACGCACGCGGCGCATGGCTTCGGCCAGCAGTACGACGGAGCTGGCACCGTAAAACTGCGCATCCGTATCGGGAAAATGGCGACCAATATCGCCCAGGGCGGCCGCGCCCAGCACGGCGTCGGTGATGGCGTGCAAGAGCACATCGGCATCCGAATGCCCCAGCAGGCCGTGGCTATGGGGTACGGGCACACCGCCCAGCAGCAAGGGGCGACCTGGGACGAGGGCATGCACATCCCAGCCTTCGCCGATGCGTAAATGGAGTAAGTTCATTAAATGGATAGCTTTCTCGGCTGATATGGCAAGGATTTTTCTGGTTTTAGATGTTTTTTTCTAGCGATTGGCTTTCTGGGCTGGTGCCCGCCGCTTCAATCAGGTGGGCCAGCAGCTGCGGGATGTGTTCGCCGCTGCGCACCAATTCCATTTGCCAGTCGCCCATGAATTCGCTTTGCACCGTGCCCAGCAGGAACTGCAGCATGCTGTCGTAATAGCCTGCGACGTTGAGGATGCCAATGGGCTTGTCGTGGTAGCCCAGCTGGCGCCACGTCCACACCTCAAACAATTCTTCAAACGTACCAATGCCGCCGGGCAGGGCCAAAAAAGCGTGGCTGCGCTCGGCCATCATGGCTTTGCGCTGGTGCATGTTGGCGACGACGTGCAGCTCATCGCACAGCGGGTTGGCCACTTCGCGATCGACCAGCGCCTGCGGGATGATGCCCACCACGCGCCCGCCAGCTTGGCGGGTGGCCTCGGCCACCTGGCCCATCAAGCCGGTGCGCCCGCCGCCATAGACCAGTTGCCCGCCGTGGTGGCCAATCCATTGGCCCACGGCGGTGGCGGCATCCAGGTAGCGGGCATCGTTGCCGGGGCGCGAACCGCAGTAAACGCACAGGGAAAAAGTCGGTTCTGTGTTGAGCATGCGTGGTGGTGTGTTGGGAGCAATCAATGTGCTGAAAAATTAAACAACGAACCGGGCCAGCAAGGCGCTGCCCCAGGTCAGACTGAGCAGCACCAGGCTAACCAAGACGGCGGCGCTGCCCAGGTCTTTGGCTTTTTTGGACAGCGGGTGCAGCTCTGGGCCAATGCGGTCAATGGCCGCTTCGATGCCGCTATTGAGCAGCTCCACTATCAAAACCAGGAGCACACTGCCAGCCAGCAGCATGCGTTCTACCCAGTTTTGGCCTAAGAGAAAAGCGGCGGGCAGCAAGAGGATGGACAGCTGCACCTCTAGGCGAAAAGCCTTTTCTTGCCAGCCAGCGTGCAAGCCTTGCAAAGAATAGCCCGTGGCATGCCACAGGCGCGAGAGGCCTTGGCGGGCTTTGTGTGGATGGGGGGCCGTCATGGGGCTTGCAGCAGTTGGGTTTTGGCCCAAGCATCGTGCCAAAACTGGCCTTGGGGGTGCAGGCGGCTGGCCAGCATCCACAGCACCACCCACACGCCCAGCACGATGGACAAATGCGTCACCGCCAAAGGCCAGGGCGTGAGCTGCAGCAGCAGTGGCAGCCCCCAAATCCAGCTAAAAGCATAGCGGGTAAGGGCCCGGATGCGGGTGAGTCGGTAGCCTTGGGCATCGACGATGGTGATGCGCCAAGTCTTCATCGGCAGGGTTTGGCCACGCTGCCAAAAATAAACGAAATAAGCGCCCCACAGCGTCAAGGTGCTGGCTTGCAGCAGGGCTGGGTGGTTCAGGGCGGGCAGCACTAGCGCTAGCGCACTTTGCAGCAGCACCGCCACCATCATCAAAGCAAACAGCACCAAGCCTTCATAGAGCCAGCAGGCCATGCGCCGGGCCAGACTGGCGGGAACCAAGGTGGGGGTGGGGGGAGTGGCCATGCCGCGCAAACGCTTCCTTTGGAAAAATCAAGGTTGCGAGTGTAGGGCCTCTGGCGCGGGGGCGGGCGCTGCCGGGGTGGCCGGTGCTGGCAAGGCCGATAGCGGGGGCAGCTCCATGGTGTACATGGGCTGGGGAACTTCGACTGGAGCGGGGGCCGCTTCGACCAGCGGGGGCAATGGGGTGGCCTGCACGGGCGTGGAGGTGGTGACGGCGGAGGTGCTGGCACCAGAGGACGGGCTGGGCGGCGTTGGCAGAGGCGCGGTATGGGCTGGCGGCAGCGGGGCCGGCGCTGGGGTGGGGCGCACAAACGGTTTGGGGCGGTTGAGCTTGCGGCGTGTGTTTTTGGCTTTGCGCTTTTGTTCTGCTTTCAGGCCTTCGGCCTTGAGGCGCTCTTTTTCAGCCGCCGTGAGGGCCTGGTATTCCTGCCATTTGAGCAGCAAATCGTCCGGGGTCAGGCGTTTGGCATTTTCAAAATTAAGCCGTGCCTGGTTGCGTTGCTGGGCGCTCAAACTGGCCCAGGAGAGCATGCGCTCGTGCAGCTTGGCCTGCTCTTTTTCGCTCATGCTGGGGTAGCGGTCGGCCAGCACCAGCCAGCGGCGCTTGGTCAGCGCGCCCATGGTCGGCCATTGCAGGTGCAAAGGGTCGAGAATTTGACGCTGCGCAGCAGTGATGTCTTGCCACTCGGGCCCGGCGCTGCTCAGGCGCAGCCGGTTGGGCGTATCGGTGGTGAGGCGAGGGCTGTTTTGGTCTTCATGCACCGCCAAGGCGGGGGGTACGGCGCTGGGGGCCATGGCCATATAGGGAATCAACCACGCACCGATACCGGCCAGCACTGCCAGCACCGCCCCAGCGAAAACCAGGGGCAGGTGTGCAGTCTTTTTTTTGCAAGGCAAAGAGGAGGTAAGTGGCTGCATGCCGTGAAGAGGGGCCTTGTGCAATGGCAGGGGGTGAATCTGAGGCGTTAAGAGTAGGCCGGTTAAGGCGTGGTTTTTTGACTGGTTTCCAAGAAATGCAAGAAGCCTGGGTCTGTGTAGGCATCCGGCGGCAAGGCACTGGTGAGCAGCTCGGCATCGACATTGGCCAAGCCAACGGTGGCGCGGCTGTCTTCTTGGATGCCGATGGTGATCACGCCAATGGCCAGGATGAGCAGTGGCAAAAAGGTGAGCGCTTTGCGAATCCAGGATGCGGTGTTGTCGGGTAAATGGCCACCAACACCAGCCGTTTGCAACTGCGGGGCGCTCGCATATTGACGCAAGGGCGCCGCACCGCGTTTGCGCTGGGCCACCGCCTGCTCGCGGGCGGCGCGCAGGCGTTCGGTGACAACATAGGGCAGCTCCTCTTGCGACTGGTTCAGGTGCGCTACCAAAGAGCGGGCAAAGCGCTCTTGGGCGTGTTCATCCAGCGGTGTGAAGTGTTGGGGCTGAAGGGGCGTGGTCGAGGGGGTCATAGTTCTATTCCTTGGGCTTTGAGGGCTTTGCTCAATGTTTGCGCAGCCCGAAAGCAATGGGTCTTGACGCTGCCTTCTGAGCAGCCCATGGCGGCAGCGGTTTCGGCAACATCAAGCTCCTCCCAGTAACGCAAAAGAAAGGCTTCGCGTTGACGTGCAGGAAGCATTTGGATTTCTTTTTCAATACTTTGCAACAACTGTTTGCGCTCTGTCAGTGTTTCGGCACTGCTTTCAACGTACTCGGGGTTGCTGCTGGCGTAGGTTTGCAGCCAGTCAAAGTCATCGCCATCGGCGTTGATGGCATGCTCCAGCGCCGATATGTTGGTAAAGAGCGCATTGCGTGTTTTTTGCCGCCGAAACCAGTCCAAGGTGCTGTTGGCCAGGATGCGGTGAAACAGCATGGGCAGCTCCTCGGGCGGTTTATCCCCGTAGTGGTGGCTGAGTTTGAGCATGCTGTCTTGGACGATGTCCAGCGCGGCCTCCTCATCACGCACTTGATAAACCGTGCGTTTGAAAGCGCGTTTGTCCACGCTTTGGAGGAAGGAGTTGAGCTCTTGTGCGGTGGCCAAGGGGCGGCAAAGGAAAATGAACGACAAGTGTAGCGATTGCGGTAACGCTGTCGCCTACAGGAAAAGCAGGATTATCGCATTGCGTGGGCTGTGGCAGAAAAATGCTCGGTGAGGCGATTGTTGCAGTGCCATAATAAATTCTTGCAGTGCAACATATCGCGCAGTGCAAAAAAGGCAAACGGGTCACCGTTCGGCGTTCGTAGCTATTGGTAGCAGCGCCTATGGCGATGGCACAAAGTCCCAAGCCGGCCTCAAAAGGGCTGCGTGCAAGGGGCACCGAAGGTTTTTCGTCAGAGAAATTCACAAAGGTTGAATCACACATATGGAACTCTCCAAATCCCAGGCAGCGCAGGCTGCCGATGCTTCTTTCTCCCCCGCTTCTTCCCCGGCCAATCTTGCCCCTGAATTGATGGGCGGAGAAATCCTGGTCAAAGCCTTGCAGGCCGAGGGCGTGCAATACCTGTGGGGTTATCCCGGCGGGGCGGTGCTCTATATCTACGACGCGCTTTACAAACAAGACAGCATTCAGCATGTCCTGGTGCGCCATGAGCAGGCGGCGGTGCATGCGGCCGACGGCTTTGCCCGTGCCACCGGCGAGGTGGGCGTGGCGCTGGTGACTTCTGGCCCCGGGCTGACGAATGCGGTGACTGGTATTGCCACGGCGTACACCGACTCGATTCCGCTGGTGGTCATCAGCGGCCAGACGGCCACGGCGGCCATTGGCACCGATGCCTTTCAAGAGTGCGACACCGTGGGCATTACGCGCCCGGTGGTGAAGCACAATTTTTTGGTCAAAGACGTGCGCGATTTGGCCATGACGGTCAAAAAAGCGTTTCACATTGCCCGCTCGGGCCGTCCTGGCCCGGTGGTGGTGGATATTCCCAAGGATGTGTCGTTCAAGAAAACCGCTTTTGCCGGCTACCCGCGCGAGCTGGAAATGCGCTCTTACAACCCGGTGAAAAAAGGCCACTCGGGCCAGATTCGCAAGGCCTTGCAATTGCTGCTGGCGGCCAAGCGCCCGTATATCTACACCGGCGGCGGCGTGCTGCTGGGCAATGCCTGTGCCGAGTTGCGCGAGTTGGTGGACATGCTGGGCTACCCCGTCACCCACACCTTGATGGGCCTGGGCGCTTACCCGGCCAGCGACAAGAAATACCTGGGCATGCTGGGCATGCATGGCACCGTGGAAGCGAACAACACGATGCAGCATTGCGATGTGCTGCTGGCCCTGGGTGCGCGTTTTGATGACCGGGTGATTGGCAATCCCAAACATTTTCAGGCGGCCGACCGCAAGATCATTCATGTCGATGTTGATCCCTCCGTCATCGCCAAGCGCGTGAAGGTGGACATCCCCATCGTTGGTGATGTCAAAGAAGTCCTGGCCGAGCTGATCGCCATGATCAAAGAAACCGATCAGCGCCCCGACAGCGGTGCCTTGACCGCCTGGTGGGCTCAAATTGAAGCTTGGCGTGGCCGCAATTGCTTGAAATACAGCAAAGGTCAGGGCGACGTGATCAAGCCCCAGCACGTGGTGGAAACCCTGTGGAATCTGACCAAGGACACGGACACCTACATCACCTCCGATGTCGGTCAGCACCAGATGTGGGCGGCGCAGTATTACCGCTTTGACGAGCCGCGCCGTTGGATCAACTCCGGTGGCTTGGGCACCATGGGCGTGGGCCTGCCGTATGCCATGGGCATCAAGCTGGCCAAGCCCGATGCCGAGGTGTTTTGCATCACCGGCGAAGGCTCGATCCAGATGAACATTCAAGAGCTGGCCACCTGCTTTCAGTACAACACGCCGGTGGTGATTTGCGCCTTGAACAACCGCTTTTTGGGCATGGTGCGCCAGTGGCAAGAGATTGAATACTCTGGCCGCTACAGCCACAGCTACATGGATTCGCTGCCCGATTTTGTCAAGCTGGCCGAGGCCTATGGCCATCGCGGCTTCAAGATTGAAGACCCGGCACTGATCGAATCGACCTTGCAGGAGGCGCGGCGCATTGTCCGTGAAGAAGGCAAAACCGTCTTCCTGGACTTCCGCACCGACCCGACCGAAAACGTCTTCCCGATGGTGCAGGCCGGTAAGGGCATTACCGAAATGCTGCTGGGCAAGGACGATTTGTAAGCCTTAAAACATAGCTTCTAGCGCTTTTATTTATTGGTTTTCAGGTATAAAACACGCTAAAAATCAATGATTGAAAGCGCAATAAGCTCCTTATTTTGAAGAATCTATTGCCTGCCAAACCCGGTGCTTACCGGCACCGGGGGAGGGCAGCGAAAAACAACAGTTTTTTGCGACCACTTTGGGATCGTGCTGTTGTCGCAAAAAGAGGAAACACCCCACCATGAAACACATCATTGCCGTTCTGATTGAAAACGAAGCCGGGGCGCTGTCGCGCGTTGTCGGCCTGTTCTCCGCACGGGGCTATAACATTGAATCGCTCACCGTTGCCCCGACCGAGGACGCTTCGCTGTCGCGCATGACCATTCAAACCACGGGCTCGGACGACGTGATTGAGCAAATCACCAAGCACCTGAACCGCCTGATTGAAGTGGTCAAAGTGGTCGATCTGACCGAGGGCGCGTACACCGAGCGCGAGCTGATGATGGTCAAAGTCCGCGCCGTTGGCAAAGAGCGCGAAGAGATGAAGCGCATGGCCGATATTTTCCGGGGCCGCATCATTGATGTCACCGACAAGAGCTACACCATCGAAGTCACCGGTGATGCCAGCAAAAACGATGCCTTCCTGCAAGCCATTGACCGCAGCGCCATCCTGGAGACGGTGCGCACCGGCGCGTGCGGCATTGGCCGGGGTGAACGCATTTTGCGGGTGTAATAGCCGGTTTCGCGGGGGCTTTTGCGGTTGTAATAGCGCCCGGAAATAGCATCCGGATTTTTCCTTTTTTGGTTTTCTCTTTTATTTCAACAATCCAACAAATTTTTCTGGAGTCAATATGAAAGTTTTCTACGACAAAGACTGTGACCTGTCCCTCATCAAAGGCAAAACCGTCGCCATCATCGGCTACGGCAGCCAAGGCCATGCCCACGCGCAAAACCTGAACGACAGCGGCGTGAAAGTCGTGGTTGGTCTGCGCAAAGGCGGCGCATCGTGGGACAAAGTTGGCAAAGCGGGCCTGACCGTGATGGAAGTGGACGATGCCGTCAAAGCCGCCGATGTGGTCATGATCTTGCTGCCCGACGAAAACATTCCTGACGTGTACAAAAACAACGTCGAACCCAACATCAAGCAAGGTGCCACCTTGGCCTTTGCCCACGGCTTTAACGTGCACTACAACCAAGTTGTGCCCCGCGCCGACCTGGACGTGATCATGGTTGCCCCCAAAGGCCCCGGCCACACCGTGCGCTCGGAATACCTGAAAGGCGGCGGCGTGCCTTCGCTGATCGCCATCTACCAGGACAAGAGCGGCAAAGCGCGTGACGTGGCCCTGTCCTACGCCAGCGCCAACGGTGGCGGCAAAGGCGGGATCATTGAAACCAACTTCAAAGAAGAAACCGAAACCGACCTGTTCGGCGAACAAGCCGTGCTGTGCGGCGGTGCCGTAGAGCTGGTGAAAATGGGCTTTGAAACCCTGACCGAAGCGGGCTACGCCCCCGAGATGGCCTACTTTGAGTGCCTGCACGAACTCAAATTGATCGTCGATTTGATGTACGAAGGCGGCATCGCCAACATGAACTACTCCATCAGCAACAACGCTGAATACGGCGAGTACGTGACCGGCCCCGAAGTCATCAACGAAGAGTCGCGCAAAGCCATGCGCAAGGCCTTGAAGCGCATTCAGGATGGTGAATACGCCAAGATGTTCATCCAAGAGGGCAAGACCAACTACCCCAGCATGACCGCCCGCCGTCGCCAAAACGCCGAGCACGCCATCGAGCAAGTGGGCGGCCAACTGCGCGCCATGATGCCCTGGATTGCCAAAAACAAACTGGTGGACCAAACCCGCAACTAAGCAAAGCCCCCTGCTTTGTGAAGAAAGGCCACTGTGGTGGCCTTTTTTACGTTTGGCCAGTTTGTGTGGCCCAAGCCAAAAGCCTGCTGCGTAGAATAAGCCGGTTTTAACAACGGCCCTTGCCGGGTCGTTTTCTAGAGAGAAAAATTCTATGCAAGACAGTGATCGCGCCGCTGACATCATCGTACGCAAGCGCCGCAAGGGCATTTACATCCTGCCCAATCTGTTTACCTTGGCGGCCTTGTTTGGCGGGTTTTACTCTATCGTCATGGCCATGAATGGCAGTTTTACCCTGGCGGCCTACGGGGTGCTGTTCGCTATGTTGTTCGATAGTTTGGATGGCCGCGTGGCCCGCATGACGAATACGCAAAGCGCCTTTGGCGAGCAGATGGATTCGCTCTCGGACATGGTCTCCTTTGGCGTGGCCCCGGCGTTGATCGCGTATATCTGGGCGTTAAAAGGTTTGGGGCGTTGGGGCTGGATTGCTGCCTTTGTTTACTGCTCATGCGCTGCGCTGCGGCTGGCGCGGTTCAACGTCAATACCGGGGTGGTCGATAAGCGTTGGTTCCAGGGCCTGCCCTCGCCAGCAGCGGCCGCTTTGGTGGTGGGTTTTATCTGGGTGATGGACGATTACGGCGTGGTGCGTGGCCAAGATGGCACGATTACTTGGTACGCCATGAGCTGGGTGATGTTTGCGCTGACCTTGTATGCCGGGCTGACGATGGTGACCAATGCGCCGTTTTACAGCTTTAAAGACATCAACTTCAAGCGCAGCGTGCCTTTTGCGGTGGTGGTTTCGATCCCTTTGGTGATTGCTTTAATCAATATCCATGCGCCTTCGGTGCTGTTTGCGGTGTTTGCGATTTATGGTTTTAGTGGTTATGGCGTGTACCTGTGGCGCAAGGCCAAGGGCCAGCCTACCAGTGTGATCAGCACCTCCAAAGACGAACCGGACGAGCGCGGTCTGCACCAGTAACGCAGCGGCTAAGGGGGTATTGAAATGCGTATGCAGCTTGCGCTAAGCGCGTTGGCAGCGGCCTGGGCAGATATGCTAGAGTGCAGACCATGTTTACGCAGCAAATCACCCTACTACTACGCATGTCCTTTGGGCAGAGCTAGTAGCGCACGCGTTTTCATTCCCCTACTTTCTTGCGGCCCGTAGCTTTTAGCGACGGGCCGTTTTTGTTTTTTCGGGCCACAAGCCCTTTTTTCACCAGAGAGACACCACCATGTTGCACAACCCTGCTAGCAAATACCGCCCCTTTGCCCCCGTGAACTTGCGTGACCGCACGTGGCCCGATGCGCAGATCACCCACCCACCCATCTGGTGCAGCGTTGATTTGCGCGACGGCAACCAGGCCTTGATCGAGCCGATGGATGTGGAGCGCAAGATTCGCATGTTCGAGCAGTTGGTGAAGATTGGCTTCAAGCAAATTGAAGTGGGCTTTCCCTCGGCCTCGCAGACCGAATTTGACTTCATGCGCAAGCTGATTGAGGAGCAGCGCATTCCCGAGGATGTGACGGTGCAGGTGCTGACCCAGGCCCGCGAGCATTTGATCCAGCGCACCTTTGAGGCGTTGGAGGGGGTGCCCCGTGCCATCGTGCACCTGTACAACGCCACGGCCCCGGTCATGCGCCGTGTGGTGCTGAATATGAGCGAGGATGAAATCGTTGATTTGGCCCGCACACACGCGCAGATGTTCAAAGATTTTGCGGCCCGCTACCCGCAAACCCAATGGCAGTTTGAATACTCGCCCGAAATGTATTCGGACACGGAGTTGGAATTTTCCACGCGCGTTATCGATGCCGTGACCGAAGTCTGGGAAGCCTCGCCCGAGAAGAAGTGCATCATCAACCTGCCTACGACGGTGGAGCATTCCAGCCCCAACGTATTTGCCGACATGGTCGAATGGACCTGCCGCAACATCCAGCGCCGCGATGGTGTGATTGTTTCGGTACACCCGCACAACGACCGGGGTACGGGCACGGCAACGGCGGAATTGGCTTTGATGGCCGGGGCCGATCGCCTGGAAGGCTGTTTGTTCGGTAACGGCGAGCGCACAGGCAACCTGGATATCGTGAACGTGGCGCTGAATATGTACATCCAGGGCGTGAGCCCAGGCTTGGACTTTTCCAACATTGATGCCATTCGCGCCACGGTGGAGTATTGCAATCAGTTGCCTGTGCATCCACGCCATCCGTATGTGGGCGATTTGGTCTATACCTCGTTCTCGGGGTCGCACCAGGACGCAATCAAGAAAGCCTTTGCGGCCCGCAAGGAGGGCGATATTTGGGACATGCCCTACCTGCCCATCGACCCCAAAGACCTGGGTCGCAGCTACGAGGCGGTGATTCGCGTGAACAGCCAGTCTGGCAAGGGCGGGATTGCCTACCTGCTGGAAGCCGAATACGGCGTGCAATTGCCGCGCCGTTTGCAAATCGAATTCAGCCAGGTGGTGCAGCATGAAATGGATGCCCTGGGCACTGAATTTGCCGCTGCTGATTTGTGGAAGATTTTTGAGAAAGAGTACCGTCTGTTCAACGACCACGGCTTGCAGTACGCCATGCAGCAGGAAAAAGGCTTGGTCAAACTGCAAGGCAGCTTGCAGTGGCAAGGCCAGACCGTATCGTTGCAAGGCAGTGGCAATGGCGCGATTGATGCCTTTGTGCAGGCGCTTTCCAATGGCTTGGGCTGCACTTTGCGCGTGCAAGATTACAGCGAGCATGCCATTGGGCAAGGGGCCAATGCCCAGGCGATGGCCTACGTGGAGCTGCGCGTGAATGATGACCAAACCATTTATGGCGTAGGGACTGATGCGAATATCGTCTCGGCCTCGATGCACGCTATTCTTTCGGGCTTGCAGCGCTCCAAGCTGCAAGTGGCAGAGACCGCGTAAATTTAAGTCCATCGCGCAGCTTGTGCCAAGCAAGTCTTGCGCAATGGTGGTAACACGATGGCCCACCAGGGCCAAGGAGTTGGTATGGGCAGCGAACGTTTGATTATTTTTGATACCACCTTGCGCGATGGCGAGCAATCGCCCGGCGCATCCATGACGCGCGATGAAAAAGTGCGCATTGCCCGCCAGCTCGAACGCTTGCGGGTGGATGTGATTGAGGCGGGGTTTGCAGCGGCATCCAATGGCGATTTTGAATCGGTGCAGGCCATTGCCCGGGCGGTGAAAAACTCGACGGTGTGCTCGCTCTCGCGGGCCAATGACCGGGATATTTCCCGCTCTGCCGAGGCACTGAAGGATGCCAGCCGGGCGCGCATTCATACCTTTATTGCCACCAGCCCGCTGCACATGGAGAAAAAACTGCGCATGAGCCCCGAGGAGGTGCTGGAGCAAGCCAAGCGCAGCGTGCGTTTTGCCCGCAATTTGCTCGATGACATCGAGTTCAGCGCCGAGGACGGCTACCGCAGCGAACCGGACTTTTTGGCCCGCGTGGTTGAGGCGGTGATTGCCGAGGGGGCCACCACCATCAACATCCCGGACACCGTGGGCTATGGCATTCCGGAGCTGTACGGCAACTTCATCAAAAATCTGCGTGAGCGGGTGCCCAATTCGGACAAGGCCATCTGGAGCGTGCACTGCCACAACGACCTGGGCATGGCCGTGGCCAATAGCTTGGCAGGCGTGAAGATTGGTGGGGCGCGGCAGGTGGAATGCACCATCAACGGCCTGGGCGAGCGGGCGGGCAATTGCGCCCTCGAAGAAGTGGTGATGGCCATCAAAACCCGGCGCGATTATTTCAATTTGGACGTGAACATCGCCACCGAGCACATCGTGGCCAGCAGCCGCATGGTCAGCCAAATCACCGGCTTTGTGGTGCAACCCAACAAGGCCGTGGTGGGGGCCAACGCCTTTGCGCACGCCAGCGGCATCCACCAAGATGGCGTGCTCAAGGCGCGTGACACTTACGAAATCATGCGCGCCGAAGATGTGGGCTGGGCCGCCAACAAAATCGTGCTGGGCAAGCTCTCGGGGCGCAATGCCTTCAAGCAGCGCTTGCAAGAGCTGGGCGTGGCGCTGGAGAGTGAGGCGGCCATCAACA
This sequence comes from Comamonas denitrificans, assembly GCF_042654745.1. Classification (NCBI taxonomy): domain Bacteria; kingdom Pseudomonadati; phylum Pseudomonadota; class Betaproteobacteria; order Burkholderiales; family Comamonadaceae; genus Comamonas; species Comamonas denitrificans. The sequence goes on from NZ_JBHSEY010000038.1 coordinate 59,237, forward strand.
CGGCGTTTGCCAGCTTTAAAGAGCTGGCCGATCGCAAGAGCGAAATTTTTGACGAAGACATCTTGGCCCTGGTGCAAATGGAAGGGGCCAAAACCGCCAAGGATATTTTTGACTTCGTCTCCCTGTCCCAGCACAGCGAAACGGGGGAGCCGCCGCACGCGGAAGTTGTCTTTCAACACCAGGGGCAAGAGGTCAAAGTCTGCGCCCTGGGCAATGGCCCGGTTGATGCCTGCTTTAAAGCCATTGAAAGCCATGTCAATAGCGGGGCAGAAATGCTGCTGTTCTCTATCAACGCCATCAGCACCTCGCCAGAGAGCCAGGGCGAAGTCACCGTGCGCCTGCAACGGGCTGGGCGCGTGGTCAATGGTGTGGGGGCGGATCCGGACATCGTCGTGGCCTCGGCCAAGGCGTATTTGAATGCCCTGAATCGGTTGTTTACCCTCAGCGAAAGTGTCGCGGCACAGGACGGGGCCGCCATATAATTTTCAGCCGTGCCGCAGCCTGCGGCACTTAGTATTTTCTCGTGGGGCGATGATGGTTTCAGGGAGTTGTGCGATGGGGCGTGCCAAGCGGGTAGGAATACCGGGGATCGGGCGCAAGCTCGGGCAAGTGTTGGCGATGGTGGTGCTGGGGGGGGCGCTGTTGGCCCCCAGCGCCTATGCGGCAAAAATCAAGACTGCTGCCTCCGCAGCGGTAGCGGCCAAAAAAGCTTCGGCCAAAAAAGCTTCGGGCAAAAAAGTTGCCACGCAGCGTGCCACGGCCAAAAAAGCAGCGGCCAAAACCCCGGCAAGGCGCAAAGCGGCAGTGGCCAAAGCGGCGAAAAGGCCCACAGGGCGACGCGCTGCGGTGGCCAAAGCTGCTGCAGCGGGCGTGGCCGTAGCAGCGGTAGCGCGGCCCTCGTTCGCGCAATTGGCGGGTTTGGACAAGGTGAGCGATCCGCTGGCGTTGGAGTCCAGCGTGGCCTTGGTCATGGACCAAGACACCAAAGAGGTGCTCTTGAGTAAAAACGAGCAGGCCGTGTTGCCCATTGCCTCGATCTCCAAACTCATGACCGGTTTGGTGGTGGCCAACGCCCAGCTGCCTTTGGATGAGGTGATCACCATCACCCAAGCCGATGTGGATACCGTCAAAGGCAGCCGCTCGCGCTTGGCCGTGGGCACGCAGCTGACGCGGGGCGAGTTGCTGCACCTGGCGCTGATGTCCAGTGAAAACCGCGCTGCCCACGCGCTGGGGCGCACCTATCCGGGCGGCATGGACGAGTTTGTCAAGCAAATGAATGTCAAAGCCAAGCTGCTGGGCATGACGGCCACGCGCTTTGTGGAGCCTACGGGCCTGTCCAGCGGCAACCAATCGAGTGCCCGTGATTTGGCCGCCTTGGTCAATGTGGCGCATGCAGAGCCCCTGCTGCGCTCGTTCTCGACCTCGCCCGGCGCAGAGGTCGAAGTGGGCAAGCGCACCTTGCAATTCAATAACACCAACCGCTTGGTCAAAAACGAAAATTGGGCGATCGGCTTGCAAAAAACCGGCTACATCTCTGAGGCCGGGCGCTGCCTGGTCATGCAAACCGAGGTGGCCGGGCGCAAGCTGATCATGGTGTTTTTGGACTCGGTGGGTAAATACAGCCGCTTGGGCGATGCCCAACGGGTGCGCGAGTGGGTGGAATCGAGCAACCACCATTTGTAAGCTACGGGCTTGAGTGCTTCTTTTAAAGGAGCTGTATCCGTTTATTTAAAGCTGTTTCAATGTTAAAAATGCATTGAAATCCTTTAAATTAAGCGGATACAGCTCCTTTTTTATTGAATAGACAATGCAAGCCTTTTCCGCCACGGCATTGCCCGTGCGCTAAGAACGCCTTTTGTCGTTACCCACAGGACAGACCATGGATAACCCGATTCTTACGCTCGAAGAGCGCGAGGCCATTAACGCCGGGCGTTGGTTCTCGACCCTCTCGCCCACGTTGAAACACGATATTTTGCGCTGTGCTTACGTCAAACGCTTCAAAGATGGTGCCTTGATCTGCGCCCGGGGCGAAGCCCCTGAGGATTGGATTGCCTGCGCCAAGGGCGCGGTGCGCGTCAGCTCAACGTCAATCTCAGGCAAGCAAATTACGCTGACCTATGTGGAGCCGGGCGTGTGGTTTGGCGAGGTGTCCATCTTCGATGGCGACCGGCGCACCCACGATGCCTATGCCCACGGGGCCACCACGCTTTTGTGCGTGGCCAAGGCCGACTTCAAGCGCATCTTGAGCACCCATGTCGAGTTTTACGAAGCCATGCTGTGGCTGCAGGCGCGGCGCATTCGGCAGTTGTATGGCTTGGTGGAAGACCTCAACACCCTGCCGCTGCGGGCGCGTTTGGCCAAGCAACTGCTGCACTTGGTGCGCAGCTATGGCATTCCGTGCCTGGAAAACGGCAAGGAGGTGCGCATTGGCCTGCAACTGGCGCAGGAGGAGTTGGCCCAGCTGCTGGGGGCCTCGCGCCAGCGCGTGAACCAAGAGCTCAAAGCCATGGAGCGCGAGCAAGCCATCCGGATCGAGCCCGGTGGTCTGGTCGTGCGCGATAGCGCTGCGCTGCTGGGCATTGCCGGGGCTGCAGCGTAGTTCTCACCAGCTGGCGCTGGGACGCGGCGCGTGGGTTCTGCAGGTCTCCAATCCGTAAAATCCCTTGAATACGAACGGCCGTGCGTGTTTTACGATGCGCGGTTATTCCCGTCGGGGATGGAGCACCACTAAGGAGACGCTGAATGCAAGGTTTGATGCAAAACCAACCGCTGTTGATTTCTTCCATGATCGAATTTGCGGCCCACTACCACGGCACGACCGAAGTGGTCTCGCGCCGGGTGGAGGGCGATATTCACCGCACCACCTGGGCCGCAGTGCGCCAGCGCGCTAAGCAATTGGCGCAGGCGCTGGATGCCTTGGGCCTGCCCCATGGTGCCCGGGTGGCCAGCATTGCCTGGAACGGTTACCGCCACCTGGAGATGTATTACGGCGTGAGCGGCTCGGGCCGGGTGCTGCACACCATCAACCCGCGCCTGCACTTTGAACAGGTGGCCTGGATTGTGAATCACGCCGAAGACGAGGTGCTGTGCTTTGACCTGAGCTTTTTGCCCCTGGTGCAAGCCGTGTACCGCCTGTGCCCCACGGTCAAGCAGTGGGTGGCGCTGTGCGATGCCGACAAGCTGCCCGCCGACAGCGGCATCCCCGGCCTGGTCAGTTACGAAGCCTGGATTGCCGCCCACGATGGCCGCTACCACTGGCCCCAGTTCGATGAAAACACCGCTTCCAGCCTGTGCTACACCAGCGGTACCACGGGCAACCCCAAGGGGGCGTTGTATAGCCACCGCTCCAGCACCCTGCACGCGTATGCCGCCGCTTTGCCTGATTCCATGGGCCTGTCGGCGCGGGATGTGATCTTGCCCGTGGTGCCGATGTTTCACGTCAATGCCTGGGGCATTCCGTACACCGCCGCGCAAGTGGGGGCCAAGCTGGTGCTGCCTGGCCCGGCGCTGGATGGCAAATCCCTCTATGAATTGATGGAGGCCGAAGGCGTTACCTTTGCCGCCGGGGTGCCCACCATCTGGCAAATGCTGCTGGGCCACGTGCAGCCGCAGCAGCTGCGCTTTAGCAGCTTAAAGCGCACCGTGATTGGCGGCGCAGCCTGCCCGCCGGCGATGATTGCGGCCTTTGAAGATGATTTTGGCGTGCAGGTGCTGCACGCCTGGGGCATGACCGAAACCAGCCCCTTGGGCGCAGTCTGCACTTTCAAGGCCGGGCAAATGGCCCTGCCGAAAGAGGAGCAGCGCAAGATCAGCGCCAAGCAAGGCCGGGCGATTTATGGGGTGGAGATGAAAATCGTCGGTGGCGATGGCCGCGACCAGCCCTGGGATGGCAAGACCTATGGCGATTTGCTGGTGCGCGGGCCGTGGATTTTGCAGCAGTACTACAAAGGCGAAAGCCCGCTGGTCGTTGATGAGGCGGGCCTGGGCTGGCTGCCCACGGGCGATGTGGCCACCATTGATGCCGATGGTTTCATGCAAATTACCGACCGCAGCAAGGACGTGATCAAGTCCGGCGGCGAGTGGATCAGCTCGATTGACATCGAAAACATCGCCATGGGCCACCCCGCCGTGGCCGTGGCCGCCTGTGTTGGCATGGCGCATCCCAAATGGGACGAGCGCCCCATCGTGGTGGTAGCTACCAAGCCTGGGGCCAGTGTTACGCGCGAAGAACTGCTGGGGTTTTACGAGGGCAAGTTGGCCAAGTGGCAAATTCCGGATGACGTGGTGTTTGTCGATGCCATTCCGCTGGGCGCTACGGGCAAGATGCTCAAAACCAAGCTGCGCGAAGTGCTGGTGGGCTACCAATTGCCCGATTTGCGCTGACATGCCCCCTGTGCGCTCATCCATCAGCCGCTAATGGGTGCAGCCCTGGACAGCGGCAGCCCCAGGTGGAGCGGGTAGCCTAGGCTGCGGATGGCGTGGACCGAGGCCAGGCGCTGCTGGTTTGCCGATGCGTTGTGCGCAGTGTGGGGCTGCGGCGGGCGTTGCATAAAGCCGTGGGTGGTTTGCTGCTGGCCATCGTCAAACATCAAGGTGCGCTCGGGCCAGCGCAGGGCGGCCAGCTTAAAGCCGTGGGTGGCTTGCTCTTTTTTGCGGGCCTGGGCGCGGGCACCGACCGAGTAATCCACGCAGAAAACATTCTGCCGCTGGCCGTGCCAGGCGAAGGGGGCCACGTCGGCAAACAAGCCTTCTTGGGTGCAATGGTGCGGGTCAATGCGCCGCCAGTAGTGGCCAATGACGACGGGGGTGGCTTCGGTGTAGTGCTCCCACCATGCCTGGCGCTGCACAAAGCGCCATTTGTTGCCAGCAAAAAAGGGCTCGGTCGCGGGGTCTTCTAACCCGCAGGTCAGCACTTTGAGCGGGTTGAAGGTGGATTTGTTGAGCTCGTTGTCGCAATGGGCCTGCAAGAAGGGGGGGCGGTGCTCGCCGTGCTCCAGATTGTGCGGCCACAGTTCGCGCTCTTGGGCCATGCGCTCGGTAATACGCTGGGCCTGGGCGGCCTGGGCGGCTTGCGCCTCCCATTGGTCGTAGGCAGCGCGCAGGCCCCCCAAGGGCTGGCGGCGGGCTTGCTCCACGGCTGCGCTACTCCAGGCGGCGTGGACGATGCGTAGGTCTTCGCGCTCCAGCGCCACGGGCAGGTCGCGCAAAAAGTGCACGATGGCGCTGCGCTCGGCCGGGTCGTGCGGGCGGGCAAAACAGGGGTATTTGCGCAAATCGCTTTGCAGGCGGGCATCAAAAAACCAGCCCGAACCATCTTTGGGGTCGTTGCGCAGCAGGTTGATCTCGTGGTTGCCCGCAATGGCCACGGCTTTGCCGCTGGTGACCAGCTGGTGGACGATACCGATCACCCCAGGGCTGTCCGGGCCGCGATCGACAAAATCGCCCAAGAACACCAGAGTGCGACCTTCTGGGTGATTGCCTCGGGCGTCATAGCCGAGGTGACGCAGTAGCTGCAGCAGTGCCGCTTGCTCGCCATGGATATCACCGACGATATCCAAGGGGCCAGACGGTAGAGTTTGTACCAGGCTCATGGACAGTCCTCAATAAGACTTAATGTTGCACTGCAGCATACTCTTTTTTGTTGCTATCTGAAACACTAGGGGTATGGGGAACTACCTAGAGTTTTTACTAGTGTAGTCACGCAAGCGCTCGTAACGGACAAAGCGCAGGGGCCAGCCTTGGGCGCTGGTGGCATCGCGGTGCTGGACGGCGTGCCATTCGGGGCCCAGGGTGGGGGCAAAGGCATCACCGTCAAAGTTGTGCTGGATGTGGGTGACCTCGACCGCATCGGCCAGCGGCAGCGCCTGGGCGTAGATTTGCGCCCCGCCGATGACCCAGACGGTGGCGCTGTGCCGGGCCGCTTCGGCCAGTGCCTCGGGCAGACTGTGGGCCGCGATGGCTCCGGCGGCTTGCCAGGCGGGGTTGCGCGTGACGACGATGTTGGTGCGCCCTGGCAGGGGGCGAAAGCGCTCAGGCAGGCTGTCCCAGGTGGTGCGGCCCATGACGACGGCGCAGCCCTGGGTGCGCTGGCGAAAATGCGCCAGGTCTTCCGGCAGGTGCCAGGGCATGGTGCCGTCTTTGCCAATCACTGCGTTGGCGGCTTGGGCGTAGATTAAGCAGATGGTCATAATTTGCTAGCTGTTTGCGCTTGTGTTGTCTTGGATTTAAATAAAAAAGCTTATTTTTCTCTTTATTTATCAGCGCAAGAAGCTTTCTTTTTATACAGCTACCGGGGCTTTGATGGGGGCGTGGTGCTGGTAGTCGGCCACCACAAAGTCTTCTAGGGTGTAGTCAAACAGGCTCTGTGGGCGGCGCTGGATGTGCAGCGTTGGGTAAGGGTAGGGGGCGCGGGCCAGCTGGGTTTGCACTTGCTGCAGGTGGTTGTTGTAGAGGTGGCAGTCGCCGCCCGTCCAGATGAAGTCGCCCACCTGCAAATCGCACTGCTGGGCCACCATGTGGGTGAGCAGGGCATAGCTGGCGATGTTGAAGGGTACGCCCAGGAAAATGTCGGCGCTGCGCTGGTAGAGCTGGCAGCTTAATTTGCCAGGCTCGCCCGCCGCCTGCGATGGGGCCACGTAGAACTGGAACAGCGCATGGCAGGGCATCAGCGCCATCTGGTCGAGCTCGGCCACGTTCCAGGCGCTGACCAGGATGCGGCGGCTGTCGGGGTTGGTTTTCAGGGTGTCGATGACCTGCTGGATTTGGTCGATGTGCCCGCCGCCGGGCGTGGGCCAGCTGCGCCATTGCACGCCATAGACGGGGCCGAGGCTGCCGTCCTCGGCCGCCCATTCGTCCCAGATGGTGCAGCCGCGCTCTTGCAGCCAGCGCACGTTGCTGTCGCCGCGCAGAAACCACAGCAGCTCCAGGATGATGCTTTTGAGGTGGACTTTTTTGGTGGTGACCAGCGGAAAACCTTCTGCCAGGTCAAAGCGCATTTGGTGGCCGAACACGCTTTTGGTGCCGGTGCCGGTGCGGTCGCTTTTTTCAGCACCATGGAAATAGACGTGGCGCAACAGGTCTTCGTACTGGTGGCGCACGGGGCGGGCGGTGGGGAGGGAAGTTGCCGTCATCACAGTCCCTTTAGTCTTTGGCCAGCATGCAGCCGGGGTTCATGATGTTCAGCGGGTCCAGCGCTTGCTTGATGGAGCGCATCAGCGACAGGGCCACGGGCGACTCGTACTGCTCCAACTGGGGTGTTTTGAGCTGGCCCACGCCGTGCTCGGCAGAGAATGAGCCGCCAAATTGCGCCACCGCGTCGTACACCAGGGCATTGACGCGTGGCTCTTGCTCGCGCAGGAAGGCTTTGCCATCGGCCCCTTCAGGCGCTTGCACGTTGTAGTGCAGGTTGCCGTCGCCCAAATGGCCAAAATTGACCAGGCGCACGCCGGCAATCTCGCGCTGCAGCAGCGCATCGGCGTGTTCCACGAAGGCGGGAATGCGCGAGGTGGGCACAGAAATATCGTGCTTGATGTTCAGCCCCTCCTGCGCTTGCGCCAGGGGAATGCTCTCGCGCACATGCCACAAGTCGTGCGCTTGGCTGAGGTTTTCGGCCACCACGGCATCGAGTACGCAGCCGTCTTCAAAGGCCAGCTCCAGCAGGCTTTCAAAGCGCTGGCGGGCGTGCGCTTCGGATTCGCTGTCGCTGTTTTCCAGTAGCACGCAGTAGGGCGCACCGTCCATCCCGGCAAAAGGCACGCGCAATTGCGGCATGTGTTTCACCACCAGGGACAGGGCAAATTGCCCCATCACCTCAAAGCCCGTCAGCCCGGCCGACAAATGCTGGTGCGCCAGCCCCAGCAGGCGCACGGCAGCCTGCATGCTGGGCACGGCGGCAAAGGCGGTCAGGCGGGCCACGGGCTGGGGAAAGAGTTTCATCGTCGCGGCGGTGATGATGCCCAGGGTGCCCTCGCTGCCGATAAATAAATTGCGCAGGTCGTAGCCGGTGTTGTCCTTGCGCAGGCCGGTCAGGCCGTCCCAGATGTCGCCCTGGGGGGTGACCACTTCCAGCCCCAGGCACAGCTCGCGCGCATTGCCGTAGCGCACCACCTGGGTGCCGCCCGCGTTGGCGCCGAGGTTGCCGCCGATGGTGCAAGAGCCCTCGGCAGCCAGCGACAGCGGGAACAAAAAGCCCGCCTGCTGCGCCGCCTGCTGCAGGTTTTGCAGGATGCAGCCGGCCTCGGCGGTGATGGTCAGGTTGTCGGCATCCACCGCGCGGATGGCGTGCATGCGCGTCAGGCTTAGCACCACCTGGGTGCCGCTGGCATCGGGTGTGGAGCCCACCGACAGGCCGGTATTGCCGCCCTGGGGAATGATGGCCACGCCAGCGGCCGCGCAGACCTTGACCACGGCGGCCACTTCCTGGGTAGAACCTGGGCGCACCACGGCCAGCGCCTTGCCCTGCATGCGGCCGCGCCAGTCGCGCTCGTAGGCGCTTAAATCGCCGTCGGTCAGAACATGCGCGGCACCAACGGCTTGGCGCAGGGTGTCAAGAATGGCAGTCGTCATAAAAATTATCCGTAATGAGGGAGGCCGTACTAGCAAATAAGTGAGCTGTTCACGCTTGCTGTTGCATGGTTTTAGCAGCTTTAAGGCGCAAACGTATATGCAGGGTACACGCAGTAAACAACAAAATACATAGCACCACTTCGGCCCAGGCGTAGTAGCTGCTGGGGGCGGTATCGCTGGTGGCGCGCACCAGGCCTTCGGTGCAGTAAAGCCAAATCATCAAACTGAGCCAGCGGTAGGTGTACATGCGCCGCTTGAGCAGTCCGGGCAGCGGCAGCACCAAGGGCAGGGCCTTGAGGGCCAGCAGCGAGCCACCGGGGCGCACTGGGGCCAGCCACAACTCCCAGGCCACGCACAGCACAATCAAGGCGACCAAGCTGCTGACGGCCGCTATCTGGGTGACTTGGGCGTGGCGCGGCAGCGCGGAAAAAGGGGGGGGAGCAGAAGAGGTCATGGAGGGTGCAGATGCCATGGGGGTGGCATCATAGGGCCTATGCCCATGCCTTTCCTGCGCCGCCGCGCATTACCTACTGGTTTTACTGCTTCTGAATTTTCTTGGGGCAATACCTTGCGCATGCTGCGCCAGCGTTTTGCCAACGACCAATTGGGGCTGACGGCCAGCAGCCTGACCTACACCACGCTGCTGGCCATCGTGCCGTTTTTTACCGTGTTGTTGGCGGTGTTCACCGCCTTTCCCAGCTTTGCGCGTTTGCAAGAAAACCTGCAAAGCTGGCTGGTGCAAAGCCTGATTCCTGAAGCCATCGCCGAGCAGCTGATGGGCTACATCTTGCAGTTTTCCAGCAAAGCCAGCCAGTTGGGGGCGGTGGGCCTGGGGTTTTTGGTGGTTACGGTCATTCAGCTGACGCTGACCATGGACAAAACCTTGAACCACATCTGGCGTGTGCAGCGCCTGCGTCCGCTGGGCCAGCGACTGCTCATTTACTGGGGGGTGCTGACCTTGGGGCCGCTGCTGCTGGGCATGAGTGTGGCCACTACGTCTTACGTGGTGTCGGCCTCGCGCGGGCTGGTGCAGGCGCTGCCCGCTGCGGTGCAGTGGGGCTTTAATTCGCTGGAGCTGCTGCTGATGGCCGCTGCCATGGCCGCGCTGTACCACTTTGTGCCCAATACCCCGGTGCGTTGGCGCCATGCCTGGGCGGGGGGAATTTTTGTCTCGCTGGGCCTGGCGCTGGCGCGCAAGCTGCTGGGGCTGTACCTGGCGACGGTGCCGACCTATTCGGCCATTTACGGCACTTTTGCCACGCTGCCGATTTTGCTGCTGTGGATTTACATCTGCTGGGTGATTTTCCTGCTGGGGGCGATTGTGGCGGCGTACTGGCCCAGCCTGCGCTCCGGGGCCAGCCGGGCACTGGATGGCCCGGGGCGCGATTTTGCTTTGGCGCTGGAGGTGCTGGCCGCCTTGGCCCCACTGCGCAATGACAGCGAACGGGGGCTGGCGGGCAGTGCTTTGGCCCAGCAATTGCATGTCGATCGCCTGCAGATTGAACCGGCCTTGGCGGCGCTGACCGCTTTGCGCTGGGTGGGGGCGATGCCCGAGTCGGCCACTTCTTATTTGGAAGAGGGCGAGCCGCGTTATGTGCTGCTGGCCGATCCGCAAACCACCGCCCTGGCCCCGTTGCTGGAGGTTTTGCTGCTGCGCCAAGAGGGGGCCACAGCGCCATTGTGGGAGCGCAGTGGCTGGGCGCAGCACACGGTGGCGCAGGTGCTGCCCACCCATCGGACGGCTGGCGCGGCTGTGAACGTCAATGGCGCAGAAGAGGGCGCTGCAATTTAGCTGCGCACAAAGTCGGCCAGTGCCTGCACCATCGCGGGGGTGGCATCAAGCATGTGCTGGTGGCCGCAGGCCAAAGTGACCACGTGGGTGGTGGGCGCAGTGCCTGCTGGGGGGCGCGGCTTTGGGCGGCAGCAATCAGCGGCTGGGCAGCCGCAGCGGGGGTCATGCGGTCGTATTCGCCGGTCATGAACAAGGTGGGGGCGGTCACTTGCTGCATGGCCACGGGGGCTTCGTGGTAACTGTTGCACGCGGTCAGCCCGCAGTGCAAAAGATTGGTGGCAGGGTTGCTGGCCAGCACCGCGTGGCCCAGTGCTTGGCCATCAAAATCAGCCGGAGTGATGGGGCTGCGGCTGTATTTGTCGATCAAGGCAATGGCTTGTGCCGGGTCGTTTTGGGCCAAGTCCAACAGCGCCGGTGCCACGGTCATCGGGCTGGCCGTGCCGATTAAAACCAGATGTGAAATGCGTTGCCCTAATTGCGCGGCGGCCGCCAAGGCAATCAAGCTGCCCCAGCTGTGGCCCATCAGGATGACGCGGGGCAGCTGCATGGCCTGGACCAAAGCGACAATCCACGCGGCGGCCTCTGGCGCATTGTGGGGGGCTGGGCCGCTGCTGCGGCCATGGCCCGGCAGGTCCAGCGCTGCCATATTCCAGCCCAGGGCGTGCAACCCTGGGGTGAGGGGCTGCCATACGCTGTGATCGCACAGCACACCGTGAATTGCCAAAACAGTCGGGTGCGGCGCTGGCCCAGGGTGGGCAGTATTCTCTGCAGTGTTATCTACATACAGACGGGCAGTTTGGGTTTGGGCTGCCGAAGAAGGAAGGTGAATGTCGAAATACATGGCGCTTTAGTCTATTTAGGCATTGAAAATAGTTATTGATGTCAAAACGTCATAAAAGATGGCGGGAGGATTACGCTATTATTTAAAGCTTAAGTGCTTTGGTAAGTGAAAATTTTGCAGAAAAGGGCAATACCATGAAAGTTAGCGATATCTTGCGCGTCAAAGGCGGCACCCTGTACGTCGTCAAGCCGGACGATAGCTTGGCCCAAGCCATGGCGACCATGGCCGAAAAGGACATGGGCTCGCTGGTGGTCGTTGAAGGCGGCGCTGTCGTGGGGATGCTGACTTTTCGCGAAGTCATTAAAGATGTTGTCAAGCACAACGGCCAAGTGGCCCAGGTGACGGTGCGCGATGCCATGGAAAAACAGCCGCTGCTGTGCACGGTCGATACCGAGATGGACGAGGTGCGGCGCATGATGCTGGAGCGCCATGCGCGCTACATGCCGGTGATGGATGGCAGCATGCTGATGGGCGTGGTCAGCTTTTACGACGTGGCCAAGGCCGTGGTGGAAGAGCAAAGCTTTGAAAACCAATTGCTCAAAGCCTATATCCGCGACTGGCCGCAGGCTGAAAATGCCACAGATAACGCAGCGGGTTAAATAAAAACAGCCAGGTCGCCTATACCAGCGCCTGGCTATCTATGGTGGTAAATGTTTTAACGGGGGCGTGTCAGCCCCCGTTGGTTTATTTATTTGGGTGCCAAGCGAATGGCACCATCCAAGCGAATGACTTCGCCATTGAGCATGTCGTTCTCAAAAATATGGCGCACCAGTTTGGCAAAGTCTTCCGGCTTGCCCAAACGGCTGGGAAAAGGAACGCCAGCGGCCAAGGCATCTTGCACTTCCTGGGGCATACCAAACAGCATCGGCGTGCCAAAAATGCCGGGGGCAATCGTCATATTGCGAATGCCGCTGCGGGCCAGGTCACGGGCAATGGGCAGGGTCATGCCGACGATGCCCCCTTTGGAGGCGGCGTAGGCGGCCTGGCCAATTTGCCCGTCGTAGGCAGCAACGCTGGCCGTGGAAATGAGCACGCCGCGCTCACCGGTGCTTTCAGGTTCATTTTTGCCCATGGCTTCGGCGGCCAGGCGCATCATATTGAAGCTGCCAATCAGGTTGATGCTGATGGTTTTGCTGAAGTTGGCCAGGCTATGGGCTCCGTTTTTGCCAACGATTTTTTCGGCCGGGGCCACGCCCGCACAATTGACCAAGCCCATGAGCTTGCCCAGTGCCGTCGCTTGCGCGATCACGGCCTGACCATCCGCTTCGCTGGTCACATCGCAGCGCACAAAAACACCGCCAATGGCTTGGGCCACAGCCTGGCCTTTTTCTGCTTGCATGTCGGCGATCACGACTTTGCCACCAGCGGCTGCCAGCATGCGGGCGGTGCCCTCACCCAGTCCCGATGCGCCGCCTGTGACGATGAAAACTTTGCCTTGTATCTCCATGGTGCTCCTTTAGGTTGTCTTTTACGTAAACGTCAATTATGTGAATTATTTTTTGTTTTGCCTAGCAGGCGGCTGAAATACTCTCTGCCTGGCACCCCGGCGGTTGCCCAGCCACGGCCATCGTCACAGGTCACAGGTCAGCGGATACCGACACCCTGTTGCGGCCGTTGCGTTTGGCTTCATAAAGCGCTGCATCCGCCGCCGCGATGAGCGCTTCAGGGGTATTTGCGCTGCTCGGTTGCATGACCGCGACACCGATGCTCAGCGTCACGCAGCTGGCGGTGGGCGAGTCAGCGTGGGCAATCCCCAGCGCCGCCACGGCCGCGCGCAACTCTTCAGCCTTGGTCTGGCCGGCAGGATGGTCGCACTCGGGCATCAGGCACACGAACTCCTCGCCACCGTAGCGCGCTACCAGGTCTTGCGCGCGCTTGAGGCCAGCCTTGAGGCCAGCGGCCACTTGCTGCAAGCAGGCATCGCCGGCTTGGTGGCCGTAATGGTCGTTGTAGCGTTTGAAATGGTCGATATCAATCATCAATAGCGTCAATGGCTTGTTGCTGCGCCGGCAGCGGTGCCACTCGATCTGCAAGACTTCGTCAAAGCGGCGGCGATTGGCAACGCCAGTCAGGCCATCGATAAAAACCATGGAGTGCAGCAAATCGGTCTGCGCCTTGAGCGTGAGATGGGTTTTGACGCGCGCGCGCACCACGACTGGATTGACCGGCTTGGCAATGAAATCCACCCCGCCTGCGGCCAGGGCAGCGACCTCGTCGGCTGGCTCGGAGTGGGCCGTGACAAAAATCACCGGAATATCCGCCAGCGCCGGGTTGGACTTGAGGCGGCGACAGACTTCGATGCCATCCATACCGGGTATGACCACATCCAGAAGAATCAGATCAGGGGGTAGGTTGTCACGGCAAAAAGCCAGCGCCTGCTCGCCGCCTGTGGCCATGAATACTTCGTGATCAGCGTGAAAAATCTGGTACAGCGTTTGGATGTTGATTGGCTGGTCGTCCACTACCAACAGGCGTGGGCGCTCAGGCAGCGCGGCCAGCGTCCGAAACTCCGGCGGTAAATTGTGGGCAGGCATCATGGCGACAGTATCTCTTTCAAATTGGCGATTGTTGTGCGTGCAGCGGCAAAGTCGAGCCTGAGCAGCGCCTCGTCGAGGGCGTTCAGTGGGTCGGCCAGCGCTTCGCCCGCATCACCCACTTCGCGTTGCAGCGTGGCAAAGACATCCAGCGCACGCATGTTGTTTTCCAGGAGCAAGGCATCCAGCTCGGCAAGGCATTCAAGCAGTCGCTGCTTGTTGAGCGGCAGGCTTGGCACGGGCTGCGCAGGATCGAGTGCGTCGGCCACGGCCCTGAAGGTGGCATCACTTGCCGCAATACCCGATGCCAGTTGTGCAAGCGCTGCTGCCTCGTTGCTGGTGCTGCGTGGTGCCTTGAATGTGGCTTCTAGCTCAGCGGCTTGGCGCGCCAGTGCGGTAGCGCCCAGCGTTGCAGCCAGCCCTTTGAGGGTGTGCATTTCGCGTGCGACGGCGGCGCGGTCCCCGTGCTGGAGTGCGATTTGTGCCGCCTCCGCCAGGGCTGCGCAATCTTTGCCAAAGCGCCGCGCCAGGCTGGCAAACAAGGCGCAATTGCCACTTAGGCGTGCCAGCGCAGCCGCAAAATCGAAGCCTTCTGGCTGAGGGGGCAACTGCGCTGCAGGGGGGGCAGCCGCTGCTACAGGCACAGCAGCCGGTGCTAGGGGGCAGGGCGGCAATGGCGCAGCACCAGAGCGGTCAGCTCGCGGGCATTGATGGGCTTGCCGATATGGTCAGACATACCGGCGGCCAGGCAAGCCTCGCGGTCGGCTGGCAGGGCATTGGCGGTCATTGCGATGATCGGCGTAGCAATCTGCATCTCCTGGCGCAGCACCCGGGTGGCGGTGTAGCCGTCCATTTTCGGCATCTGGATGTCCATCAGGATGGCGTCGTAAGGCAGCGAGGCACGCCGCACGCAGGCGATGCCCTGCTCACCATCGCTGGCAACCTCGATCTCTGCCCCCGCATGGCTAAGGAGTTCGCGCGCGACTTGCTGGTTAAGGGGGTTGTCCTCTACCACAAGGAGGCGCAGGCCGGCCAGCGGCTGCTCGATGGGCAAGTTGGCGGGGGTATGGCCCTCTACCGTGATCGAGGCCCCACGCGTGGCCTGCGCTACGGCATCAAACAGCATCGACGGGGTGACCGGCTTGATGAGGAAGCCGTCAAGGGGGTTTGTTTCCTCGCCCAGCCGCTCAGCGATCAGCTCGCGGCCATGGGCGGTGATCATCAGGATGGCAGGCAGATGCCCCGCATCACGGGCACGAATGTGCTGGATGGTTTCCCAGCCGTCCATGCCCGGCATGATCCAGTCCACACAGAGGATGTCGAATGAATGACCTGCAGCGGTGGCCGCTTCCATCCGTTGGATAGCTTCGGCACCACTCGTTGCCGTTTCGGCCTGCCAGCCAAAGGAGGTGACCATGGCAGCAAGCACTTCGCGGGCCGTGGCGTTGTCATCCACGATCAGCACACGCAGGGCAGCGTGTTGGTCATTTTCTGCCGCCGCCATGCGTTCGAATGCGCTGGTTTCTGCATCGCGGCGAAAATCAACGGTGAAATGAAAGTGGCTGCCCTGTCCGGGTGTGCTTTGCACCTGCAGCTCACCGCCCATCAGGCGCACCAGGCGGCGGCTGATGGCCAGGCCCAGACCGGTGCCGCCAAACCGCCGCGTGGTGGAGGATTCGGCCTGAGTAAAGCCCTCGAATATGGCAGCCAGGCGGTCGGCTGCAATGCCAATGCCGGTGTCGCGCACTGAGAACTCGATGCGCACACTATCTGACGTGGAGTCAAGCAGCTTGAGCCCAATCACGACCTCGCCACGCTGGGTGAATTTAATGGCGTTGCCCGCCAGATTGAGCAGCACCTGCTGCAAGCGATGGCCGTCACCGCGCAGTGCGCGCGGCACGGCAGGGTCCAGCTGAAAGAGCACTTCTACCGCCTTGTGCTGCAAGGTGGAAGACAGCACGACCGAGAGGTTGCGCAGCAGTTCATCCAGACGAAAAGGCGTATCGTCCAGTTCCAGCTTGCCGGACTCGACCTTGGAAAAGTCCAGGATATCGTTGAGGATGGCCAGCAAGGCACGTGCCGCCCCTTCCGCCTTGTGGACGTAGTCGCGCTGGCGTGCATCCAGCCCGGTGCGCTCCATGAGTTGCAGCAAGCCCAGCACGGCGTTCATCGGCGTGCGAATTTCGTGGCTCATGTTGGCGACAAATTCGCTTTTGGCGCGACTGGCCGCTTCCGCCTCGACAGTGCGCTGTGCCAACGCGGCGTGCGCGGCCTGGGTTTGTGCATCTGCCTCGCGGCGGCGGCGCTGGGTCAGGTACAGGCCGGGCACCGTGATAGCGATGAGCAGTGCGTAAATGCCGCCAATCAGGCTGGCTTCGCTGCGCCAACGCGTGTACATCGCGTCCAGATCGCGGCTGATGGCAACCACAATGGATTTGTCCATCTTCAGGGCGGCAGGCTGCACGGTATGCAGCGCCACCATGCTCCACGCACCGGTCAGCAGCACCCGGTCGGTCATGATGTTGGTCGCTTTGCCGCTTTCTTGGTGGCGCAAGAACAGGGAGCCAGGCTGGGCCAGATCCACCCCCAGCAGTTGCTCTTGCAATGGGGCAATCAGGAACAGTTTTCCATCACCATGGGCCAGTGCGGCCCAGGTATCCGGGGCATAACGCACCGATTCGAGCGTGCGCGTTAGCTCGTCTGGACTGAGGGTGGCGCTGACAATGCCGGCGAATTCGCCGTTTGGGCCGCGCACCATGCGCACCATGTTCATTCCGAAAGCACCCAGGGCGGTTCTGAAAGGCGGGGCCAAATAGAGTGTGTCGATGTTGGGGTTGCGTGCAGCAACCTGAAAGTAATCGCGCTCAGCGAAATTCTTGCCCAGAAGCGTGTCTTGGTTGGACGCTAGGACGTTACCTTGGGCATCCAGTATCGATAGCGTGCGCACGGCGGGCATGGCATCGGCAAAAGCCTTGAGCCTGCGTTGAGCCTGCGCCATGCCATCCGATTCAGAGCGCCAGTACGGCAATTCGTCGCGAATGCCGACCAGCGTGCGGTTAATGGTGTCGATCTGCCGCTCCAGCGCATCGTGAATCACGCGTGCCTGCACCGTGAGCCGATCGCGTTCGCGCGTCTCGATGTCTTTGCGCATCTCGGACATAAAGTGGCCGATGATCAGCCCCACCACCAGCAAAGCGCTGCCCAGCAGCAGCCACTCGATACCGTAGCGGGAAACAGAAAAGGCGCGTTGGGTGTTTGGCATGGCAATTTAAGTGCAGCTTGATGTATCAATCCACCACCGCAGCCGCATACCGCTTGACTTGGGCCAGCAGCTGTTGGGGGGAGTAGGGTTTGGTCAGATAGGCTTGCGCTCCCATGTCCAGGGCTTGCTGGCTGACGGGGCCCGCTTCGTGGGCCGTGAGCATGACGACGGACAGCTGCTGCCAGCGCGGTTCTTGCCGCAGGCGGCGCAAGAGTTCGAGGCCGTTCATACCGGGCATTTCAATATCGACCAGCATGACGCTGGGTTGCAAGCCCTCGTGCAAGCGCTGCAGGGCGGCCAGCCCGTCGGCCGCGGTTTCCACTTGCCAGCCGTGGCTGATCAGCAAATGCTGGGCTAGGCGGCGCACGCTGATCGAATCATCCACCAGCATGACCAGGGGGCGCTGGGGTTCTTCGGCCATGGCCTCGGGGGGGGCCAGGGGGGCCGGGTGGGCGCTGTGCTGGCGGTTTTCGTGGGCGGCGATGACGGGGGCGGGTTCATACACTGGCACCACTTGGCCACTGGGCAGGCTGGCGGTGCCCAAGAGGCCGGCAATCGGGGTGGCCAGCCCGGTGGGCGGCTGCAGCAGCACTTCTTGCGTGGGCTGCAGGCTATCGACCCACAGGCCCCAGCGCTGGGTGGGGCTGCGCACGATGAGGATGTGGACATGGCCATCAAGCGGGGGCAACTGGCTGCAGGCCGATTGCTGCCACAGCGCCCCGGCCCAAAACAGGGGCAGCGGCCCGCGGGGGTCGCCGTGCAGCATGCCGCGCTGCAGGCCCTCTTCGGCCAGGCTCAGGGGGATGCGCAGCACACCCTCAATCCACTGGCTGGGCAGGGCCACTTGCCAGCTGCCAGCGCGCAGCACCTGGATGGGCAGCACCGCCGGGGGCGCAGGCAGGGTGATGGTGGTGGTGCAGCCCTGGCCGGTGCGGCTGGCAATGTGCAGCTGGCCGCCCAGGGCCTGAATTTGGGCCTGCACCGCATCCATGCCGATGCCGCGCCCGGCCGTTTCGCTCAGGGCTGCGGCGGTGGACAGCTGGGGGTGGACGATGAGCTGCGCCGCTTGCTCGGCCGTGGGGGGCTCAGCACCCTGCCACAGGCCCAGGCGGGCGGCTTGGCGGCCAATGGCATCCAGGTCCAGGCCCGCGCCGTCGTCACTCAGGGTGAGGATGTGCTGGCCATTGGCTTCGCGCAGCGCCAGGGTGATTTGGCCGTGGGCGGGCTTGCCAGCGGCGCGGCGCTGGGCGGGGGTTTCGATGCCGTGGGCCAGGCTGTTGCGTAGCAGGTGCTCCAAGGCCGGGGCCAGGGCTTGCAGGGTGGTTTTTTCCAGCAAGATGGCCTCGCCCTCGAGGTGCAGATCGGCTTGCCGCTGGCAGTCGTGTTCCGCCAGGCGCAGGCATTCGGCCAGGCGCTCTTGGATATGCCCCAAGGGCTGCAGGCTGGCGTAGAGCAGGCTGTGCTGCAGGCCTTGCAGGTAGCCGGTTTGGGTGGCCAGGGCGTGGGTGCTTTCCTGGTGGTGGTGCTGCAGTTGTTGTTGCACGGTGCCCAGGTCGTCGGTAGCGCTCAGCAGCCCGGCCAGCAGGTCTTGCAGCTCGCTGTGCCATTCGTAGGACAGCTCCATATCGCCATACACCATCAAGGTGTTGGCCCAGACTTTGCAGTCTTGCACCAGCGTGTGCAGGCGCTGCAGGCTGGCGGCCATTTCTGTGATGGCGCTTTGGCTTTGTGCGGTGGCTTCCTGGGCTTGGGTGTGGCTGATCCACAGCGCTTGGGTGTGGCGCTGCAGGGTCTCCAGCGGTTGTTGCTGGCTGGGCGCTTGCGGCGCGTGCAAGGCCATTTCTTGTTGCAAGGCGGCAAAGCCCAGGCGCAGCGCTTCAATGGGTTCGGCCAGGGCCTCGGGGCTGCTGTGGGGGGCAAAGGCCAGGGTTTCCAGGGCATGCACTTGCCGTGCCCAGGCGGCGGCACCGGCCAGGCGGGCGCTGCCTTTTAAGGTGTGCAAGGCCCGCAGCAGCGCCGGGGGGCAGGCGCTGCCTGGGGGCCAGCTGTGCAGGGCGGCTTGCAGCTGGGGCCACTGGGCTTGCATTTCTTCTTCTAAAACGCTGAAGTGCAAAGTTTGTAGCTGGTTGCGCTCTTCTTCTATAGGATTTTGATTGTTTTCTTGTTTATCTGTTGTACTTTCAGCGGTTGCAGCTTCTGATTCTGATTCTGATGCTTCTGCGCTTTCGTGTACGGCGGCGGGCGCAGGCAATTGCTGCACGGCGTGTTCCAAAGCCTGCACGATCTGGGCTTGGGCGCGGCGGGTGTGGCCTTGGGCCAGTTGTTGCAGCAAGCGCTCGATTTCGGTGGTGCCGTGCTGGCAGGTGGTGCGCAGCGCGGCGGGCCACGGCGTGGGCGCACGCTGGGTGATGCGCTCAATAAGGTGGGCCAGCATGGCGATTTCCGCCCAGCCTTGCTCCCAGGCGTAGCGGGTGAGCTGCGCGGCGCTGGTGCGGGCATCGGTATCGGCATCGCCCTCGGCCTTAGCCTCGGCATTGTTCGCTGTGCCGCCACCTGCTTCACAGGCCGGCCCTGGATCGCGCCCATCGCTCAAGGCCGTGTTCAGGGCGTGCACCAGGGTCTGCGCTGGGGTGATGGCGCTGGCTTTGGCCGGGGTTTGGGGCTGGCCAGCCAGTCCTTGGGTGAGGGTGGCCAGGGGTTGGAGCTCCAGCACAGGGGCCGCGTGCCCAGGAGGCAGGGCTGGCTCGGGCAGTGCGGTGGGCGCTTGTTCTGCTGCTTCTTTTTGAGGAGCTGTAGGCGCTGGTATTAATTCATAAACCAAGCATATTGCTGAAAAAATTGGCGCTGAATCAAGCGGGGCGTGCTGTAGTTTTTGCACCCCCTGGGCGCAGAAAAACCGCAGCTCATCCAGCAAGGGGGTGGTGGCGGCGCTGGCCCCTTTGAGCTGCTGGCCGTAGAGCATCAGCACCCGGGCCGCCAGGCGCTTGGCGTAAATATCGGGCGGCAGCAAGGCGGCCGCTTGCGCATCCCACCAACCGGCCACCAGCTGCCAAGCGCAGCGCAAGGCGGGGGTGGGGGCGCTGTGCGCCAGCCCCAGGCTGATGTGGCACAGGGTGGCGGCATGCCCTGGGGCCGGGGCTTTGACCCAGGCGAGCACGGCCTGGTCCAGCTCGGCACGCACGGCATCGCAGGGCACCAGGGTGGGGTAGCGGTTGGTGATTTCAGCGGGCAGCTCGGCCAGGGCGGCATGGTCTGGGCGCTGCTCCCACAGATCAGCGGGGTGGGCGCTGTCTTTGCCACTGAGGCGCACCAGGGCGCGGTAGCTGTCAAAGAGCTGGGCGGTATCGGCAGGCTGCTGGTGGGCGATGGCCTCCAGGTAGCGCAGCAGGTCGCTGTACGCCAATTGGCGCAGGGCGGGCAGGTGCTGGGCGGTGTCGGTGGTTGGCAGGGTGGTGCTGCTTGCATGCCGCTCAGGCGCAGGCGCAGGCGGCTGGCATGCTTGTTCTAGGCTGCGCACCAGTTTGGCCGGGGCCAGCAGGTGTACGCTGTCCAAGGCCTGGGCAATTTGGGCCAGCAGGTGCACGGTTTGCGCTGTGGGGTGCTCCAGTTGCGTGGCAACGTCGGCCAGCATGGCCAATACCGAGGGCAAAACCAGTTCGCGGGGATCAAAAGGTGGCGGGGCAATCGCAGACATCAGGGCCAATCAGAGCAAAGCAGTCACAACACGAAAAACTGTCAAGTCTGCATGAAAAACACCAGAAAAACGCTATAACCGCGCCCATGGCAAAAAAAGATAAATCCCACGTCAGCGAAACCCCGGCCACCCAGCTGCTCAAGGCGCACAAAGTGCCGTTTACCGAGCTGGTGTACGACTATGTCGAGCACGGAGGCAGCGGCGAATCGTCGCGCCAATTGGGGCTGGATGAGCATTTGGTGGTCAAGACCTTGATCATGCAAGACCAGGATGCCAAGCCGCTGATCATCCTGATGCATGGCGATTGCACGGTATCCACCAAAAATCTGGCCCGCGAAATTGGTGCCAAAAGCGTGCAGCCTTGCCCGCCCGAGGTGGCCAACCGGCACAGCGGTTACTTGGTGGGCGGCACCTCGCCCTTTGCCACCCGCCGGGCCATGCCGGTGTTTATCGAGGCGAGCATTCTGGATTTGCCGCGCATCACCATCAACGGCGGGCGGCGCGGTTACTTGCTGCAAATAGATCCGCAGGTGTGCGTGCAGCTCTTGAATGCCCGGCCTGTGCACTGCGCACTGGCAAAATAGCGCTCTTTTTAGTTTGTGCTCGCCGCTTGCGGGCAAGGATGTTGCGTTGAACGTTTTCGCTCCTGTGCTGGCCGCTGTGCTGGCGTATTTGGTCGGTTCGCTGTCGTTTGCAGTGATTGTTAGTCGCGCCATGGGCTTGCACGACCCGCGCTCTTACGGCAGCGGCAATCCGGGGGCGACCAATGTGCTGCGCTCGGGCTCCAAAGTGGCCGCCGTGCTTACGCTGCTGCTCGATGCCCTCAAAGGGCTGATTCCCGTGCTGGTGGTCAAAACCTGGGGCCCGCAGTGGGGCCTGGGCGATGGGGCGCTGGCCCTGGTGGCGCTGGGCGCGTTTGTGGGGCACTTGTTCCCGGTGTTTTTTGGCTTCAAAGGCGGCAAAGGCGTGGCCACCGCCTTGGGTGTGCTGCTGGGCATTAGTGGCTGGCTGGGCCTGATCGTGCTGGGTATTTGGCTGGTGGTGGCGTTTGTCTCGCGCTATTCCTCCATGGCCGCGCTCTTGGCCAGCCTGGGCGCACCGGTGGCGTATTTGATTTTGGATGGCAGCCTGTGGTCGGTAGAAACACCGCTGCTGGTGGCCATCATGGTGATGGCGGCCTTGCTGGTGTGGCGCCACCGCGAAAACATTGGCCGCTTGATCCGCGGCGAAGAAAGCCAAATTGGCGGCGGCAAGAAAGAGAAACAGCCCGTGAAACCGGCCCTGACCATCCGCAAGACCAAGCCCAAAGCCGCGCCCAAAAACGCCGCCCAGGTGATGGCCGAAATGGGCGCAAAAGCAGAGCGCAAGCCGCGCTCTACCAAAAAGAATAAGCACAAAAAATAAAGCTTACGCTTGTTGTGCAAGCGTAAGCAGCTATTAATTTTGCTTCAGCCACTGACCGCGTGGTCAGTGGCCAGGGCCACAAAGCTTTATTTGGCTTTGCTGGTTTTGGCTTTTTTGGCCTTAGCGGCAGGCTCTGTAGCAGGTGCTGTAGCAGGCTGGGCCACGCAATCGGCGTAGAAGCGCACCTCGCCGTGCTCGTCTTCTACTTCCACCAGGCCGTGGATGTCGGTTTCAAAGCCAGGGCACAGCTTGGAGAACTCGCGCGCAAACAGCAGGTAATCGACGATCTTCTGGCTGAACACTTCGCCCGGGATCAGCAGCGGAATGCCGGGCGGGTAGGGCGTGATCAGGCCCACGGTGATGCGCCCGGCCAGCTGGTCGATCTCCACGCGCTCAGTCTTGCGCTGGGCAATGTGGGCGTAGGCATCGGCCGGCTTCATCGCCGGGGTCAGGTCGCCCAGGTACATCTCGGTGGTCAGGTGCGCGATGTCGTACTTGGCGTACATCTCATGCACGTGCTGGCACAGGTCTTTCAGCCCCATGCGCTCGTAGCGGCGGTGCTGCTGGACAAACTCGGGCAGGATGCGCGCCAGCGGCTGGTTGCGGTCGTAGTCGTCTTTGAACTGCTGCATGGCCGCCAGCAGCGTGTTCCAGCGGCCCTTGGTGATGCCGATGGTGAACATGATGAAAAACGAGTACAGCCCGGTCTTTTCCACCACCACGCCGTGCTCGGCCAGGTATTTAGAGACGATCGAGGCGGGGATGCCCGTCTCGGCAAAGTCGCCATTCAAATCCAGCCCCGGCGTGACGATGGTGGTCTTGATGGGATCCAGCATGTTGAAGCCGTCGGCCAGATCGCCAAAGCCATGCCAGTTGTCGATGTCTTTGCTGTCTTCGCGGTTTTTGCGCGCCGCGCGTTTGGGGGCGGCATCCTGGCCACGAATCACCCAGCTATTGGCCCGGCCAATACCGTCGGCCACCAGCTCTTGCGGGCCCCAGACTTCAAACCACCAGTCGTCGTCGCCAAACTCGTCCTCCACCTTGCGCATGGCGCGACGAAAGTCCAGCGCTTCCAGGATGGACTCTTCCACCAGCGCTGTGCCACCGGGCGGCTCCATCATGGCGGCGGCCACGTCGCAGCTGGCAATGATGCTGTACTGCGGGCTGGTCGAGGTGTGCATCAAATACGCCTCGTTGAACAGGTGGTGATCCAGTTTTTCGGTCTGCGAATCCTGCACCAGCACGTGCGAGGCCTGGCTGATACCGGCCAGCAGTTTGTGGATGGACTGCGTGGCATAGACCACGGAATGCTCGGGCCGCGCGCGCTTTTTGCCCATGGCGTGGTAGCTGCCATAAAACGGGTGGAAAGCGGCGTGCGGAATCCAGGCCTCGTCAAAATGCAGGTTGTCCACGTAGCCGTCGAGCAGGCCCTTGATGGTTTCGGTGTTGTAGAGCACGCCGTCGTAGGTCGATTGCGTCAGTGTCAGGATGCGTGGCTTGACGCTGTGGGGGTCCACGCCCTTGAGCAGCGGGTTGGCGGCAATCTTGGCGCGGATGGTCTCGGGCTCAAACTCGCTTTGCGCAATCGGGCCAATGATGCCGAAATGGTTGCGCGTGGGCTTCAAAAACACCGGAATGGCCCCGGTCATGATGATGCTGTGCAAGATGGATTTGTGGCAGTTGCGATCCACCACCACCACATCGCCCGGTGCCACCGTGTGGTGCCAGACGATTTTGTTGCTGGTCGAGGTGCCGTTGGTCACAAAGTAGCAGTGGTCGGCATTGAAGATGCGCGCGGCGTTGCGCTCAGACTCGCCAATGGCACCGTTGTGGTCGAGCAACTGGCCCAGCTCTTCCACGGCGTTGCACACGTCGGCGCGCAGCATGTTCTCGCCGTAGAACTGGTGGTACATCTGGCCCACCGGGCTTTTCAAAAACGCCACGCCGCCCGAGTGGCCGGGGCAGTGCCACGAATACGAACCATCCTCGGCATAGTCCAGCAGGGCTTTGAAAAACGGTGGCTGCACGCCTTCCAGATAGCTCTTGGCCTCGCGGATGATGTGCTTGGCCACAAACTCGGGCGTGTCTTCAAACATGTGAATGAAGCCGTGCAGCTCGCGCAGGATGTCGTTGGGCAGGTGCTGGCTGGTCTTGGTCTCGCCATGCAGGTAGATCGGCACATCCTCATTTTTGCGCCGCACCTGGCCGATAAAGCTGCGCAGGCTGTGGATCACCGGGGCGGTGTCTTCTTCCAGGCCGAACTCTTCATCGTCAATCGACAAAATAAAAGCGCTGGCCCGGCTTTGCTGCTGGGCGAACTGGCTTAAATCGCCATAACTGGTGACACCCAGCACTTCAAAGCCTTCGCTTTCAATGGCATCGGCCAGGGCACGAATGCCCAAGCCCGAGGTGTTGTCTGAGCGGTAATCTTCGTCAATGATGACAATGGGAAAGCGAAACTTCATGGGCACCCTCTAAAAACTGGGCATGATGGTAGGGGGAAAGAGCCGCGCAGTGTAATGAATATCTGCGCTTACCAAGGAAGAACTATGCAAGCAAGCACCATTTGGTGGGTTTTGACCGGCGTTGTGATTGCCACAGAATTGGCCACGGGCACGATTTACCTGCTGATGATCAGCGTTGGCTTGGCCGCTGGGGCCATCGCCGCCCATTTGGGCCTGGATTTGCCGGTGCAAATCTCTTGCGCCGCCGTGGTTGGCATGGTCAGCATTTTTTTGGGCCGCCGCATTCGCCGCCGCCGCGCCCCGCAACTGCCCGCCCAGGCCAATCCGGATGTCAATTTAGACATTGGTGAGACCATCACCATCGAGCAATGGGCCAGCGATGGCACTGCCCGCGTACCCTACCGGGGCAGCCAGTGGAATGTCGCCCTGCGCCCCGGCAGCCTGCCCAGCCCAGGCCTGCACCGCATCATTGAAATACAAGGCAACCGTTTGATCGTGGACAAGGCCTGAGCCTGGCGGATTTGCCCTTTACACTGCCCCATCCCTTCCTCAGCTTTAGAAAGGTTTGACCATGGAAGTCGCCATCGTTTTATTGGTTGTAGCCATCGTATTCATTACCCAGGCGGTTAAAGTGGTGCCCCAGCAGCACGCTTGGATTCGGGAGCGGTTGGGCAAATACGCCGGCACCCTGACCCCGGGAATGAACCTCATCATTCCGTTTGTCGATCGGGTTGCGTACAAGCACAGCTTGAAAGAAATTCCACTGGATGTGCCCAGCCAAGTTTGTATTACCCGCGACAACACCCAGTTGCAGGTGGATGGCATTTTGTACTTTCAGGTCACCGACCCCATGCGGGCCAGCTATGGCTCGAGCAACTACATCATGGCCGTCACCCAACTGGCGCAAACCTCGCTGCGCAGCGTGATCGGCAAGCTGGAGCTGGACAAAACCTTTGAAGAGCGCGACATGATCAATGCCCAGGTGGTCAATGCCATTGACGAGGCCGCGCTGAACTGGGGAGTGAAGGTGCTGCGCTACGAAATCAAAGACCTGACCCCGCCCAACGAAATCCTGCGGGCCATGCAGGCACAAATCACCGCCGAACGCGAAAAACGTGCCCTGATTGCCGCCTCGGAAGGTCGCAGACAAGAGCAAATCAACATCGCTACCGGCGAGCGCGAAGCCTTCATTGCCCGCTCCGAAGGTGAAAAACAGGCCGCTATCAACAAAGCCCAAGGCGAGGCCACTGCTATCGTGACTGTAGCTAGTGCCACAGCACAAGCGCTGGAACGTGTTGCCAGCGCCATCGAAAAACCCGGTGGTGCTGATGCTGTGCAGTTAAAAATTGCAGAAAGCGCCGTCCATGCTTACAGCAAAGTGGCGCAAGATGCCAACACCACTTTGATCGTGCCGAGCAACATCTCGGAAGTCTCTGGCCTCATCGCCTCGGCCATGCGCGTGGTTCAGCAAGGAAATACAAAATAAGCCGAAAAATCGGGAAACCAGTATTTTCCTAGGCTACAATACTAGCTTCACCGCCGGAGAGGTGGATGAGTGGCTTAAGTCGCACGCCTGGAAAGCGTGTGTAGGGTAAAACCTACCGAGGGTTCGAATCCCTCCCTCTCCGCCAAAATACCAATAAGCCGTTAATTTTTAATAAAATTAGCGGCTTATTTTTTTGTGCCTCCCACTTCCGCTGGCTGTTGCTGCCGCAGAATCTCCGTCGCTCTAGCTGCAGCCCAAGGTGTGCCGAGTAACAGCACTGCCTGCCTCTGCAGGGCACTGTGGTGGGCCATTGATGCTTGCGCCAACATTGCCTTTGCATGCAGTTTGCGGGTATTTTTCAGGGCATGGAGGGCGTTGGCACAGCGTTAAATGCCGTCGAAATGTGCGATTGCACGCAGCTTGCCCATCACCATCGACAAAAATTTTTCGTCTTCAAGGTGGTTTTTGCCTTGCTGGATGCTCGGCGCAAGGCGCTGTATGGGGGATTTGGAGCGGGCGAAGGGAATCGAACCCTCGTATGAAGCTTGGGAAGCTGCCGTTCTACCATTGAACTACGCCCGCGTATAGATGCTTTTTATTTTTTTGATGCGTTAAGCAAACACAAAAATTCTAAGCGATTTTTTAACGTTTTTTTCTTAAATCTGCGGTTGCTTGCACCGATGGATTAAAAAAAGTAGGTCTCTTAATGCAGCACAACATCATTGTGATGTGCATAACTGCTGGGCAATGGATGGCGCGGTTGGGTTGATGAACAAACAAAAAAGGCGATTCCTTTGAAGGAATCGCCTTTTTTGAGCCTACCTGCATGCAAGAATTGCATTAAGCAGGCTTGTTGTGGTGCCCGGGGCCGGAATCGAACCGGCACGCCTTGCGGCGGGGGATTTTGAGTCCCCTGCGTCTACCAATTTCACCACCCGGGCTGTAAATCAGAGAAGCCGCAATTATGGCACATTTATGGCTATGAAAAAGAAATACCCAACAATTGAATCGACGATTGGTGCCACCCCATTGGTGGCGTTACAGCGCATTGGTGCGCAAGACAATGCCCAGCGTGGCAATGTGCTGCTGGGCAAGCTGGAGGGGAATAATCCGGCTGGCTCGGTTAAGGACCGGCCCGCGCTGTCCATGATTGAGCAGGCTCAGGCACGAGGCGAAATTCACCCAGGCGATACGCTGATTGAAGCGACTTCCGGCAACACGGGAATTGCTTTGGCGATGGCGGCGGCCATCAAAGGCTATCGCATGGTGCTGATCATGCCGGAGGACTTGTCCATCGAGCGGGCGCAAACCATGAAAGCCTACGGAGCCGAGCTGGTGCTGACGCCCAAGAGTGGTGGCATGGAATATGCCCGGGATTTGGCCGCGCAAATGGTGGCCCAGGGCAAGGGTGTGGTGCTTGATCAGTTTGCCAACCCGGACAACCCCCTGGCCCACTACACCGGCACCGGGCCGGAACTGTGGGCGCAGACCGAAGGGCAGATCACCCATTTCGTCAGTGCCATGGGGACAACCGGCACGATCACCGGCGTGGCAAAGTTTTTGAAAGAGAAAAATCCGGCGATTCGCATCATCGGGGCTGAACCTGCAGAAGGTTCTCGCATTCCGGGGATTCGCAAATGGCCCCAAGAGTACCTACCAAAAATTTATACCCCTAGTCTGGTTGATGAGCTGGTTACGGTCGTGCAGGACGATGCCGAAGACATGGCCCGCCGCTTGGCCCGTGAGGAGGGGATTTTTGCCGGTATTTCAGCCGCTGGTGCTTGCTGGGTGGCCCAGCAAATTGCGCAGCGCGAGACGAATGCAACCATTGTTTTCGTGGTGTGTGACCGAGGTGATCGCTATCTTTCGACGGGGGTCTTTCCGGTATAAAGCGGCATTCAAATACAGCAAAGGTTGATAAACATGGACATTCATCAAGAAGTTGATGCGCGGGGACTGAACTGTCCGCTGCCGATTTTGAAGGCGAAAAAGGCCTTGGCCCAGATGCAAAGTGGCCAGGTGCTGAAGGTGCTCGCCACGGACACTGGGTCGATGGCCGACTTCAAGGCTTTTGCCACCCAAACCGGCAATGAGCTGCTGGAACAAACATCTGAGGGTGGTGAGTTTATCCACCTGCTGCGCCGCCGTTAAAGCCGTCCGCCTGCTGCTGGGTTGTGCATGCGGCCCAGCAGCAGGCAGTGGATAGCTTGCCAAGCTATAGGCAAAAAAAGCCCAAAAAAAAAAGCCCAGTGAGGTACTGGGCTTGAAGGGATCCAGAAACAGTGTTTCAAGAGGATCCAAGGAGACAACCGAAAACTTGCATGTGCAATGCAACAGGGGGGATTATAGGGTAAACCCTTTTGGGTGTTATTACCCCCCTTTTTTAAGGGATTAAGCCTTGCCTTTAGGGGCAGCGGTGGTGGCCGTGGTCACGGCCTTGATATTGGCTTCGGCCATATCGGAGGCTTGCTTGACGGCTTTTTGTACCGACTCAAAGGCGTTGTTGGCAGCAGAGACAGCGCTCTTCATCATGGCCACGGCGGTTTCAGAACCGGCAGGCGCATTTTTGGCGGTAGCTTCGATCAAGCCGTTGAAGCTTTGCTGGTACTGACCGGCTTTGTCTTCCAAGGCTTTTTGCAGTTCGGTGCTGGTGCTGCTGGCAATGTTGAAAATATGCCGGTTGTAAGCAGCGGCTTTTTCAGCCAAAGGTTGGAAGAAAGCGGTTTGCAGGTTTACCAAGTCTTGGACGTCTTTGGCGGCGGCCAAGGCTTGGCTGTGGGCTGCGGCTTCAGTCAGGGCAGCACGCGAAGCGTTAACGTTCAGCTCGATCAGCTTTTCCACGCCTTCAAAGGCTTTGGTGGTCAGGCCGAAAATAGTGTCGATGTTGGCTTTGTGGGCGCTCAGGATTTGTTCGGGGGTCAGTGCCATGGTGATTTCCTTTAAAAAAAAAGAGAAGGGACAAGGGTGCTGCATGTCATGGAACACTTATGTTGCAGTGCAGCATGAAGCGTATTGTAATCGGCTGTGGCTGATATGCAAGTGTTTTTTGTTGCAGTGCAGCAAAAAAAATCTTGCAAGTTGCGATGCGATGCGGATGTCGCTGCAAAAGAGGGCAAATTTTTAAAAAACAAGAGCGCAATACCTTTGTGCGCCTTAGGTTTTTTCCTAATTTTCACTCTCCAACCCCTGAATATGTTCTGAAAAACCGTACACTTGTAAAATTTTTTGCGTTGGCCAGATGGCAGGTGTAAGCGAGCACTGCTTGAACGACCAAAAAAACCTTTAACGCCAAAATAAGGAGCAATGTTTTGTTGAAAAAAACACAGTGGTTAGCACTTTTGATGGGGTTGTTTTTCCTGCCTGGCGTTGCCAGTGCAGCTGACATTGATGGGGCCAACCTGTCGTTGGCTTGGGGGGTGCCGTTTGCTGGGGTGCTGCTGTCGATTGCGGTGATGCCCTTGGTTGTGCCCAATGTCTGGCACCACCATTTTGGCAAGATCACTGCGGGCTGGGCGTTGGCTTTTTTGCTACCGTTTGCTTTTTATTTTGGCATACACGCTGCATGGGTAAATTTTATACATGCTTTATTGGCTGAATATATGCCGTTTGTCATTTTGCTGACGGCTTTGTATGTAGTGGCTGGTGGCATTTATATCCGAGGAAGCTTGCGTGGCACGCCGGTACTCAATACGGCAATTTTAGCCATTGGTGCGGTGCTGGCCAGTTTTATGGGAACCACCGGGGCTTCGATGCTGTTGATTCGTCCGATTATTCGGGCCAATGCGCAACGCTCTAGCATGACCCACGTGGTTGTATTTTTTATTTTTATTGTTTCTAACGCAGGTGGTTCTTTAACGCCCTTGGGTGATCCGCCATTGTTTTTGGGGTTTTTGAAGGGTGTGCCGTTTACTTGGACTTTTCAGCATATTTGGCCAGACACTTTATTTTTAGTGGTTGTTTTGCTGGGTTTGTTTTTCGTGTGGGACACCTGGGCATACCGCCGCGAACCCGCCCAGCCGGCCAAGGTGGAGGCTACTGAGCATGAGCGCTTGGGGTTTGATGGGAAATTCAACTTCGTTCTCTTGGCGGCTGTGGTGGCCCTTGTCTTGATGAGCGGCATTTGGCAAAGCCCGGTGGTGTTTGACATTGCAGGCACCGAAGTGGGGTTGCCCGGCTTGCTGCGTGACTTGGGTTTGGTGGTGGTTGCGGTGATCTCGCTGGTAACGACTTCGCACCGGGTGCATACGGCCAATCAGTTTGGCTGGGATCCGATGTTTGAGGTAGCCAAGCTGTTTGCGGGGATTTTCCTCACCATTATTCCTGTCATCGCCATGCTCAAAGCGGGCACAGAAGGGCCATTTGGCCCCATCGTGCGGGCAGTGACCAATCCTGATGGTTCACCAAATCCAGCGATGTATTTCTGGGCCACCGGTGTTTTGTCGTCCTTTTTGGATAATGCGCCGACCTATTTGGTGTTCTTTAATACCGCTGGCGGTGATGTGCTGCAGCTCACCACAGAAATGGCAACGACTTTGGCAGCAATTTCTGCAGGGGCGGTATTTATGGGGGCGAATACTTATATTGGCAATGCGCCGAATATGATGGTGAAAGCCATTGCGGAAGACCGTGGTGTGCGCATGCCCAGCTTCTTTGGTTACATGCTGTGGTCGGTGGGTATTTTGATTCCATTGTTTGTCGTAATGACATTTATGTTTTTTTAATGAGTAAAAGGTTGGCTTGATGTCCCGTCCCCATATTTTGATTGCCCGTGCCATTGCCCCGCAGGTGGTGGATTTTTTACGCCAATCGTGTGAGGTGCAGGACAACCAAGCCGATATTCACTGGAGCCAAGAAGCGCTGATCGCCCAATTGCAAGGGAAAGATGGCCTTTTGGCTACCGGTATTCAGCCAGTGGATGCTGCTTTGCTGGCGGCCTGCCCCCAGCTCAAGGCGGTGGCCAATATGACCGTGGGCTATAACAATTTTGATGTGGCCGCGCTGACTGCTGCGGGGGTGCAAGCCAGCAATACCCCGGATGTGCTGACCGAGACCACCGCCGACTTTGGCTTTGCCCTGCTGATGGCCACGGCCCGGCGGATTACGGAAGGCGAGCATTTTCTGCGGGCTGGCAAGTGGCAAGAGTGGCAATACCACATGCTGCTGGGCACGGAGGTGCATGGCAGCACCTTGGGCATCTTGGGGATGGGGCGCATTGGCCAGGCCATTGCGCGGCGGGCGGCCAAAGGGTTTGGGATGCGGGTGCTGTACCACAACCGCTCGCGCCTGTCTGAGGCGCTGGAGGCCGATTGCCAAGCCCAGTATGTGGACAAGGAAAGTTTGCTGCGCCAGGCCGATCACTTGGTGCTGGTGCTGCCATTGACTCCCGAGAATTACCACACGATTGGCGCTGCCGAGCTGGCGCTGATGCGCCCCAGTGCCACCTTGATCAATATTGCGCGTGGCGGCATTGTGGATGAAGTGGCGTTGGTGCAGGCGTTGCAAACCGGTCGCCTTGCGGCCGCTGGCTTGGATGTGTTTGAGGGTGAGCCCCAGATTTACCCCGGCTTGCTGCAGCTGCCCAATGTGGTGCTGACCCCGCACATTGCCAGCGCCACGGCGGCCACCCGCTTAAAAATGTGCCAACTGGCCGCCGATAACCTGCTGGCGGTTTTACAGGGCAAGCCCGCTTTGACCCCAGTGAATACCCCCGATCCTGCCGCCCAGGCACAGCGCTTTGCTTATAAAAAATAATAGCTTTAAGCGCTTTTTAAATAAGGCTTTCAAGGTTAAAAAGCCTCAAAACACTTGATTGAACAGCGGTAGAAGCTCTCTTTATGAATTGGTTGGACATGGTGGTGGTGGGCGCTTTGGCCCTGGTGGTGGTTTTGCAGTGCGTGCAGTTGTGGCGCAGCCGGGCCACCCCCTGGACCGAGCTGGAACATATTTTGCTGCGCCAAGAAGGGCAGGCCCAGGCCTTGGCCCAGCAATTGCAAGCGGTGGTGCACACCTTGGGCCAGAACCAGCAATTGCATGCCGATGGCTTGCGGCAATTGGTCGAAGCCCATTTGGCCCAGGCTTTGCAAGAGGCCCGTGCCAGCCGCCAAGAGCTGCAGCAGCATCTGGCCACGGTGCAGCAAGCCCTGGCCGAGCAGGCGCATCGGCACCGCAGCAGCAGCGAGCAACAGGCCGATCAGTTGCGCACCAGTTTGCATGAGCGCCTGAGTGCGATTCAAAAAGACAATGCCAGCCAGCTGGAGGCGCTGCGCCGCACGGTGGAAGAGCAGCTGCACCGCCACCAGCACAGCAGCGAGCAGCAGGCCGAGCAGCTGCGCACCACCTTGAACGAGCGCCTGGGCGCGATTCAAAAAGACAACGCCACCCAGCTGGAGGGCCTGCGCCGCACCGTGGATGAGCAGCTGCACCGCCACCAGCACAGCGGCGAGCAGCAGGCCGAGCAATTGCGCATCACCTTGAATGAACGCTTGGCCGCCATTCAGCAAGACAACGCCGCCAAGCTTGAAGACATGCGCCGCACGGTCGATGAGCAATTGCACGCCACGCTGGAGCAGCGCCTGGGGGCCTCGTTTGCCCTGGTCAGCGACCGCCTCGAACAGGTGCATAAGGGGCTGGGCGAGATGCAAACCCTGGCCGCCAGTGTGGGCGACCTCAAGCGCGTGATGACCAATGTGAAAACGCGCGGCACCTGGGGCGAGGCGCAACTGGGGGCGATTTTGGACAGTGTGCTCACCCCGGAGCAGTATGGGCGCAATGTGAAAACCGTTCCGGACAGCAATGAGCTGGTTGAATTTGCCATCCGCCTGCCCGGCCAAGGTGAGCAGCCGGTGTGGTTGCCCATTGATGCCAAATACCCGGTGGAAGACTACCAGCGCCTGCAAGATGCCTGGGAGCAGGGCGACCGTCTGGCCATTCAGGCGGCTGCGCAGGCGCTGGAAAGCTCGGTGCGGGCCGAGGCAAAAAAAATCGCCAGCAAATACCTCGCGCCCCCGCACACCACCGACTTTGCCCTGATGTACCTGCCCAGCGAAAGCTTGTTTGCCGAAGTGCTGCGCCGCCCCGGCTTGGTCGAAGCCTTGCAGCAGCAATACCGGGTGGTGGTTACGGGCCCGGCCAACTTGGCGGCCATGCTCAATAGCCTGCAAATGGGCTTTCGCACCTTGGCGATTGAAGAGCGTTCGGCCCAGGTCTGGGTGGTGCTGGGGCAGGTGAAAACCGAATTCACCAAGTTTGGTGCGGTGGTGGAGGCTACGCGCAAGTCGCTGGATGCGGCTGCGAAAAAGTTTGAGCAAGTCGATGTGCGCACCCGCGCCATTCAGCGCAGCTTAAAGGGCGTGCAAAGCTTGCCCAGCCCTGAGCAGGGCAGTGATGCGGCGGCTTTGCGCTTGGAGCTTGGCGCGCAGGGGCATCAGGACGAGGAGGCCTGAGGTGTCCACCCTGGCGCGTGACCTGCCCCGGCTGATTGCGGCACAAATCTCCATCCACGCCGGCATGACCGGGCTGCGCATGGCCACGCCCTTGCTGGCCTTGTCACAAGGCCATAGCCCCGCAGCGGTGGGGGTGTTGTTGGCGCTGTTTGCCTTGACCCAGGTTTTTTTGGCCTTGCCCGCTGGCAGCTATGCCGATCGCCATGGGCTGCGCCGCCCGGTGGCCTGGAGTGTGGGCGTGGCCACGGTGGGCACAGGCTTGGCCGTGCTGTGGCCGATTTTTCCGGTGTTGTGTCTGGCCGCCTTGTGTACCGGCGGGGCAGCGGGCACGGCCTTGATTGCCCTGCAGCGCCATGTGGGGCGCAGTGCGCACGATCAGGTGCAGCTGCGCAAAGTGTTCAGCTGGTTGGCCTTGGGGCCAGCGATTTCTAATTTTCTGGGGCCCTTTGCGGCAGGGTTGCTGATTGACCATGCCGGTGGACAAGCGGGCAGTGAGCTTGGCTTTCGGGCGGCGTTTTTATTGCTGGCGCTGCTGCCATTGGCAGCGTGGTTTTTTCTGCGCAGCGTGAAGGACTTGCCGCCGGTTGCCACCCCTGCAGGCCCGACCCCGGCCGCGTGGGATTTGTTGCAAGACCAAAGCTTTCGCCGCCTGTTGCTGATGAACTGGGCGCTGTCCTCGTGCTGGGATGTGCATACTTTTGTTGTCCCCATCCTTGGGCATGAGCGTGGGCTGTCGGCCTCGGTGATTGGCAGCATCTTGGGCGGTTTTGCCATTGCCGCCATGGTCGTGCGGCTGGTGTTGCCGCTGCTGGCCAAGCATTTGCGCGAGTGGCTGGTGGTGTGGTGCGCCATGCTGGGCGCTTGCCTGCTGTTTATGCTGTACCCGCTGATGCCCGGCCCGTGGAGCATGGCCGCGTGCTCGGTGTTGCTGGGCCTGGTGCTGGGGTCGGTGCAGCCGATGGTGATGAGCATGCTGCACCAAATCACCCCCGAGGCGCGCCATGGCCAGGCCTTGGGCTTGCGCATGATGGCGATCAACGCCTCGAGCGTGATGATGCCGATGATGTTTGGCAGCCTGGGGGCGGTGCTGGGGGTGTCGGCCCTGTTTTGGGGGGTGGGGGCCATGGTGGGGGTCGCATCACGCCTGCCCTGGCTGCTGGGGCGTGATACGTTTGCAGACCGGTAGCGCTCAGTCTTTGAGCTGGTAGAAGTCTTTGAAAATTTGCCAGGCTTCTTCGGGGGTGTCGGCGTATTGGAACAGTGTTAAATCTTCAGGGCTGATGACCCCTTCTTCGACGAGCAGTTCAAAGTTAAACAAGCGCTTCCAAAATTTGGAGTCGTACAGCACGATGGGGACGGGTTTGATCTTAGTGGTTTGCACCAGGGTGAGCACTTCAAACAACTCATCCATGGTGCCAAACCCGCCGGGGAATGCCACCAGCGCCTTGGCCCGCATCAAAAAGTGCATTTTGCGCAGGGCAAAGTAGTGGAATTTGAAGCTCAGGCCCGGGCTGATGTAGGGGTTGCCGTGCTGCTCGTGGGGCAGCAGGATATTGAGCCCGATGGTTGGGGCTCCGGCATCGTAAGCGCCCCGGTTGGCCGCTTCCATGATGCCTGGGCCACCGCCAGTGCAGACGTACACGCGTTGATTGGTGGGGTGGTGTTTGCTGTACTGGGCAACCAAGTAGGCAAAGCGACGGGCGGCCTCGTAACGCTGGGCATTGCGCATGTCGCGCTCAGCCAGGGCCAGGGCTTGGGCATCGCCACTGGCCTGGGCTTGCTGCAACGTTTGGGTGGCCGCCTCTAAATCTACAAAGCGGGCACTGCCATACACCACAACCGTGTGCTCAATGCCCATGGCCTGCTGGTCCAAATCGGGTTTGAGCAGTTCCAGATGAAAACGAATGCCCCGGGTTTCACGGCGCGCCATGAATTCTGGATCGGCAAAGGCCAGGCGGTAGGAGTCGGGCTCGGTGGGGTCGGCGGTGCTCAGATCACGGGTAGCGTTGGGGCCTTCCAAGGGGGCTAAATCTTCTAATAAGGAGCGTTCGTAGAGTGCAGGAGTCATTTTTTTTAATCCTTTTGAGGCATTTGCCCTTGTTGAGCAAGCGTTAGCAGCTATGCTTAATTTTAGACTGCAGATCCGCTGAACTTTGCCAACCACGCTTGCGCACAGTACCAGCCGGCAGCCGTTAAAGTGATGGAGGCCAATAGATGGGCGGCCGTCCACAGCAGGCCCACCATCCAACGCCCGGTATGGAGCAGGTGAAACACTTCGGCGCTATAGCTGGAAAAAGTGGTCAGTGCCCCTAAAAACCCAGTAATAAAAAATAAGCGCCAAACCGGATCAAGCTGCGGAAACACTTCTAGGCAGGCAATGGCCAAGCCGATCAAATAACCGCCAATGGCATTGGCCCACAGTGTTCCCCAAGGCAGCTGCCCGGGGGCACTGAGCCACAGGCCCAGGTGCCAGCGCGCCAAGGCACCGATTGAGGCCCCGGCACAAATGGCGATCACTTGCAGCATTTAAGACAACTTTGCCGGGGGCGGTGGTGGTGTACGCGCCAGGCTGGTGCTGCTGATGCTGGGTGGCACGGCACGGTGGGCACGGCGATCACGAAACAGGGCGGCCCGCATCAAGAAAATGGTTGAAATGGGCACGGTGACAGCCACAAAAACCGCAATTAATAAGGTGGCAAAAGTCGGCCCTGTATCGGAGGCTAAATAAAACGCTGTGCTGGCCCACATGATGAGCCAGCAGCCCATGGTGGCAATGATGGCAGGGGCGTGAACGCGCTCGTAATAGGTTTTCAGCCGCAACAAACCCCAGGAGCCAAGCAGGGCCACTGCGGCACCGAGCAAGGCGAAAATAGCAATCAGCCACTGCAGCCAGAGCGGAAAATCGGTGGCGCTCATTCAATCACCTCGCCACGCAGCAAAAATTTGGCCATGGCCGTGGTGCCTACACAACTGAAGGTGGCGATCAGCAAGGCGGTTTCAAAGTACACATCCGAGGCGTAATGCATGGCCAGCACCAGCACCAGCAGCATGCCGTTTAAGTACATGCAATCGAGCGCCAGTACGCGGTCTTGTGCTGTGGGGCCATGCAGCATGCGCAGCAAGGTGAGCACCATTGCCAGCGCCAGCAGCAAGATGGCTGCTGGCAGTGCCCAAGTCAGTGGGGCAGAGAGGGCAGCGGTCATTCAAAAATCTCCATCAATGGGCGTTCGTAAGCACTTTTCACGTGCGCGGCAATTTTGGCGGCATCGTCCACTTCCAGCACATGCAGCATCAACATGCTGCGATCGCGCGAGATTTCGGCCCAGGCGGTCCCTGGGGTAATGCACACAATCATTGCCAAGACGGCCAGGCCATTGGGGTCGCGCAAATCCAGGGGAATCAGCACAAAATCTGCCGGATGGCGGCGGTAGCGTGGGAAGAGTAAAAACCGCACAACATGGAAATTGGACATCGACGTGTCGTAAACCACTTGCAGGGCCAGCCGCAAGATGGTGCCTGGGCGGCGTACACGCACCGGCAAAGGCCGCAGGCCGCGTGTCAGCAGCGGAATGGCCCAGCCCAGCAGCGCCCCCAGTGTGATGTGCCCAATGCTGGTGCTGTGATTGAGCAACAGCCACAGCCCAAACAACGCCAGCGAGAGCAAGGGCGCAGGCAGAAAGCGTTTTCTCATGGGGCTTTCTCCTCGGGGCTTGTAGCGCCCGGGTTGGGGATGGGCCGCGCCTGCAGCACTGCATCAATATAGCCCTGGGGATTGTGCAAATCGGCGGCGGTGCTGCTGGTGTAGTGCAGGGCGCTGGGGGCATGAATGGTGAGCGCCAACACCAAGGCGGTTAAGGCGGCAATGGCCAGGCCTTCAGTCAGCCGAATCTCAGGGGCAGCGCGCTCATGGGCGGCCCAAAAATGGCGAATCCCAGCACGGGTGAGGGCAATCAATGCCAAAAGCCCTGTCCCGATGAGCAGGGCAAAAAAGATCCAGGTGCTGGCAGTGGGCAGCAGCAGCGGGCTGCCCACGGCCGAGGTCAGTGGCAGCAAGGCGGTGAGCATGGCCAATTTCCCCAAAAACCCCGACAGTGGCGGCAGGCCCGCGACCACCAAGGTGCACAGTAAAAACGCCAGGCCTAAAAACGCTGCGGCAGCCGGAATGGGGCGGCCAATCAGGGCCTGCTCTTCATCGTCCAAATTCATGTGGTCGGTGACCAGCAATTCGTGGCTGAGGAAGGGCGCTTCCTCGTCATCCAGATCAATTTGGCTGGTGCCGTGGGTGCGCCAGCGGTCAATGGCATCGGCCAGTAAAAACAAAATGGCCACGGCCAAGGTGGAGCTGGGCAGGTAATACAACAGGCCAGCCAGCAGCGCCGGTTCACCAAATCCGGTGGCGGCCAGCAAGGTGCCCGAGGAGGTGATGGCAGCATATCCGGCCAAATAGGTCAGGCGCGTGGCGGCCAGCATGCCGATGGCCCCGACCAGCATGGTGACCATGCCCCCCACCATCAGCCATTGCCCACCAAATAACGCCGAGGCTCCAGCGCTGCTGGAGAACATCAGCGTCCACAGCCGCAGCAAGGTGTACACGCCCACTTTGGTCATCAAGGCAAACAAGGCCCCCACCGGCGCAGTGGCGGCGCTGTAGCCGGGCACCAACCAGAAGTTCACGGGCCAGACGGCCGCTTTAATCAAAAAGGCGGTTGCCAAAATTGCCGCAGCCGAGTGCAGCAGGGCGCGATCGGCTTCGACCACCAGGGGGATTTGTTGGGCCAAATCGGCCATATTCAGCGTACCCGTCAGGCCATACAGCATGGAGGTACCGATCAAAAGCAGCGAAGAAGCCACCAAATTAATCGCAACGTAGTGCAGCCCCGCTTGCACCCGCAGCCTGCCGGAGCCATGCAGCAGCAGGCCATACGATGCGGCCAGCATGATTTCAAAAAAAACAAATAGGTTGAACAAGTCCCCCGTTAAGAAGGCCCCGGCCAAACCCATGAGCTGGAACTGAAACAGCACATAAAAATGCACCCCCACCTTGTACCAGCGGGCCATGGCAAACACGCTGGCGGCCAGGGCAATCGCATAGGTCAGCACCAGCATCAGGGCAGAGAGGCGATCCAACACCAAACTAATGCCAAAGGGCGCAGCCCAGTTGCCCGACAGGTACACGCCGGGGGTGGGGTGCTGGCTGCTCCAGTGCAGCAGGGCGATGGCTACCACCAGCCCCAGCACGAGCGAGAGGGTGCTGAGCATGATTTTGCTGCGCTGATGCTCTTCTTTTAAGAGCAACATCAACGCCCCGGTTGTCATGGGCAGCAGGATGGGGACAAGCATGAGGTGGGGCATCCAGGTGCCCAGCCAGAGCCAGAGGTCGGGCATCAAAGCATCTCCTGCGCATCTTGCGCTTTGATGCCATCGACATGGTCGGTGCCCGCCATGCCGCGCGAGGCCAGCAGCACCACCAAAAACAGCGCCGTCATGGCAAATCCGATGACGATGGCCGTCAGTACCAGCGCCTGGGGCAGGGGATCAGCGTAGTTGCTGAGGTTTTCCGGCACGCCCAGGTGCAGCACCGGCTCTTTGGCAATGGCCAAGCCTTTGCGCCCCATGCTGAAGATGAATAAATTGACGGCATAGGACAGCAGGCACAGGCCAATGATCAATTGAAACGTGCGCGGGCGCAGCAGCAGCCAGACCCCTGATCCGGCCAGCACCCCAATGGCTAAAGCTAAAACGGTTTCCATGGTGAATTAATCCTTGGGCAGCACAGACTCTTCGAGTAAGCGCGAGTGGTAGCGATGGGCTCGCACCGATTGGTGGGCCAGCGCCGTCAAAATCAGCAGCGTCGCCCCTACGACCAGGGCAAAGACACCCAGGTCAAAAAAAGTGGCGCTGGCCAGGTGTACTTCACCCAATACCGGCAGCGTCCAGTGAAAGCTGTGGCTGGTGAGAAAAGGGTAGCCAACGGCAATAGAGCCCAATCCGGTGGCCACCGCCAGCAGCAAGCCCACCCCAATCCAGCGGCGTGGGAACAGTGGCAAGTGCGCCTCCACCCATTGCGTGCCCGAGACGATGTACTGCAGCAGCAAGGCCACGGAAAACACCAAGCCAGCGACAAACCCCCCACCGGGCTCGTTGTGCCCGCGCAAAAAGATGTACACGGCCACCATGGTGGCAAAGGGCAGCAGCAGGCGTACCAGCACAGCCGGCACCATCAGGTAGCCGATGGCAGTGTCTTGGGCATTGCGCGGGTTGAGTAAATCGGTTTGCAAGTCACCGGCCAAAAAGCGTTGCTGCTCGGGCAAATCCATGGTTTCACGGGCCGGGCGAAAACGCCGCAGCAGCGCGTAAATGGTCAGCGCCACAATGCCCAGCACCACAATTTCGCCAAAGGTGTCAAAGCCCCGGAAGTCCACCAGCATGACATTGACGACGTTGGTGCCGCCGCCTTCAGGCAGGGCCTTTTCTAGGAAAAATGTAGAAGTGCTCTCAGGAAACGGGCGACTCATCATGGCAAAAGCCAGCCAAGCGCAACCCAGTCCTGCGCTAACAGCTATCAAAAAATCACGTATGCGGCGCACTCGGGTGCGGTAGTTGGACTGGGCAGTCAAAGGTGCCAGGGTTTGATCGCGCCGTGGCAGCCAGCGCAGGCCAAGCAAAATCAAAATCGTGGTGACGATTTCTACGACCAATTGCGTCAAGGCCAAATCAGGGGCCGAGAACCACAGAAAAGTAATGCACGTCACCAGCCCCGCACCGCCGAGCATGATCAGTGCCGCCATGCGGTGGTATTTGGCTTGCCAGGCCGCGCCCAATGCGCACAAAGCGCCCAGGCCCCACAGCGCTGCAAAGGCGGGTGACAGGGGTAAATCATTGCGCTGCCCCAGCTGCATACCGCGCAGCAGCAGGGGTAATGCCCCAGCCACGAGGGTAAGCAGCAGCAGCCACAGCATCTGCCATTGCAATTGCTGGGTGGTCAGGCCCCGGCGCCAGGCGCGGGCCAGCCAGCTGAGGCGGGCCAGCAAGTTTTCAAATGCCCGCTTGCCACTGAAGCGGTGCAGCACCGGGGTGCGCTGCCCGAGCACGGCGCGGCTGCGCAGCCAGTGCAAACTGCCAAACAAGGCAATGCCGCCCAGCAAGGCAATCACACTCATGATCAGTGGCGTATTGATCCCGTGCCAAATCGCCAAGCTAAATTCAGGGAGCACTCCGCCGACCACCGGCGTGGCCGCAGCCCGCAAAATATCGCCCACGGCCAAGGCCGGAAAAATGCCCACCACCAGGCAAATCAGTACCAGCAGCTCTACCGGCACCCGCATCCAATGCGCCGGTTCATGCGGTTTGCGGGGCAAATCAGTCGCCGCTGGGCCAAAAAATACATCCACCGTAAAGCGCAGCGAGTAAGCCACGCTAAACATGCCGGCCAAGGTCGCTACCAAGGGCAAAAGAATACGCACCCAGGGCGCAGCATCCAGGAAAACGGTTTCGGCAAAAAACATCTCCTTGGATAAAAAACCATTGAGCAGTGGCACCCCGGCCATGGCCGCACTGGCCACGCAGGCCAAGGTGCTGGTCATCGGCATCATGCGCCGCAGCCCTGACAGGCGCTGGATATCGCGCGTACCGCTTTCGTGGTCCACAATGCCGGCCGCCATAAAGAGTGAGGCTTTAAACGTTGCGTGGTTGATGATGTGAAACACTGCGGCCACGGCTGCCAAAGGGCTGTTGAGCCCCAGCAGCAAAGTAATCAAGCCCAGGTGAGAGAGGGTGGAGTAGGCCAGCAGCCCCTTGAGGTCGTTTTGAAACAAGGCGACATACCCGCCCAGCAGCAAGGTGGCCGCACCTGCGCTGCTGACAATCCAAAACCATTCGTCGGTGCCACTGAGAACAGGCCACAGCCGCGCCATTAAAAACACCCCGGCTTTGACCATGGTGGCCGAGTGCAGATAACTGGAAACGGGGGTGGGGGCTGCCATGGCGTGTGGCAGCCAAAAGTGAAAAGGAAACTGCGCACTCTTGCTCAGGGCACCGAGCAGCACCAGCACCAGCATGGGGGTGTACAAGGGGTGCTGGTGAATGCTAGCGCCCGCTTGCAAGATGGCATCCAGGTCGTAGCTGCCCACCATCGACCCCAGCATGAGCAGCCCGGCCAGCAAGCACAAACCGCCGGTGCCGGTCACCGTCAGCGCCATGCGCGCCCCACGGCGGGCATCTTGGCGGTGGTGCCAGTAGCCAATCAGCAAAAAAGAAAAAATGCTGGTCAGCTCCCAAAAGAAAGCCAACTGCAGCACATTGCCTGAGAGCACCACCCCCATCATGGCCCCCATAAAAGCCAATAAGAAGGAGAAAAACCGGGGCACCGGATCGGCCGGGGACATGTAGTAGCGGGCATAAAGCACCACCAAGGTGCCTATGCCCAGCACCAGCATGCTGAACATCCAGGCAAAGCCGTCCATGCGCACCACAAAATCAAGCCCCAGGCTGGGCAGCCACGCAATTTCTTGGCGCAGCACCTGGCCATTGGCAATCTCGGGAAAGAGCAGTGCCGCTTGCACCGTGCAGACCAAGCTGATGATGCCGGCCAAGGTTGATTCCGTATTGCGGGCGTTGGCCGGTAATACGGCTGCGAGCAGGC
The DNA here is from genome assembly GCF_042654745.1 of Comamonas denitrificans. Lineage (NCBI taxonomy): Bacteria > Pseudomonadati > Pseudomonadota > Betaproteobacteria > Burkholderiales > Comamonadaceae > Comamonas > Comamonas denitrificans. The sequence goes on from NZ_JBHSEY010000038.1 coordinate 101,363, forward strand.
TGCCGACAAAGGGCAGGATGATCAGCAAAATCAAGGGCATGACAAGCAGGGCAAAAGAGGAGGGAGAAAAAGCGCAACGGCCAGCGCAAAGAGTTTAGAGGCAAAAAAGCCCGCAAACTGCGGGCGATAAGGATAACCGACTCAGAAAAATTTTTACTATTTTTTGGCTGCAGCACTGGGTTCTGCAGCGGTCTTAGCTACTGTTTTTGCTTTGTCGTTGGCTGCTGCCTCGGGGGCGGTTTTAAACGCTTTGCCATCCACCGTCAGGCCGCCTTGAGAAAATTTGTCCGCATTGGCTTGACCAATTCCTTTGACCCGGGCGATGAAATCATCCCAACTTTTAAAAGCACCTTGCTTGCGGGTCTCGACAATGGTGCTGGCAATGGCAGGGCCAATGCCTTTGATTTGCACCAACTCGGCCTCAGTCGCTTTATTGACATCCACTGCAGCCCAACTCCAACTGCAAAACAGGACGAAACACAGGGCGAATAATTTTTTGAGCATCCCAATTTCCTTTACATAGATACAGCACGTGCTGCGGGAATGGATGCTAGATTTTTTATTATCGATAGATACTTAGGATCTTTACGGGGGTGACAAAGCAGCAAACTAAGCCATAGTTTTGCGCGCTTTTTATGCCGGCATGCTGGCGATTTATCTTTTTCGGTAGCAAAAAAGGGCATACAATCGCGGCCTTGGCGGCTGTAGCTCAGCTGGATAGAGTACTTGGCTACGAACCAAGGGGTCGTGGGTTCGATTCCTGCCAGCCGCGCCAGATGCAAAGCCCTGAAGTAAAAAAACTTCAGGGCTTTTTGCATTGGCAAGTATTCATCGCGAAATCTGTGGCCAGACTGGCAAAAAAGTCTTGGAACGCCTTTCCAAGGGAAACCCTTGCTTTGCCAGTCAAGAAAAAAATGATTGATATGGCTCAAATCGCGGTGAATAGTAGAGGGGCATAGTCGGGAATTATGTTGTACCTATCCCCGAATTTTGAACTTTTTGCCAAGACCGAAGTGCTTGGTGCTGGCCAAGTTTTGCGCGCCCGAGGCCAGCCACTGGACTCTGTGCTGTACTTGGACAGTGGCCGCGTGGCTTTTGGCGTGTGTGAAGACGATCAGAAGAAAAAAATGCGCCACCTGTTCTCTTTGGTGGAAGGCCCCGTGTGGCTGGATGCAGCGTTTGCACTGGCACAAACGCCCGCGCCGATGGACATCGTCAGTGATTCCCGGGTGTGGATCAAGCGCGTATCGCTGCAGGATTTTCAAGACAGCTTAAGCGCCTTGCCAGCCTCTGCCCAGGCGCTGGTGCGTGACATGGCGCAAGGGTATTGCCAGCAGGCACAGACCGCCGTCAGCCGTTTAGCCCAAGCGGCCGAGGCACGTTTCGCCCAGTGGCTGTTGCGCCATGCCCAGGCGGTGGGCAATGGCACCTTGTCGGTCACCTTGCACCAGCGCAAACGCTCGATTGCCGCCCAGCTAGGGATTGCGCCTGAGACTTTTTCACGCGTGCTGCGCCAATTGCGCGAGCATGGCTTGATTACCGGCCGGGGCAAGGTGTTGAGCCTGCCTCAGCCCGCTGCACTGCAGAGCATGGCTGCAATGGCGTAGGTGCCGGACTTGGGGTTTTTGCGTACCTCTCAAGGTTTTTCCTAGGCCCTGTCCAAGGGTTCTACCCCTGCAATGCCGCGTTCCCCTGTTTTTATAGTGGGGCGTGGCATTTATTCTTTCCCCTTTTCAGCAATTTCAGCATTGGATGGCGCGCTCCCCCAGGGCCGGTGCCTCTGGCGTGATTGCTGCCGTCTGGCTGGCCATTGTTTTGGCCGGTATTGGCGGGGCGGCTTTGACTTGGCAAACATCGCAGGCGCAGTGGCAGCAGCAACAGCAAAGCCAGCAGCGCTTCATTTTGCAAGCCTGGGCGCAGCAGCTGACCTTGCGTTTGGAGGGCTACCAGCGCGTGCTTTTGGGCATGGTGCATTTGGTGCAAACGCATGGGCTAGAGCGGGTGCAGCACGAGAAAATCTTTGCCGCCGGGTTTGAGTCCGTTTTTTTTGTGCCGCTGGATGGCCCGGCCCAAACGCTGGTGCCCATGCAACCGCACCCCAGCGGCGCAGCCCCGTCGTTTTCGCCCGTTGAGCACCGTTTGTTGCAGCGCGCGCAAGCGCAAGGTGGGCTGGCAGTGGCCGCACAAGCACGGCAGGCCGAATGGGTGCAGCTGACGTGGGTGCAGCCGCTGCGCAATTCTCAGGGGCAGTTGTCCGGGATGTTGCTGGCGCGAACGCAGTTGCCGCCAAGCTTGTTGTTGCCGAATTTTTTGGATTCAACCGAGGGGGCCGCAGACTGGGTGTTTACTGTGCAAGACAAAGGCTCCGGCTGGTCACTGCAGTCACCGAGGCAGGATGGGGTGCAAAAAACCGCACCTGCGCTGGCGGTAGAGACCTTGGCTTTGGCTGCGCCGGCTTGGGTGTTGCAAAGTCAGCTTACGGCAGCAGCACCGGCCTTGGCATGGCCGTGGCAGGGGCTGGTGCTGTTAGGGCTGGTGCTGTTAGGGCTGGTGCTGTGCATGGCGGTGGCGTACGGGGTGCGCCGCCAGTGGCGCATCGGCGGGCAGGGGGCCTCAGCGGGCCCCAGGGGGGTGCGGGCACATGCCCCCCCCAAGCGCAATAGTGCGCTGCGCTGGAATGGATTTTTACAAGCCAACCCTGGGGCGATGTGGGTGGTGCAAGGGCCGTTGATTCAAGCGGCCAATGCCCATGCCTGCACCTTGCTGGGCTATGCCCCTGAATTTTTGACCGGGGCGTGGCTGCACTATCTGCTGCTGGAGCATTCCCAGCAACACACCATACAGCAGGCGGTGCTGACCCATGGGCATTACCGTGGCTGGGTGCCATTGCGCAAGGCCGATGGCGCGGCGGTATGGGTGGAGGTTTCGGCTTACCGTTTGGACACGACGGATGATGCGTGCGATGCCACAGCTGCAACCGTATGGCAGTTGTGGACACCTTGGAGTCAGTTGCCGATCTGCACCAACCCAGCCCAGGCGGGGGTCGTGGCGCAGGAGGACTTGCTGCATTGGCTCCAAGCGCACCACCAGCATTACCAGCGCCAGGAGGAGGGAGCGCACCCGCAACCGGCCACGGGTAGCTTGCTGTTCATTGACATTGATTGCTTGGGGGCGCTGAACGAAGCCGTGGACCGCGCTTTTGGCGATCAGGTGCTCGCTTGGATTGGGCAGCTTTTGCGCCAGACAGTCTTGCCCATTGGCCGTGCTGTCCACTTGGGGGGCGATGAATTTGCCGCTATTTTGCCCACCGTGGGGCAGTCCCACGCGCTGATGATTGGTGAGCAGCTGTGCCAGCAGGTTCACGATTGGCAGCCCCAGTGGCAAGGCGAAAAGCACTGGATCAGCATCAGCATTGGGGTGGTGGCGTGGGATGCGCGGCTGCATGACGGGCCCAGCATTTTGCGCGCTGCCGATATGGCTTGTTACCAGGCCAAACGCAAAGGCAAGGCGCAGGTGGTTGTGGGCATGCTGTAAGAACGTGTTCACAATCTTCTCGCGGGTGTGCAGTCGCGGCCTCGGGCGGTCTGCGGCGTTGCAAATCCTCGCCATAGCTACCGCTATGTCTGTGGTTTGCGCCTTGCAGCCCATCCCGATCCGCACCCCGCACCCCTTCGCGCGCAGATCGTGAACACGTTCTAAGCAAACGGGCTTTTCTCGGGCCATACTTAGGGTTTTCAAGAAACCTCACGCATGAAAATTACCCATCTTTGGCAACGTGCTCGCAGTGCTTGGCAGCGTATTGCTGGTACGGTTGCTGGCGCTGGCGCACAGGACGCGGCTCCTAGCGTTGCGCTGGATGCGGTCAAAGAGCGGTTTGCCCAGCTGCAGCTGCCCACCATGCCCGCCGTGCCGGGGCTGCGGCTGCACATGTTGATTAAGTTGGGGCCGATCCCTTTGCCGAGGGCCGTGCGCTGGGAAGGGCATGGCATGTATGCCCTGGCCTGGGCCGGTACGGCGTTGCTGGCTTGGGGGGCTTGGCAGATTCCGGTGGAATGGTTGCTGGAATATGGGCTGGTGGCGGTGGTGGTGTTTGCCGTCTTGTTTCGCCTGGAGGGCCCGCGCACGCGGCATGAGCGGCGCATGCGCCAAGCACAGGTCGAGTTGTGCCGCAGCCATTATTTAGAGGCGGAGCAGCATTTGCAAACCATCTTGCACACACGGTTTGCCGAGCGGATGCAAGCCTTTCAGGCCTTGCAGCATTTGCACGAAGCGGCCAGCCAAGCGATTGCCGCTGTCGAAGGCGCGAATGCGTCGGCGCTGTATGTGCACGACGGTATGCAAACTTGGGAGCAGCAGCTGGCCGCAGAAGTTGAAGACCTGGAAGCCCAAATGCTCGCGCTCGTGCACGAGCTGGAGGCGTTTTCCAGTGTGCACAAAAAAGAAATTGACGATGCCATCACGGCCCGCCATGACGCGCGTTTGGCCTATTGGCAGGCACGCCTGGATGCCTCTTTGTTTACCGGGGAGATGGTGTACCCCGTGCCAGAAGCGCCAGCAGATAAAAAAATATAAGTCTTTTTGGCCTCTAGCGCTTATCCAGCAAGCGTAAACAGCTATGGATTTGAATACTTCTTTTGCAGCATTACGCGCACAATCGCCTGGGCCTGGGCTTGGGCGGCACCCCGGTGTGCTTGGGCAAAGGCCAGCGCGGCTTGGTGGGCGGCATCCAGGGCATCGCTGTCGTACAGCCAGTTCAGGGCTTGGTGCACGCCGTCGTGCATATCGCTGGCCCGCACCGCCGCACCACTGGCGCAGGCCTGCTCTGCCGCTTGGGCAAAGTTAAAGGTGTGCGGCCCCAGCACAATGGGGCAGGCACAGGCGGCCGCTTCAATCAGGTTTTGCCCGCCCAGCGGGGCAAAGCTGGCCCCCAGCAGGGCGGCGTGGGCGCTGGCGTAGTACAGGGGCATTTCGCCCAGGCTGTCGCCCAGCCAGACATCCACATTGTGCGGCGGCAGGCGTTCGCCCCAGTGGCTGCGCCGGGCCACACGCAGGCCCGCGTCGGCCAGCAGCTGCGCGACCGCATCAAAGCGCTGCGGATGGCGCGGCACGATCAGCCATTGCACTTGCTGGGCGGCGGGCGTGCTGCGCCAAGCCTGCAGCCACAGGGCTTCCTCGCCCTCGCGCGAGCTGGCCAGCAGCAGCACGGGGCGGCGACTGGCCGAGCGCCAGGAAGCGCCCAAGGCGAGCAAGGCCGGGTCGGGCTGCACATCAAACTTTAAATTGCCCAACACCGACGGCTGCGGCGCACCCAACTGCCGCAGGCGCTCGGCATCTTGCGTGGTTTGGGCCAGCACGGCGGCCAAGGCGGCGTACGCCGGGCGGGACAAAGCCGACCAGCGCTTGGCCCCGGCAAAGGATTGGGCATTGAGCCGCGCATTGGTCAGCACCAAGGGCACGCCCGCCCGCTGGCAGCCGGCGACCAGGTTGGGCCAGACTTCGGTCTCCATCAGCACGCCCACCAGGGGCTGAAATTGCTGCAAAAAGCGCTGCACCGCTGCCGGGGTGTCCCAGGGCAGCCAGACTTGCACATCGTCTGGCAGCAGCAGTTTTTGCCCCTCGGCCCGCCCGGTGGCGGTGCTGTGCGTCAGCAGCAGGCGCAGCTGCGGCAGGCTGGTGCGCAGGGTGTTGATGAGCAGGGCTGCGGCCCGGGTTTCCCCGAGGGAGACGGCGTGTATCCACACCCATTGCCCCGCCCCATCGCGCCCCAGCGTGTCTGGGCAGTAGTAGCCAAAACGCTCGGGCACGGCCTGGGCGTAGCCCGGCTCGGCCTGGGCCCGGCGGCGCAGTTTGCGCTTGAGCAGCGGTTGGGCTGCCCACGTGAGCAAGCTGTACAAAGTGCGGGCAATCGACATCGGCGGGCGTTTTTCTGTGGGGGCGGGCTTTAGTGGGCGGCTCCGCCAATCTGGGCTTCGGGCTTGACGCGGTGCAGCAGGGCCAGCATTTGCGCTTGGATGCGGGCCAGCGCCTCGGGCGTTTGCCCTTCAAAGCGCAGCACCAGCACCGGGGTGGTGTTGCTGGCGCGGATCAGGCCAAAGCCATCGGGCCAATCGACGCGCAGGCCGTCGATGGTGGAGATCTCCGCCGGGGCGGCAAACGCCTGGGGGGCCAGGGCTTGCAGTTGGGCGGCCAGGGCGTGCGGCTCGCCCTCGGCGCAGGCCACGTTCAGCTCAGGGGTGCTGTGCGAAAGGGGCAGGGCATTGAGCACAGCGCTGGGGTTGGCGTGGGCACTGACAATTTCCAGCAGGCGGCAGCCGGCGTAGGTGCCATCGTCAAAGCCGTACCAGCGCTCTTTAAAAAAGATGTGGCCACTCATCTCGCCGCCCAGCGGGGCGTTCAGCTCTTTCATGCGGGCTTTGACCAGCGAGTGGCCGGTTTTGTACATGTGCGGCACCCCCCCGGCAGCGCGAATGGCTGGGGCCAGTTGCTGGCTGCATTTCACATCAAACAGAATCGGTGCGCCGGGATTGCGCGAGAGCACATCTTGGGCGAACAGCACCAACTGGCGATCAGGAAAGATGTTTTGCCCATCTTTGGTGACGATGCCCAGGCGGTCGCCATCGCCATCAAAGGCCAGGCCGATTTCGGCATCCGAATTTTCCAGCGCGGCCATCAAGTCACGCAGGTTTTCCGGCTTGCTGGGGTCGGGGTGGTGGTTGGGGAAGTTGCCATCGACCTCAGAAAACAGCTCAATCACTTCACAGCCCAAGGCACGGAAAATGCCTGGTGCCGTGGCCCCGGCAATGCCGTTGCCGCTATCGACGACGATTTTCATGGGGCGTTTGAGCTTGACATCGCCCAGGATGCGCTCGCGGTAAGCGGGCAGCACGTCCTCTTCGCGCAGGGTGGCACCGCCTTGCAATTGCCAATCTTGGGCCTGGATGCGCTGGTACAGGGCTTGGATCTCAGCGCCGTAAATTGCCCGCCCAGCCAACACCATTTTGAAGCCGTTGTAATCCTTGGGGTTGTGGCTGCCGGTGACCTGGATGCCGCTGGCGCACAGCGTGCTGGCGGCAAAGTACAGCATGGGGGTGGTGCACTGGCCAATGTCGATGACCGATACCCCCACGTCCATCAGCCCGGCGATCAGCGCCTGGCTCAACGTTGGCCCGGACAGGCGGCCATCGCGGCCCACGGCCACGGTGGTTTGCTGTGCTTGGCGGGCGGCCATGCCAAAGGCCCGGCCCAGGGCGCGGGCCACGTCGGCATTCAAGGTGCTGGGCACGATGCCGCGCACGTCATAGGCTTTGAAGATGGAGGGGGAAATGTGCATGTCAGGGGGAGAGAGTCGGGGCAAAAAAAAGCGGGGCATCGTTGCCCCGCCGCATTGTAGTGGCGCTGTTTCACGCCAACACCGGTAAACGGCTTATGCCGTGGCCAGCAGTTCTTTCACCTGGTTGAGGGCCGTGGGGTCTTCCATAGTGGTTAAGTCGCCCGGGTCGCGCTGTTCGGCCACGGCCTGCAGGGCGCGGCGCAACAGTTTGCCGCTGCGGGTTTTGGGCAGCAGGTTCACAAACAGCACCCGGGCGGGGCGGGCCACCGCGCCCAGTTGGCTGTCCACTTGCTTCATGACTTCGGCCTCCAGGGCGGCTTGTCCCTCCGCCGTGGCCACCTGGTTGGCATCGCGGGCCACGGCAAAGGCCATGGCCACCTGGCCCTTGAGCTTGTCGGCCACGCCGACCACGGCGACCTCGGCAATGCCGTTGTGGCTGCTGATGCTTTCTTCAATCTCCCGGGTGCCCAGGCGGTGGCCGGCCACGTTGATCACGTCATCAGTGCGGCCCAGAATGAAGTAATAGCCATCGGCATCTTGGATGCCCCAGTCAAAGGTGCTGTAAATCTGGCGGCCTGGGATGCTGCTCCAGTAGGTATTAACAAAGCGCTCATCGTCGCCCCACACAGTTTGCAGGCAGCCCGGTGGCAGCGGCCCTTCCATGGCCAGCACGCCTTTTTGGTTGGGCTCGGTCAGCGCTTGGCCGGTGGCCTCATCAATCAGCTTCACGTTAAAGCCGTACACCGCTTTGCCTGGGCTGCCAAAGCGGCTGGTTTGCTGCTCCACACCATTGCACAGCGTAAGAATGGGCCAGCCCGTTTCGGTTTGCCAGTAGTTGTCGATGATGGGCACTTGCAACGCGCCGCTGATCCATTGGGCGGTGGGTTGGTCCAGCGGCTCGCCGGCCAGCCACAGCGCTTGCAGGCTGGAGAGGTCGTATTTTTTCAAATACGCCGGGTCTTGCTTTTTCAGCACCCGCACCGCCGTGGGGGCGCTGAACATGTGGCTGACGCGGTATTTTTCGACCAGGCTCCACCAAATGCCCGCATCCGGGCGGGTGGGCAGGCCCTCGTACATGATGGTGGCCATCCCGGCAATCAGCGGGCCATAGACGATGTAGCTGTGCCCCACCACCCAACCAATGTCGCTGGTGCAAAAAAAGGTTTGCCCCGCCTGGCCCGCAAAGATGTGCTGCATGCTCGATGCCAAGGCCACCGCATAGCCGCCGGTGTCGCGCTGCACGCCCTTGGGTTTGCCAGTGGTGCCGCTGGTATAAAGAATATAGCTGGGGTCGCTTGAATTTAGCCATGTACAGGGCACTTTTGCCTCTGAAAACTGTGGCTGCGTGCGCAAAGTGCTCCATAAATGATCGCGCCCAGCCTGCAGCGGCATGGGGGCCAGGCCGCGATCGACCAGCAGCACCGCCGCAGGTTTGTGCTTGGCCAGCTGCAGGGCTTCATCCAGCAAGGGCTTGTAAGCAATGGCTTTGCCGCCGCGCGAGCCGGCATCGGCGCTGATCACCACCTTGGGCTGGGCATCGTCGATGCGCGAGGCCAGCGAGACCGAGGCAAAGCCGCCAAACACCACGCTGTGGATGGCGCCCAGGCGCACGCAGGCCAGCATGGCAAAGGCCGCTTCGGCAATCATGGGCATGTAAATTTGCACCCGGTCGCCCTTGCCCACGCCAAACGATTGCAGCACGGCGGCCATGCGCTGCACTTCTTCGTGCAGCTGGGCAAAGGTGTAAACGCGCTCGGTGTTGGTCTCGGTCGATACGGCGATGATGGCCGGCTGGTCCGCACGCTGGGCCAAGTGGCGATCAACGGCGTTGTGGCACAGGTTGAGCTGGCCATCGGCAAACCAGCGGGCAAAGGGCGGGTTGTGGTAATCACAGGCCTGCTGGGGCGCTTGGTGCCAGTCGATGGCACGGGCTTGTTCCAGCCAAAATGCCTCGCGAGTGTCTGGCGCAATCGATTGGCGGTAAAAATCGGCGTAATCGCCAGGGCTGGTGGGTTGGGGCATTGCGGGGGTCTCCATAGAGTGTGGTTTTTTTTGCATTCTGGGCGGACAAGGCTTGCGCAAGGCTGACAAGCGCAGTGCCAGCTTGGGAATAGGATGACATTTTTGTGGGTTTTCCCCTAGGAGTAGCTATGTGGTTGTTTTCCGTTGCAGTTCTTTTGGCGGTGCTCAAAGCCTTGGTGCAGCAAGAAATTGTGAGTTTCACCTGGCTGGCGCAGCTGTCTTGGTGGTGGGTGATTGGCATGTTTGGGCTGACCGCCGCGTGGTGGGCCTACGCAGATTTTTCGGGGCTGACCCGGCGCAAAGCGCAAGAGCGGATTGACGAGCGCAAAAAAGAGCGCCAGCGCAAAGCCCGTGAGGCCCTGGGCCATGCCTCCCAACGCCAGCGGCGCTGATGCGGTGTCGCTAATGGCGCAGGCGGCAGCCGCGCCTTGGCAGCAATGCGGGCCAGTCTCCGACAAAAGGACTGGGACATAATTGAAACCTTGGGCCTGCTGCAGACAGGCCTTTGGCTTTACAAGAGACTTGCTATGCCCGTTTACCGCTCTAAAACCTCCACCGCTGGCCGCAATATGGCTGGTGCCCGCGCCCTGTGGCGTGCCACTGGCATGAAAGATGCCGACTTTCAAAAGCCCATCATCGCCGTGGTGAACTCTTTCACCCAGTTCGTGCCGGGGCATGTCCACCTCAAAGACATGGGCCAGCTGGTCGCCCGCGAGATCGAGGCCGCTGGCGGCGTGGCCAAAGAATTCAACACCATTGCCGTCGATGACGGCATCGCCATGGGCCACGACGGCATGCTGTACTCGCTGCCCAGCCGCGATGTGATTGCCGACTCGGTCGAATACATGGTCAATGCCCACTGCGCCGATGCCATGGTGTGCATCTCCAACTGCGACAAGATCACCCCGGGCATGTTGATGGCTGCCATGCGCCTGAATATTCCGGTGATTTTTGTCTCGGGCGGGCCCATGGAGGCGGGCAAGGTGTCCCTGCTCAAGCCCGAAACCAAAACCTTCCACGCGAAAAAACTCGATTTGATCGATGCCATGGTGATGGCAGCGGACGAGCACGCCAGCGATGAAGAAGTGGCTGAAGTAGAGCGCAGCGCTTGCCCCACCTGCGGTTCATGCTCTGGAATGTTTACCGCCAACTCCATGAACTGCCTGACCGAAGCCATGGGCCTGGCCCTGCCAGGCAATGGCACCTTGCTGGCCACCCACGCCGACCGCGAAGGCTTGTTCAAACGCGCCGGGCGGCGCATCGTTGAGCTGGCCCGCCAGTATTACGAAGGCGACGATGCCAGCATCCTGCCGCGCTCGGTGGGTTTCAAGGCCTTTGAAAACGCCATGGCGCTGGACATTGCCATGGGCGGCTCGACCAACACCATCTTGCACCTGCTGGCCATTGCGCAAGAGGCGGAGATCGCCTTCACCATGCAAGACATCGACCGCCTCTCGCGCGTGATTCCGCAGCTGTGCAAGGTCGCGCCCAATACCGAGAAATACCACGTGGAAGACGTACACCGCGCCGGTGGCATTTTTGCCATCCTGGGTGAGTTGGAGCGCGCGGGCAAACTGCACACCGATGTGCCCACTGTGCACGCCAAAACCCTGGGCGAAGCCCTGGCGCAGTGGGACGTGGTGCGCACCCAGGATGAAGCCGTACACACCTTCTTCAAAGCCGGCCCCGGTGGCATTCCCACGCAGGTGGCCTTTAGCCAAAGTGCCCGCTGGCCCAGCCTGGATCTGGACCGTGCCCTGGGCTGCATCCGCTCTTACGAGCACGCCTTTAGCAAAGAAGGCGGCCTGGCCATCTTGGTGGGCAACATCGCCCTCAATGGCTGCGTGGTGAAAACCGCCGGGGTGGACGATTCCATTCTGGTATTTGAAGGCCCGGCCCACGTGGTCGAAAGCCAGGACGAGGCCGTGGCCAACATCCTGAGCGACAAGGTCAAGGCGGGCGATGTGGTCATCGTGCGCTACGAAGGGCCCAAAGGCGGCCCCGGCATGCAAGAAATGCTCTACCCCACCAGCTACATCAAGAGCAAGGGCCTGGGCAAGGCGTGTGCACTGCTGACCGATGGGCGTTTTTCCGGCGGCACCTCGGGCCTGTCGATTGGCCACTGCTCGCCCGAGGCGGCCGCTGGTGGCACGATTGGCTTGGTGCAAAACGGTGACCGCATTCGCATTGACATCCCCAACCGCAGCATCAACGTGCTGGTCAGCGATGAGGAGCTGGCCCGCCGCCGCGTGGCGCAAGATGCCAAAGGCTGGAAGCCTGCTCAACCCCGCCCGCGCAAAGTCTCGGCGGCGCTGAAAGCCTACGCCAAGCTGGTCACCAGCGCCGACACAGGCGCGGTGCGCGATCTTTCGCTGCTGGACTAAACGGATTAAGCCCCGGCGCGTGCGCTACCGAGAAAGCCAGGACTTAGTCCTGGCTTTCCTCTTTTTTGGCTTTGTGAATGCACGCCACAATGCTGGGCTCAAGGGGGGTGGCTGGTGCCTGCAGGTGGGGCAGGCCAGGCAGCAAATCGGCCAACGTAAATTGGTCCAAATGCGTCAGGAAGGCTTTAAGGGCCCCATCCAAAACACCGGTCAGGCGGCAATTGCCGGCCAGCAAACAGCTGTTGGAATCGGCCAAAAAGCACTCCACCAAGGCCAAGCTGGGCTCCATGCTGCGCACCACGGCACCAATGCGAATGTCTTCTGGGGCATGGGCCAGGCGAATACCCCCGCCTTTGCCGCGCACGGTGGTCAGCCAGCCTTGCAGTGCCAGTTGGTGGGTGACCTTCATCAAGTGGGTTTGAGAGATTTGCTGGGCTTGCGCCACTTCGGAAATCGTGCACAGACGGTCGGGGTTTTGCGCCACATGCATGAGCAGGCGCAAAGCAAAATCAGTTAAAGAAGTCAGGCGCATAGCGTTAAAGGTATATTTTTTATAAATGTAGTTTTTGGATAGTCGCACATTCTATGAATATCGCTATTCCAGTAAGGTTTGTTGTGCGTCAATCAATGCGACACTAAACCCTTATTTCGGGAGAATCTGATGCCAAAAAAAATAGCAAGCGGCGTATTGGTGGCCGCCCTGGCGCTGGTCGGCTGTTCCAGTGCGCCCAAGCCGCAGAACCAAGTGGGTGAGGTGCAGATCACGCGCAATGCCCAGGGCGAAGCGCAAACTGCACAGTTTTCGCCCCTGCCCCTCGATTGCAGCAACCCGTTGCGCTGCCCCATGCTGGGGCTGGCCTGGACGGCAGAAAAACCCAAGCAAGCCTTGCTGACGGTGGGTTTTACCCGTGGACAACATGCCCCGGTGGAGATGATTGAGTTTGATGCCCGCCCCTATGGCCCCATGCGCGTGCGCTCTTTGGCAGCTGAGCAGCCGCAGCCCAACCAGGTGGTGTTTCAAGTGCCCATTGAGACCTTGGAGCGCCTGGCCCTCTCGCGCGGCGCTTTGGTGCGCGTACACAGCGCTGGCCACGTGCTGGAAGAAAGCTTTTTAACCGGCGAAAAGGCCAGCCCGGCGGCCAATGCCGTCAAGCGCTGGCTGCAGCAAATCTACAAAGGGACGGACAAAGAGCAGGCGCTGGGCCTCAAAGGCATTTTCATGGACCAAACCTACCAGCACGACCACAGCTACCGGCCTGAGCGGTAAACACGCCCCGAAAACCTGAGTTTTTGCGCTGCCCCAGGGCAGCGCTGCTGTTTTTGGGCATGATGGCGGGTTTTTTTCATTGGCCGTAGGCTTTTTTAAGAACGTGAACACGTTCTAAGCTGTTGCGCCCAGTTGCGGGCGTGGATTCAAACAAACATGATCGACATTCAGGACTTATCCCTGACCTACGCCGGCCCACAAGGCCCGGTACACGCGCTGAAAAATATCAACTTGCACATCCAGGCGGGGGAGGTTTTCGGCATCATTGGGCGCAGTGGCGCGGGCAAAAGCTCGCTCGTGCGCTGCATGAACCTGCTCAACCGCCCGGTCAGCGGCAAGATGATCGTCAATGGTCGCGATTTGCTGCAACTATCGGATGCCCAACTGCGCCAAGCCCGGCAAGAGATTGGCATGGTGTTTCAGCACTTCAACCTGCTGTCTTCGCGCACCGTGTTTGACAACGCCGCCCTGCCGCTGGAGCTGGCCGGGGTGAGCAAGGCCGAGATTGCCCAGCGCATCACCCCGCTGCTGGAGCTGGTGGGCCTGGCGCACCTGGCCAACCGCTACCCAGCGCAAATTTCTGGCGGGCAAAAGCAGCGCGTGGGCATTGCCCGGGCGCTGGCCAGCAACCCGCGCGTGCTGCTCTCGGACGAGGCCACCAGCGCCCTGGACCCCGAAACCACCCGCTCCATTCTGGATTTGCTGCGCCAGGTCAATCGCGAGCTGGGCGTGACCGTGGTGCTGATTACCCACCAAATGCAGGTCATCAAACAAATTGCCGACCGCGTGGCGGTGATGGAGGCCGGGCAAGTGGTCGAACTGGGCGCGGTGCTGGACGTGTTTACCAACCCGCAGCAAGCCATCACCCAAAGCCTGATTGACGAAATCGTGCCGCAAGAGCTGCCCGCCAGCGTGCAACAGCGCGTGCAGGCCCTCACCCTGGGCCTGCCCGCCGGGCAAAGCGGGCAACTGCTGCGCCTGTCCTACGCGGGCGATTCGGCCTACCAGCCGGTGCTGTCGCACTTGATTCGCGAGCTGGGCCTGGACTTGTCCATCCTGCACGGGCAGATTGATGACATTCAGGGCCAAACCTTTGGCTCCCTGGCCGTGTTTGCCAGCGGGCCACCGGCGCAGATTACGGCCGCCATCGCCTATTTGCAGCGCAACGGCGTGCAGGTGCGCCAACAGCCCCAAGGAGGTCGCCATGTTTGAAAACTTCTCTGAAATGATGCTGGAGCTCTTTGCCGAAGCCCTGTGGGAGACCGTGCTGATGGTCGGTGTCTCGGGCCTGCTGGGCGGCCTGTTTGGCATTCCCCTGGGCGTGTTTTTGCGTTTGACCGACAAGGGCGGCGTGCTGGAAAACACCCCGCTGAACGTGGTGGTGGGCGGGCTGGTGAATGCGGCGCGGTCCACGCCCTTCATTATTTTGCTGGTGGCCATCATCCCATTTACCCGCTGGATCACCGGCACGTCGATTGGCACCTGGGCGGCCGTGGTGCCGCTGACGGTGGCCGTTGCCCCCTTTATTGCCCGTTTGGTGGAAACTGCTTTGCGCGAAGTCGATGCCGGCCTGATTGAAGCGGCCCAATCCATGGGCGCAACCACCAGCCAGATCGTCTGCAAGGTGCTGCTGCCCGAAGCCATGCCCGGCATTGTGGCGGCGCTGACAATCAGCTTGGTCAGCTTGACCGGCTACTCCGCCATGGCCGGTGCCGTGGGCGGTGGCGGCCTGGGGGATTTGGGCATTCGCTACGGTTACCAACGCTTTTTGCCCGATGTGATGCTGGCCGTGGTGGTGATTTTGATTGTCTTTGTGCAGCTGATCCAAAGCTTTGGCGATTGGTTGGTGCGGCGCATCAGCCATCGATAAAAAGAGCATCTTCCGCTTATAAATAAAAGGTTTCAGATAAGTTTTTATCTGAAACCTTTTTTATTCAAGCGTGCAGTGCTCTTGGTAGGGCGGGTCAATCGCACGGTGGGATGGTTATGACCATACAATCATCATGGATATAGCGCATCTGCACAGATGCTTGGCTGTTCTCTTTTTTTCCCATCTTGGCACTGCTGGTGCCACAACCACCACGCACCGTTATGAAAAAACCCGTTTTGCTTTCCACCCTTGGCGCATGGCTGCTGGCCTGTGCCGTGCCCTTGGCCAACGCCAATACCGCAGACACCGTGGGTAAAAAAATTTATGAAACAACCTGCGCTGCTTGCCATGCCAATGGCGTGGCCTCGGCCCCCAAGCCTGGCGATGCCAAAGCCTGGGCTCCGCTGATTGAAGAAGGGCAAGATATCTTGACCGCCCATGCCTGGGTAGGCGTGCGGGCCATGCCTGCACAAGGCGGTGCGCCCGACCTGACCCTGGATGACTTTGCCCAAGCCGTCGCCTGGATGGCCAGTGCCTCGGGCGGCAACTGGAAAGCCCCGGATGCGGCCATGATGCATCGCATTCGCCATGAGGCTGCCGAGCGCCTGGAGCAAGACATCAAGGCCAAAAAAGCCATGAAGAAAATGCTCGAACGCGATTGATGCAATGCAAGCGATCAGGGTGCTGCTGTGCATTTGCCCTGATGGCTGAATGCAGCTTCCCTTTATAAAAAAAGCCACCGGCACAAACCGGTGGCTGTTTTGTTTTTAACGGCGGTGGTTTTACCCCTGTTTTTGCAGCATCTTGATTACGCTGGAGAAGTCTTCTGCGCCATGTCCGCCCAGGCTGTGCGCAGCGTACAGCGAACGGGCCAGGCCGCCCAGGGGGGTGCTGGCTTTGACGGCGGTGGCGTTTTCTTGCGCCAGGCCCAGGTCTTTGAGCATCAGATCGGTGCCAAAGCCACCGGCGTAGCCCTTGCTGGCCGGGGCAGCTTCGTGCACGCCAGGGTAGGGGTTGTACTTTTCCAGGGCCCAGTTGCCCCCCGAGCTGCGGCGCATGATTTCGGCCAGCACTTTGGGATCGAGGCCGTTGGCCACGCCCAGGGCCATGGCCTCGCTGGTGCCGATCATCAAGATGCCTAGCAGCATGTTGTTGCAGATTTTGGCGGTTTGGCCCGCGCCGATATCGCCCGCATGGAAGATGTTGGCCCCCATTTTTTCCAGCACCGGGCGGGCGCGTTCCAGTTGCGTTGCGCTGGCACCGACCATAAAGGTCAGCGTACCGGCCACGGCACCGCCCACGCCACCTGAGACGGGGGCATCAATAAAGTCAATGCCGGCGGCCTGCGCAGCTTGGGCCACCTTTTGGCTGGTGGCGGCGGCGATGGTGGAGCTGTCAATCACCAGCGTGCCTTTGGTCATGCTGGCCAGCAGGCCAATTTGCCCTTCGCGGCCCAGGTACAGGCTTTCAACGTGCTGGCTGGCGGGCAGCATGCTGATGACGACTTCTGCGCCTTGCACCGCGTTTTGCGCGCTGACGGCCGCCTGGCCGCCTGCCGCGACCACGCTGGCGATGGCGGCGGCGCTGAGGTCAAACACTTTGACGTTGTGGCCGGCTTTGACCAGGTTGATGGCCATGGGGCCGCCCATGTGGCCCAGGCCGATAAATCCGATTTGCATGGTGTGTCTCCTGTTGGTGGATGGTTGGTGTTGTGAATGCAGATGCTGGCTTGGCGACGCAATTGGCGACTGAATGCTAGCGAATGGCCTCTGGCGCATCGCCATCGAGCATTCTGCGGCCAATGATCACGCGCATGATCTCGTTGGTGCCTTCCAAAATTTGGTGCACGCGGGCATCGCGCAGCAGGCGCTCTAGCGGGTATTCGCGGATGTAGCCATAGCCGCCGTGCAGCTGCAGCGCCTCGTTGATCACCGTAAAGCCCGCATCGGTGGCAAAGCGCTTGGCCATGGCGCAGTAGGTGCTGGCATCGGGCGCACCGGCATCGAGCTTGCTGGCAGCCAAACGCACCATCTGGCGCGCGGCGACCAGCTCGGTGGCCATGTCGGCCAGCTTGAACTGCAGCGCCTGAAAGGCCGCAATCGGTTTGCCAAACTGCTTGCGCTCTTGCATATAGCGCTGGGCGTGGGCCAAGGCCCCTTGCGCCGCGCCCACTGAGCAGGTGGCAATGTTGATGCGCCCGCCGTCCAGCCCCTTCATGGCAATTTTGAAACCCTCGCCCTCGCGCCCGAGCAGGTGGTTGGCGGGAATGCGCACATTGTCAAAACTGATGGTGCGCGTGGGCTGGCTGTTCCAGCCCATTTTTTCTTCTTTTTTGCCGTAGCTAATGCCGGGCAGATGCGCCGGCACGGCAAACGCGCTGATGCCGCCTGCGCCCGACTGCGCATCGCCCGTGCGCGCCATCAGCACCAGCACATCGGTGGAACCTGCGCCGCTGATAAACGCCTTGCTGCCGTTGATGACGTATTCGCCGCCCACCAACTCGGCGCGGGTTTTGATGCTGGCCGCATCCGAGCCGCTGCCCGGTTCCGTCAGGCAATAGCTGGCCAGTTTTTGGCCGCTGGTCAAGGCATCGCCCCATTCGGCGCGCACCTCGTCGGTGGCCCAGGTGCCCAGCATCCAGGTCGCCATGTTGTGGATGGTGATGAAGGCCGTGGTGCTGGGATCAACCGCCGCCAGCTCCTCAAACACCAAGGTGGCATCCAGCCGGGGCAGCTGCAGGCCGCCAATGCACTCGGGCGCGTACAGACCGCAAAAGCCCAGCTCGCCCGCTTTGGCGATGGCCTCCACCGGGAAAATGCCCTCGGCATCCCAGTGCGCAGCGTGCGGGGCCAACTCGGCCTGGGCAAACTGCCGCGCCGTATCGGCAAAGGCGCGTTGGTCTTCGTTGAGTTCAAAATCCATACAGGTCTCCTAATTTTAATAGCTATTAGCGCTTATAAATAAAGGGCTAGAGCCTGATTTTGTGCATAAATCTTGGGGCGAAAGCGCCAGGGCAGCAGGGCTGCACCTAGCGCCTTCTTTGGGGGCTGGCTTATTTCAAGCTGATCGTGGTGTTTACGCCGTGGCTCAGGGTGCTGTCGTCAAACCAGCGGGCCGTCACCGTTTTGGTCTGGGTGTAGAACAGCACCACTTGCTTGCCGTAGGGGCCCAGATCGCCCAGCTTCGAGGCGCGGCTGCCGGTGAACGAGAACAGCGGCACGGGCACCGGCACGGGCACGTTGATGCCCACCTGGCCCACGTCGATCTCTTCCTGGAACTTGCGCGCTGCGCCGCCCGACTGGGTAAAGATGGCCGTGCCGTTGCCGTTGGGGTTGGCGTTGATGAACTCGATGGCCTCATCCAGCGTGGCCGCCTCGACCACGCACAGCACGGGGCCAAAAATTTCTTGGTCGTACACGCTCATGCCGGGCTTCACGCCGCTGAAGATGGTCGGGCCGACAAAGTTGCCCTTTTCGTAGCCGGGCACCGTGGGCTTGCGGCCATCCAGCTCCAGCTTGGCACCATCGGCAATGCCGCGCTCAATCAGGCCCTCAATGCGGCTCAAAGCGCTGCACGAAATCACCGGGCCCACATCGGTGCCCGGCTCATTGCCGCCGCTGATTTTCAGCGTTTTGGCTTTGGCGATCAGGTCGGGCAGCCACTGCTGCGCCTCGCCCACCAGCATCACCACCGGCAGGGCCATGCAGCGCTGGCCCGCTGCGCCAAAGGCGGCACCGGCAATGGCGTTCAGGGTTTGCTCTTTATTCGCATCGGGCAGCACGATGGCGTGGTTTTTTGCGCCCATCATGCATTGCACGCGCTTGCCGTTCAGGCTGGCGCGGTTGTACACATGCGTGCCCACGTGGGTCGAGCCCACAAAGCTAATCGCCTTGATGTCCTTGTGGTCGCAAATGGCGTTTACCGCATCCTCGCCGCCGTGAATCACGTTCAGCACCCCGGCCGGAATCCCGGCTTGCAGTGCCAGCTCGCACAGGCGCATGGTCACCATCGGGTCTTGCTCAGACGGCTTGAGCACAAAGGTATTGCCCGTGGCAATCGCCATGGGGAACATCCACAGCGGAATCATCGCCGGGAAGTTAAACGGCGTAATCCCCGCGCACACGCCCAGCGGCTGCAGCAGCGTGTAGGTATCGACACCACCGGCCACGTTGTTGGCCAGCTCGCCCAGCTGCAGATTGCCGATGGCGCTGGCGTGCTCCACCACCTCCAGGCCACGGAACACGTCGCCCTCTGCGTCGGGCAGGGTTTTGCCCTGTTCAGCCGTCAGCAACGCGGCCAGCTCGCCCATGTTTTCGCGAATCAGCTGCTGCAGCTTCAAAAAAATGCGGGCGCGGGCACCAATGGGGGTTTTCTTCCACGTCTTGAACGCTTCCTTGGCCGCAGCCACCGCGGCGTTGATCTCGTCCTGCGTAGCAAAAGGCACGCGGGCCAGCACTTCTTGCGTAGCGGGATTCACCACATCACGCCACTGGGTGGTTTTGGATTCAACAAATTCGCCGTTGATAAGTAGCTTGACGGTAGGGATGCTCATTGCGCAATGTCTCCTGGAGGGTGAAAAAAACCGGTCTAAAGCCGGATAAACAAAATCGATAAGCCCATGGTAGTGTGCAAATTTGATAGAGCAATAGGCGTTTGTGCAGTTTTTATCTGCAAAAAAGCACAGATGCACTGCTACGCATGGATTGGGATCATTGGCGCTTTTTTGCGGCGGTGGCGTACAGTGACGATTTACGCCGCTACCGTTTTATTCATTGCGTGGACGATTTGCTGGCAAGCCTGCTTTACCCGCACCTTCTGGATGCGCATGCCCGAAGAAGCCAAAACCGAGCCCCGCTTCAGGCCGTGCGGCGCTTTTTAAAAGACGTGGTGCGCGAACGGCAAGAGGAATGGGTGAAGTAAGGGTTTGTAAGGCGGGTGTAACAAAAGTTTGGATGATGGGTAGGTGCTTCGTCTGGAATTTTTTAGGGGTGCCTAATTTTTTCTCAGAGGGAGGTAGGGAAATTTTTTTGTAATAGGCGGTCTGATTTTTGAGAAATTAGGCTGTCTAATTCTAGTTAGTCCCATCACCCGTTTCATGCGCGCAGCCACCTGTTCCAGCGCTCCGCCCTGTTCCAAAGGCTTTCAAGCCTTTTTGGCCTCCAGCGCCTGTGCAGCAAGCGCCACCAGCTATCCTTCTTGCAGCGCTGCGCCGCTTCCGTGGCCCAGCGGTTTTTCTTGGGCTGCGCCCTTGTCCAAGTCTGGGCGCCCCCTTTTGGCCTTCGGGTCTAACTCTGCGCTCAAGCGGACTGGCTTTCAGCCAGCCGCTTACCTTGGCCGTTAGTCCCTTCACATTCCGCGTCATGCAGGCCGCCATTAACTCCAGCGCTTTGCCTTTCTCCAAGGTTTCTCCTTGGGGGTTTTGGCGCTCTGCGGGGCTTCGCCTGCGTTCGCTTCGGCAGGTTCAAGCCTTTTTGGCCTCTAGCGCCCGTTTATCCAGCGCCACCTGCTATCTTTCTTGTAGCGCTGCGCCGCTTCCGTGGCCCAGCGCTTTTGCGTGGGTTGTGCCCGTCTTCAAGTCAGGGCGCCCCTTTTTGGCCTTCGGGTCTAACTCTGCGCTCAAGCGGACTGGCTTTCAGCCAGCCGCTTACCTTGGCCGTTAGTCCCATCACCCGCTTTATGCGCGCACCCACCTGTTCCAGCGCTCCGCCCTGTTCCAAAGGCTTCCAAGCCTTTTTGGCCGCCAGCGCTTGTGCAGCAAGCGCCACCAGCTATCATTTTTGCAGCGCTTCGCCGCTTCCGTGGCGCAGCGCTTTTGCGTGGGTTGTGCCCGTCTTCAAGTCAGGGCGCCCCTTTTTGGCCTTCGGGTCTAACTCTGCGGTCAAGCGGACCCGCATTCTGCGGGCCGCTTACCTTGGCTGTTAGCCTCTTAGAATCCCGCATTATTTAAGCCAATGGTTTATTCACCGGCATTTACCTTCTCAAGCGTTTATTCGTTGGGTTTTTGCCGTGTGCCGGGCTTCGCCTTGGGGCGCTGCGCCAGTTCAAGTCTTTTTGGCCTCTAGCCGTTGTGCAGCAAGCGTCACCAGCTATCATTTTTCAAGCAGTGCGTCGCCTCCGTGGCACACTGCTTTTTCGTGGTTTGCGCCCGTCGTCAATTTGGGGCTTCCCGTTTTGGCTTCTGGGTCTAACCGGGCAGTCAAGCCGACCTGCCTTCGGCAGGCGGCTTACTTTCGTTCGTTAGCCTGCGAAAAACCTGCTTTATTCAGCCCCATGCTTTATTCACCGGCATTTATTTTCTCAAGCGTTTATTCGCTGGGTTTTTACCGTGTGCCGGGCTTCGCCTTGGGGCGCTGCGCTGTTTTCAAGCCTTTTTGGCCTCTAGCCCTTGTGCGGCAAGCGCCACCAGCTATCATTTTTCAAGCAGTGCGTCGCCTCGGTGGCGCACTGTTTTTTCGTGGTTTGCGCCCATCGTCAATTTGGGGTTTCCCGTTTTGGCTTCTGGGTCTAACCGGGCAGTCAAGCCGACCCGCCTTCGGCGGGCGGCTTACTTTCGTTCGTTAGTCCCATCACCCGCTTTATGCGCGCAGCCACTTATTTCAGCGCTCGGCCCTGTTCCAAAGGCTTATCTGCCTTTTTGGCATCCAGCGCTTGCCAGCCAAGCACCACCAGCTATCATTCTTGCAGTGCTGCGCCGCTTTCGTGGCCCAGCGCTTTTTCTTGGGCTGCGCACCTCTTCAAGGCAGGGCGCTCCCTTTTGGCCTTCGGGTCTAACTCTGCGGTCAAGCGGACGGCTTCGCCGCCGCTTACCTTGGTTCGTTAGCCTGCTTTTTATTCCTGCTCATTTCAGCCCATGAATATTCAAACGCCATTTACCCTCGCAAACGTTTATCCGCTGGGTGTTTGGCGTTCGCTCGGGCTTCGCCTGCGTAGGCTGTGCCAGTTTCAAGCCTTTTTGGCCTGTAGCCCTTGCGCAGCAAGCGTAGGCAGCTCTGGTTTTCGTAGTCTGTGGCCTGTGCGGTCACTTTCGTTTTTGCGCTTTGGGTCTAACCCGGCGCTCAAGCCGACCCGCATACTGCGGGCGGCTTATCTTGTTCGTTAGGCTTTGCATCCAACAGTACGTAATCTTCAAGGAGAGCTAAATGCGCTATCTGTATCTTGCAATCGTCATCCTCATGACACTCGTCGTCGTCACATTCATGGTCCAAAATAGCGGCAGTGCGACGGTTTCCCTCCTTTCTTCTTCAGCGACGTTGCCTTTATCGCTGTTGACCTTAGGCACCTACTTCTTAGGCATGCTGACAGGTGGCATGCTCATTGCTTTCATTCGATCATTGGTTCGCGGCGCAACCAAGCCGCAACCAAATCAGTAGATGCAGGCATAGCCTAACAATTCGTTCAAGCCGACGCCGCTTCGAGGCGCGGCTTAACTCAGGTGTTAGCCTGCCGCGCGTTTGCGTGCCCACTTCACAGCCCATGGTTGCTTTGCCCGCTGTCGTTCATTCGCAGGTTTTGCCGCTGGCGTTCGGTCGCTCTGCGGGGCTGCGCCTGCGTGGGTTCGGGCCATTCGGCTCTTGCCTCGTTACAGCCCGCAGGCTATGGTCACACCTTGCTCGCGCAGTCTCTCTTGGGGGCTGCGTTGTCTTCCATCCTGCTGGGTCTAACCCGGCAGTCAAGCTGACCCGCCAAAGGCGGGCAGCTTACTTTGTCCGTTAGCCTGCTTTTTATTCCTGCTCATTTCAGCCCATGAATATTCAAGTGCCATTTACCTTCGCAAGCGTTTATCCGCTGGGTGTTTGGCGTTCGCTCGGGCTTCGCCTGCGTGGGTCGTGCCAGTTTCAAGCCTTTTTGGCCTCTAGCCCTTGTCCAGTAAGCGCTAGCAGCTCTTTTTTTCGTAGTCCGTGGCCTGTGCGGTCACTTTCGTTTTTGCGCTTTGGGTCTAACCCGGCGCTCAAGCCGACCCGCATACTGCGGGCGGCTTAGCTTTTTCGTTAGTCCCTTCATATTCCCGCTTTATGCAGGCCGCTATTTATTCCAGCGTTTTGTCCATCGCAAAGGTTCAGCCTTTGGCGCTTGGCCGTTGCGCTGGGCTTCGCCTGCAATCGTTGCGCAGTTTTCAAGCCTTTTTGGCCTCTAGCTCCCGTCCCGCTTGCGCTAGCAGCTCTTTCTTTGGTAGCGTTTTGCGGGTGCGCGGCGCTTTTTCAAACCCCGGCGGGTCTAACCCGGCGGTCAAGCGGACCCGCCTACGGCGGGCCGCTTACCTTGGCCGTTAGTCCCATCACCCGCTCTATGCGCGCACCCACCTGTTCCAGCGCTCCGCCCTGTTCCAAAGGCTTTCTAGCCTTTTGGGCCTCCAGCGCTTGTGCAGCAAGCGCCACCAGCTATCCTTCTTGCAGCGCTGCGCCGCTTCCGTGGCCCAGCGCTTTTTCATGGGCCGCGCACGTCTTCAACGCTGGGCGCTCCCTTTTGGCCTTCGGGTCTAACTCTGCGCTCAAGCGGACTGGCTTTCAGCCAGCCGCTTACCTTGGCCGTTAGCACCACAGAAAACCTGCTTTATTCAAGCCCATGCTTTTTCAAACGGCATTTAATTTCTCAAGCGCTGTTCAGCGCTTGGTTTGTCGTTTCTCCGGGCTTCGCCTGTATTTTCTGCGCCAGTTTCATTTTTTAAGCGCTGCGCTGCCTCGGTGGCGCAGCGCTTTTTCACAGTTCGCGCCCGTCGCCAAATTCGCGTTACCTGTTTTGGCTTCTGGTTCTAACATTTCGGTCAAGCCGACCCGCCTACGGCGGTCGGCTTACCTCGCCCGTTAGCACCACTGAAAACCAATTTATTTTGCCCATGCTTATTCAAACGGCATTCAATTTCTCAAGCGTTGTGCAGCGCTTGGTTTGTCGTTTCTCTGGGCTTCGCCTGCTGGCGTTACGCTGGTTTGTGGTCTTTTTGGCCTCTGGCCCTTGTGCAGCAAGCGTAAGCAGCTATTTTTTTCGTAGTGCTGCGCAGCCTCGGTGGCGCTGTGCTTTTTCGCAGTTCATGCCCGTCGCCAAATTCAGGTTATCGGTTTTGGCTTCTGGCTCTAACATTTCGGTCAAGCCGACCCGCCTACGGCGGTCGGCTTACCTCGCCCGTTAGCCTGCCTTTTATTCCTGCTCATTTCAGCCCATGAATATTCAAACGCCATTTACCCTCGCAAGCGTTTATCCGCTGGGTGTTTGGCGTTCGCTCGGGCTTCGCCTGCATGGGTTGTCCCAGTTTCAAGCCTTTTTGGCCTCTAGCCCTTGTGCAGCAAGCGCAGGCAGCTCTTTTTTCCGTAGTCCGTGGCCTGTGCGGTCACTTTCGTTTTTGCGCTTTGGCTTTGGGTCTAACCCGGCGCTCAAGCCGACCCGCATACTGCGGGCGGCTTATCTTTTTCGTTAGTTATGAATTATAAATTTTATGGAGAAGTAAGATGAGTAGTTATACGGGCCTGTATGTTCAATGCTTAGAAAGCGGAGAAATCCATGGCGTTCAAGTTGTTGATCCTTTTGGAAATTCTCTGTCACTTGAGCCTGAAATATATATTAAGCGTCAGATAAATCCTCCAATTAACACGCTTCCTAATATCGATGACTATAAAGCTGAAATCTCTAAACCAAAGGTTTCTCCGATAATTTTGGCGCTCGTAGATTGGGTAAATGGCAAAAGCGTGCCCGAAGAAGCTCTCTATAGAATGCAGCAATTTGGCTTCATTTTTCCAGACCTTCAGGGTGTTTTAAAGCTAACACCATACGGTGAGCAAACGCTTCGGGAAAATGGGTTGCTCTAACCCGGCGCTCAAGCCGACCCGCCTGCGGCGGTCGGCTTACCTCGCCCGTTAGCCGCTTAGAAACCCGCTTTATTCAGGCCCATGTTTTATTCACCGGCATTCACCTTCTCAAGCA
>NZ_JBHSEY010000039.1:0-5603 GCF_042654745.1 Comamonas denitrificans
GCTGGGAATCACGCGGGCGTTGAACGCGGCGGCGGCCAGTTCTTTGTTGCCCTGCAATTCCCCGGCGATCACTTCTGCCGCCACATGCGCCTCGTGCACCGCCTTGTGCGCCAGCATGGGCTGGCCCACGATGTCGCCAATGGCGAAGATGTGCGGCACGTTGGTGCGCATCTGGATGTTCACGTCGATAAAGCCGCGCTCGGTCACCGCCACGCCCGCCTTGTCGGCACCGATTTTTTTACCGTTGGGCGTGCGGCCCACGGCTTGCAGCACCAGGTCGTAAGTGCCTTCGCTTTGGGTGCCATCCAGCCCCTCGAACTGCACCTTAATGCCTTCGGGGGTGGCTTGGGCACCGACGGTTTTGGTTTTCAGCATCACCTTGTCAAAGCGGTGCTGGTTCATTTTTTGCCAGACTTTGACCAGATCGCGATCCGCGCCTTGCATCAGGCCGTCCATCATCTCGACCACGTCCAGGCGTGCGCCCAGCGTGCTGTACACCGTGCCCATTTCCAGGCCGATGATGCCGCCGCCGACGATGAGCATCTTTTGGGGTACGCCCTGCAGCGCCAGTGCGCCGGTGGAGTCCACCACGCGCGGATCGTCGGGCATGAAGGGCAGGCGCACGGCCTGGCTGCCAGCGGCGATGATGGCCTTCTTGAACGCCACCACCTTTTACGCGGCCTTCGTTGAGGCCATTCGGGCCGTGCCTGCCCTCAAGACCGGTCGCCCCAGCGCCCAGCCCAAAGCGGTAGCAACTGCAGCCCCTGCTGAATCGCCCACCAAGCCAGCAGCGCCCCAGGCCAAACCTGCCGCCACTGCTCCCACTGCCACACCCGGCAAATCAAGCACGGCTCCTCGCACCCGCAAACCCGCTGCACCCAAACCTGCCGCCAGCCCGGCCAAAGCAGCCGCTCCCGCCAAAGCGCCAGCGGCCAAGAAGCGCGCCACACCCGCGCGCAAGACACCCGCTGCAGCGCCAGCCACCGGTCTCAGCGGTCGCACCGGCAGTGCCTGCCAAAAAGGCGGTTCGCAAAAGCTGATCCATCCGCTTGAATAGGCCTGCCCATGACTGTCGTGCACAGGTCATGGCAGGCACAGGGCACTTGGCCTTGGCATTCAGGCCTGAGGATTAAACCCTGGCCACTTCAAACAGTGACCAACCGGTAAAGCGTGAGAGCTTTTCCAGTGCCAGTGTGCCCAGATGCGAATTGCCATAGCGGTTCAACCCCGGCGACCACACGGCAATCGATGCCCGCCTGGGCACCACTGCCAAGATACCCCCACCCACGCCGCTTTTGGCCGGTATCCCGACCGAATACGCGAACTCACCCGAACCGTCGTAATGGCCCGCCGTCATCATCAAGGCATTGATGCTGCGCACATGCGGTTCACCAATCATGTCGAAATCCGGATGGAAACCGGCCAGAAACCGCCCTGCCGCGGCCAGCTGTTGGCAGGACATTTCGATGGCGCATTGGTGGAAATACGTGCCAAGCACCCGGTCACACGGGCTGTTGAGATTGCTGCACGATTTCAGAAAATGCGCCAACGCGTAGTTGCGATGCCCAGTACGGTTTTCGGCTTCGGCCACGCGCTGGTTGATGTAGACCTCGTCATCGCCGCAGGCGGCCCGCACAAACAACAGCAATTCGGCCAGGGTCTCTTTGGGGGTGCGCCCGCTGAGGATGGCGTCGGTGGTGACAATGGCGCCGGCGTTGACAAAGGGATTGCGAGGCCGGCCCTGCTCCATCTCCAGCTCGACCACCGAGTTGAAGGCAAAGTTTGAGGGCTCACGCCCGACCCGCTTCCACAGACGATCGCCCTCGCGACCCAAGGCAATCGCCAAAGAAAATACCTTGGAAATGCTCTGGATCGAGAAGGGTTTTTGGGTATCGCCGGCGCTCAGCACCGAGCCATCGGGCAAGCACACCGAGATGCCAAAGTAGCCCGGGTCGACGGTGGCCAGTTCGGGAATGTAACTGGCCACCTCACCCCGCTGGCTGGCCTGCCGGAATGAGGCCTCGAGGTCATCGAGAAAGGCCTGAATGGACAAACGATCTGGCCCCATGACCCTGGCACAAGCGGTGTGAACGACAGGCGCGAACGTCGCCAGGGCTCAGGCCGCGGCGTGCGAACCTTCGGCGTTGGACATGAAGCGACGGATACGGCTGTCCTTCGGGTCCTGATCGATCTCGGCCACGGTCTTGTCTGCCACGATCGAACCGTTTTCCATCATGATGATGCGGTCGCTGATGCGGCGGGCAAAACGCATTTCGTGGGTCACGATGATCATGGTCATGCCTTCGGCGGCCAGCAGTTCGATGGCCTGCAGCACTTCCCCCACCAACTCGGGGTCGAGTGCCGAAGTAGGCTCGTCGAACAACATGACCTTGGGTTTCATGGCCAAGGCACGGGCAATCGCCACGCGTTGCTTCTGACCACCCGAGAGCTGGTGCGGGTATTTGGATGCATGTGCCGCCATGCCCATCTTCTCGAGGTTGTGCATCGCGTTCTCGCGGATTTCGTCCGGGCTGCCGAAACCATGGTAGCGGGGACCGAAGGTCACGTTCTCCAGCACCGACATGTGAGGGAAGAGGTTGAACGACTGGAACACCATGCCGATGTGGGTGACTTCGTCGTAGAAATTCTTGGCCACGGTGTAACGGCCACTGTTGCCGATCCACGATTTGCCGTTGAATTCGATGTAGCCCGAGTCGATGTCTTGCAGCGTGTTGACGGTACGAATCAGCGTGGTCTTGCCAGACCCTGAAGGACCGATGATGCTGACGACTTCACCGGCACGCACCTGCAGGTCAATGTGGTTGAGCACCACTTTGGAGCCGAAGGACTTCTTGATCGATTTGAGCTCGACCACCACTTCTTGACCCACTTTTCGCTGCGAGCCAGAAAGCCCGGAGGCCTTGTTGACCAGAGTGGCCGGACTGATTTCACCGGACGTCCGAAGGCTGACGTCCAGACGCTTTTCGAACTTGCCCAACAGGTAACCAAACACGGTCACGATCAGGACGTAGTAGCACGACACAGCGGCCAAGGTCTCGATGACCAGGAAGTTGCGTGTGTACAGACGTTGACCGACCAGCAGCACCTCGGCCAGTGAAATCACGGACACCAGAGAGGTGAGTTTGACGATGGTGATGAACTGGTTGCCCAATGCCGGCAAAGCCACGCGAATGGCCTGTGGCACCACGATGTGTCGGTATTTGCCAAAGGGTTTGATACCCAGGGCACGGGCCGCTTCGTGCTGACCCTTTTCTACGGCCAACAAGCCGCCGCGGTGAATCTCGGCCAGGTAGGCGGTTTCGCTGATGACGAGCGCAATCAGACCGGCCCAAAAAGGATTGGACAGAATCGGCTGCAAGCCAGGCAGCGCCTGCGGCAGGTTGTACACAAAAATCAGCAGCACCAGCAAAGGCAGGCTGCGGAAGAACCAGATGTAAGTGCCGGCGACCTGCTTGAGCCAGGCGGGGCCAGTGGTTCGGGCCAGTGCCACGAACAGACCCAGGAAAGACCCGATCAACCAGGTCAAGGTACTGAGCCAGGCCACCAGTAGCGAGGCAGCCCAAAAGTCCCGGTTGCCAGCCAGGGTCAGAAGATATTCCCAATCGAAATCCATAAACAACCCACCTGTAAACAACAGGGGGCGCAAAGCGTTGCGCCCCCGTGCGTAGCCTCTGTATGACTTACTTGGCCAAAGCCGCCTTGAACTCCGCCTCGGTGGGCTTGGAGACGTTGTACTTTTTCAGCAGTGCGTCGTAAGTACCGTTTTTCTCCAACGTGGCCATCGCCTTGCGAATGGTCGCCGCCAGTTCTTCGTTGCCTTTGCGAACGCCCAAGCCTACCACCACGGGGTAATGGTTTTCGGTGGAGGAGATTTTCATCTTGCCGCGCAGTTTGCCCACGGCGTCTTGCAGCACCGCAGAGTCTTCCATCTGGGCATCCACGCCGCCCGACAACAGGGCCTGGGTGGCTTCAGGTGAGGAAGGGAACTCGCGCGAATCGATCGGCTTGCCTTTGCAGACGGTCTGATTGAGAGCCATCAGGTTTTCGATCCAGGCGCCGCCCTTGATGGAGCCGACCTTGTAGCCGCACAGGTCTTCAGGCTTCTTGAAGGACAGACCACGTGCGCTGGACACAGCGATCGACACACCCGTCTTCATGTAGGGGATGTAGTCGATTTGCTTGGCACGCTCGGCCTTGACGTAGAGGGTCGAGGCGATGACGTCGAATTGACCGCCGCGGGCGCCAATGATCAGGTTCTCGAAACGGGTGTCCAGGAACTCGACCTTGTGGTTGGCGGCCTTGGCCAGCGCGGTCATCAGCTCAACGTCGAAGCCAGCGGGCTT
The DNA here is from genome assembly GCF_042654745.1 of Comamonas denitrificans. Lineage (NCBI taxonomy): Bacteria > Pseudomonadati > Pseudomonadota > Betaproteobacteria > Burkholderiales > Comamonadaceae > Comamonas > Comamonas denitrificans. Next base: position 4,365 of record NZ_JBHSEY010000039.1, read on the forward strand.
GTTGTTGCTGTCGAAGTAGTTGTAAGGAGGGTAGGTCAGGTCGGTGCCGACCTTGAAAGTGTCCTTGGCCAAGGTACCTGCAGCATGTGCAGCACCTGCAGCACCTGCAGCAATGGCGCTCAGTGCCACAGCCGTCAGGGTGTTTTTGATGATGTTGTTCATATTGCCTCTCTCAGTGAATGAAGTGCCGCCCTGGTGGATTTTTCGCTATTTTTCGAAACTGAAACAGGCTGTCGCCTTGTGGGGACAGCCTGTTGGCTCTATCAGTAGGCCGAGCTGCCGTCACCTTTGAGATTGTGACGCTCGGTTCCCTTGAGCGGGGGGTTGAAGACGCTGACCAGAATCAGGTCGGTGTCCTTGCCGCCGCGCAGGTAGTGCTTGTCGTGCTGGTTCAGCACATAGATGTCGCCCACTTTGATGGGGTAGACATTGCCGTTCATGTCTTCAACTTCGCCCTCACCGCCGATACAGTAGCAGGCTTCGAGATGGTTGCGGTATTCCAGCAGCGACTCGCTACCTTTTTTCACAACCGTGTGGCACACGGTGAAGCCCATGCCGTCCGCTTCGGTCAGCATACGGTGGCTGGTACCGTTTCCCCAATCCACAAAATAATCTGTCTTCTCGACGTCGTTCAAAGAACGTACAAACATTGAAACTCCAATCAGTTGCCCGAGTTACCCTGAAAAAAGCGGGGCTTTTGCCAGCCTGTCCGCCGTGACCGACTCAGCGATCGGTTGTGAAAATTGTGTGACTTGGCGCCGATTGCATCAACTGATGAATTTTCACGAAACCTGTAAAATTAGCTCACACATCAGTCGTGTATCCGATCGACTCTGCACAGGGGTTGCCGAGGCCCGATCCCCCCTCAGCCCTTGTATTGGAGTCCCCATGCCCTCTACGCCAGATACCCCCACCACATGGCCCCAAGGTTGCAGGTGGGGGGTATGACACTCAAACTCCCTCCCCTGAGTGCACTCAGGTCGTTTGAAGCTGCGGCCCGTCACCTGAGCATGTCGCGTGCGGGCGACGAGCTGCACGTGACCCATGCCGCCATCAGCCACCAGGTCCGGCACCTGGAAGCCTGGTTCGATACCGAGCTCTTTGTCAGGGACGGTCGTCGCCTGAAGCTGACGCTGGCCGGAGAGCTGCTGGTGATGCGCCTGACCCCGTTGTGAAGTTGCCCCTAGAAATGGGAGTTCTTAGCTTTGTTCAAAATGTAGACAAGGAGCTAAGAAATGG
>NZ_JBHSEY010000040.1:0-12672 GCF_042654745.1 Comamonas denitrificans
GCTCGTATGTTTTTTTGTTCATGGGTGCTTCAATTCTGCAAGGTGTTGCACTTCAGATTTGAGGTCGCCGACAATAGAGAAAACCGAACAACGTCAGCCCATCATCAGGATCTTCTGTATAACGGTAAAAAATCGTCTTTAAGCAACAACGGCGCGCAGGCCTCCAGCACAATCGCCGTTTATCGGTGTAGCCTTGCTGGCTTGACATTCTTGAGAGGTATCTATGAGCACGATGGAACGCATCCTGCGTTTAATGGCCGATAAAAAAGCTTCTGACGTTTACTTGGCAGTCAACTCCCCCGTCCTCATAAAAATCAACGGCGAATGCATTCCCATCAATAGCCAATTGCTGCCTGTCGATGGCCCGCGCTCGTTGCTGGCCGAGATCGTCACGCCGCGCGATATGGAAACCCTGCAGGAAACGGGCGAGCTCAACATCGGCGTACCCCTGCAAGGCGTGGGGCGGTTTCGTATCAGTGCCATGCACCAACGCGGCTCCATCGCCGTGGTCATTCGCTTTATTTCGCAGCACGTGCCCAGTCTGGCATCGCTGCAGCTGCCAGAAATTTTGGGCGACTTGATTTTGCAAAAGCGCGGCCTGCTGCTGGTCGTCGGCTCCACCGGCTCCGGCAAAAGCACCACGCTGGCAGCCATGATCGACCGGCGCAGCGAAAGCATGAGCGGCCACATCCTGACGATTGAAGACCCGATCGAATTTCAATTTCACAACAAAAAATCCATCGTTAATCAGCGCGAAGTTGGCACCGATACCCAGTCCATGCAAATCGCCCTGAAAAACGCCCTGCGCCAAGCGCCCGACGTGATTTTGATTGGCGAAATTCGCGACCGCGAAACCATGTCGGCGGCCATTGCCTACGCCCAATCGGGCCACCTGTGCCTGGCCACTCTGCACGGCAACAACAGCTACCACGCGCTGAACCGCATCTTGAGCTTCTACCCCGTCGAGGTGCGCCCCACCCTGCTGGGCGATTTGTCCTCGTCCCTCAAAGCGGTGATTACCCAGCGCCTGGTGCGCACCGTCGAAGGCGGGCGCATTGCCGCGGCCGAGGTGCTGCTCAACACCAAGCTGGTGTCCGAATTGATCGAAAAAGGCGACTTCTCCGGCGTGCGCGACTACATGGAAAAATCCATGGCCGAAGGCTCGCAAACCTTTGAAGAAGACCTGTGCCGCTTGATCCAAAGCGGCAAAATCTCGCGCGATGAAGGCCTGAGCAATGCCGATTCGCCCACCAACCTCACTTGGCGGCTGCAAAACGCCGCCCATGCAGCGGCCAAGCCCAACGCCGAAAAGCCCAAGCCCGACTCCATCCCGGAAATATCGGATGCTTCATTCAACGGCTTTCTCCTGGATGCCGAAACCGAAAGCAAGGCGTAACGAGGCCTTGAGCAGCCCCTGCACAGGCCCTGACCAGGCCTGACAAGATCGCTAAACTTCGGTGCATGACACACCAACCCTTTTCAACCACTTTGCCCCACGGCACCACCACCGTGGGGCAACTTATTCATAGCGCCACTCAGCGCCTGGAACAAGCCCAAGTCGGCTTTGGCCACGGCACGCAAAATGCGCAGCAAGAAGCCACCTGGCTCATCCTGTGGAGCCTGGACCAGCCCCTCGACAGCGCACTGGGCACAGAAGAAAATTCAATAGAAAATCACCCTGTAACGCCCGACCAGCAAGCGCAAGCAGCTACGCTTATTGAAGAACGCATTCGCACCCGCAAGCCCGCCGCTTACCTCACCAATGAAGCCTGGCTGATGGGCGTGCCCTTTTACGTGGACGAACGCGCCATCGTGCCGCGCAGCTTTATCGCCGAGCTGCTGGCCGATGGCAGCATCGACGGCTGGCTCTCAGACACCACGCGCAACGTCCTGGATTTGTGTACCGGCAATGGCTCGTTGGCCTGCCTGGCCGCCATGGCCTACCCCGATATCCACGTCACCGGTGCCGACATCAGCCCCGATGCCCTGGCCGTGGCCCGCATCAACGTAGAGAAACACCAGTTGCAAGAGCGCATCACCCTGGTGCACTCGGATGGCTTGGCGCAAACCCCCGGCCCCTGGGACCTGATCCTGTGCAACCCGCCCTACGTAAACAGCACCAGCATGGGCCAGCTGCCCAGCGAATACCGCGCCGAGCCTGCGCTGGCCCTGGCCGGCGGCAGCGATGGCATGGACTTCATCCGCCAGTTGCTGCGCGATGCCCCCGCCTGCATGACAGAAAACGCCGTGCTGGTGCTGGAAATCGGCAACGAACGGCCCTTTTTTGAAGCTGCCTTCCCCAGCCTGCCGGTGTTCTGGCTGGACACCAGCGCCGGCGAAGATGCCGTGCTGCTGATCACCCGGCAGGCACTGCTGGAGCTGCCAGCGTGACGCACCGCGCCACGCTGTAAGCGTTTACCTTCACCCCCCTTAAAACCCCTCTAGCACCGTCTTGCCGATGCTGGTGCCGCTTTCTTGCAGCACATGGGCCTGGCGCAGGTTGTCGGCTGTGATGCGGCCCAGGTGCTGGCGCTGGGTGCTGCGAATGCGGCCTGCGTCCACCAGCTGGGCCACAGTGGCCAGTAGTTGCCCTTGCACGGGCATGTCGGCGGTCTGGAACAGGGAGCGGGTGAACATTGACTCCCAGTGCAAAGAAATGGATTTTTGCTTCAGCGCGCGAATGTCAATGGCCTGCGGGTCATCAATCAGGGCCAGCCGCCCCTGGGGGGCCAGCAGTTCGACGATATGGGGGAAGTGCTGGTCGGTCTGCGTCAGGCTGGCGACCAGTTCCACCTGGGCCAGCCCGGTTTGCGCGCGCAGCGCCTGGGCCAAGGGCTGGCGGTGGTCGATCACGTCGTGCGCCCCCAGTTCGTGGCACCACTGCACGGTTTCCGGGCGCGAGGCGGTAGCCACCACGCGCAGCTGCGTCAATTGCCGCGCCAGCTGGATCAGCATGGAGCCAACACCGCCTGCGCCGCCCACAATCAGCAGCGCCTGCCCGGCCCCGCCGCCCTGGGGCACACCCAGGCGGTCAAACAGCAGCTCCCAGGCGGTGATGGTGGTCAGCGGCAGGGCAGCGGCCTGCGCATCGCTCAGGCTGCGCGGGGCATGGGCGGCGATGCGGGCATCGACCAATTGCCATTCGCTATTGCTGCCGGGGCGGTTGATGGCACCGGCGTAGTACACGCGGTCCCCCACGGCAAAGCCGCTGGCCAGGGGGCCCAGGGCTTGCACCGTGCCCACGGCATCCCAGCCCAGCACGCGCGGCTGGCCAGCGGGCGGCGCGGCGGTGCGGCGCACCTTGGTGTCGATGGGATTGACCGATACGGCCTGCACGCGCACCAGCAAATCGTGCGGGCCGGGGTGCGGCTGGGGCAGTTCAATGTCTTGCAAGGCAGCGGGATCGGTGGCGGGCAGGCAGTGGGTAAAGGCGATGGCTTTCATGGGTTCAACAAGGGGTTGTGTGGCACAAAGAGCGACACTCTAGGCGATTGCGCAAACTTGCATGCACCAAGGCGGTAAAGGCTTGCGCCCCAGCCATAATCGTGCCCCCATGATTTCCCTGAAAAACATCTCCCTGCGCCGGGGCACCAAACTGGTGCTGGACGGTATCTCCACCACCATCCATCCCGGCGAGCACGTCGGCTTGATCGGGCGCAACGGCGCGGGCAAGTCCTCTTTGTTTGCCTTGCTGGCCGGGCGCTTGCACGAAGATGGCGGAGAGTTCTTTATTCCGGCGCAATGGCGCATGGCCGAGGTCGCCCAGCACCTGCCCGATACCGACGAGAGCGCCACCGCTTTTGTGCTGGCTGGCGACACCCGCCTGCAGGCCTTGCAGCAACGCCTGGCCGAAGCCGAAAAAACCGGCGACGGGATGCACATTGCCCAGCTGCACGCCGACTTGCAAGATGCCGGGGCGCACGATGCCACGGCCCGCGCCCAGGCCTTGATTTTGGGGTTGGGCTTCAAGCCCAAGGAGCTGGAGCAGCCGGTCAATAGTTTTTCTGGCGGCTGGCAAATGCGCCTGCAACTGGCGCGGGCCTTGATGTGCCCGTCTGACCTGCTGCTGCTGGACGAGCCCACCAACCACTTGGACTTGGACGCGCTGGTCTGGCTGGAAGCCTGGCTCAAGCGCTACAGCGGCACCCTGGTCATCATCAGCCACGACCGCGAATTTCTGGATGCCACCACCAGCGTCACTCTGCACATTGACCAGGGGCGGCTGACGCGCTACGGCGGCAACTACAGCAAGTTTGAAGAGCTGCACGCCCAGCAACTGGTGCTGCAACAGGCATCGTTTGAGCGCCAACAAGAAAAAATCGCCCACCTGCAAAGCTTTATTGACCGCTTCAAGGCCAAGGCCACCAAGGCCAAGCAGGCGCAAAGCCGCGTCAAACAAATTGAGCGCATGGAAAAAGTCGCGCCCGTGCTGGCCAGCGCCGATTTCACCTTTGCCTTTCAAGAGCCGGCCAACCTGCCCAACCCCATGCTGGCCATCAGCGATGCCGCCTTTGGCTACACCAGCGAAGCGGGCACCAGCACCACCATCTTGCAGGGCGTAAGCCGCACCGTGCTGGCCGGGCAGCGCATTGGCATTTTGGGGGCCAACGGCCAGGGCAAATCAACGCTGGTCAAAACCATTGCGCGCGAGCTGCAGCCGCTGGCAGGCAAACTGACCGAGGGCAAGGGCCTGCGCATTGGCTACTTTGCCCAGCAAGAGCTGGACGTGCTGCGCCCCGACGAGCACCCGCTGCAGCACATGGTGCGCCTAGCGCGCGACCTGGGGGCCGATGCCCCAGCGGCCAGCCGCGAGCAGGATTTGCGCAACTGGCTGGGCAGCTTCAACTTCAGCGGCGACATGGTCACGCAAAGCGTGGGCAGCATGAGCGGCGGCGAAAAAGCCCGGCTGGTGCTGGCCATGATCGTCTGGCAGCGCCCCAACCTGCTGCTGCTGGACGAGCCGACCAACCACCTCGATCTGCCCACGCGCGAGGCCCTGGCCATGGCGCTGAACGACTTTGACGGCACCGTGCTGCTGGTCAGCCACGACCGGCATTTGCTGCGGGCCGTGGCCGATGATTTCTGGCTGGTTGGGCGCGGGCAGGTCGGCACCTTCGACGGCGACTTGGACGACTACCAGCGCTACCTGCTGGAAGAATCGCGCCGCCTGCGCGAAGCCGCCAAGGCGGCCGATGCTGCGGCCCAGCCTGCACCCAGCGCCACGGCACCGACCATCGACCCACGCGAAGCGCGCCGCCTGGCCGCCCAGGCGCGCCAAGCACTGGCCGAAAAGACCAAACCGCTGAAAAAAGAGTTGGAAAAAATCGACACCCGCATGGCGCAACTGGGGGCAGAAAAAGCCGCCCTGGAAGAAAAACTGGCCACCCCCCTGCCCCCGGCAGACATTGCCGAAGCGGGCAAACGCCTCAAAGCCGTGGGCGATGAACTCGATGCCAGTGAGGAACGCTGGTTGGAATTGAGCGAAGCCATTGAGCAGCTGACCCAGGCCGCTGAGGCTTGAAAGCACCCAAGAAAAGCATAAAAAAATAGCTTTACGCGCTGATAAATAAAGGGTTTTAGGTAGTTTTATACCTAAAACCCTTTTTATATCAAGCGCAAGAAGCTATGTTTTCAATGTTAGATGCGGCGCAATGCCTGTGCTGCATTTTTTAAAACGCTGCATTACTGAAAGCCATCGATGGGGGGGCAAAAGCGGGGCTTATGCAATCGCACTCCCTACGTGTGGATAAGCGTTGAACTTACACACCAACTGGTATGACCAATCAACAAAAACAAGGGTAAACCACGAAAAAAAAGACAAAAACTGGGAAGTAGAGTCGATGTAATGGCTTTTATAATCTGCGGCTCAACATTAAACAATATTGGTACGACCAATTAAACCATGCAAAGGTGTCGCGGCATTCCATTCATAAGCCACGCGCCCGTGCGCAGCCTCCCTTGGAGACATCACACATGAATCTTGGACACACGCTTTTAGCCCTCACCCCGATTGCGGTGGTGTTTCTTTTGATGGTGGTTTTAGGGCGGTCGGCCAAACTCTCCATGAGTTCCGCCTACTTGGTCACAGCGCTGTTGGCACTGTTTGTGTGGCAGGCGCCCGGTGCGGTAATCGCGGCCGCCACCATTAACGGGGTGGTAACGGCCATCACCTTGCTGTTTATCGTTTTCGGCGCCGTGTTGCTGCTCAATACCCTCAAAGAAAGCGGTGCACTGCTGGCCATTCGCCAAGGCTTCATGGATGTCTCTCCAGACCGCCGCGTGCAAGTCATCATCGTGGCGTGGCTGTTTGGTTCGCTGATTGAAGGCTCGTCGGGCTTTGGTACCCCCTCCGCCGTGGGCGCTCCCCTGCTGCTGGCCCTGGGCTTCCCAGCCATGGCTGCGGTTATGGCGGTGCTGGTCATCCAGTCCACTCCCGTGTCCTTTGGCGCGGTAGGCACCCCCATGCTGGTGGGCGTGCGTTCGGGCATTGACAACAAGACCGATGTGGCGCAATTGCTGGCCCCCATGCAGCCGCTGGAGTACCTGCAGCAAATCGTGGAAAACGTGGCCATGGTTCACGCGCTGGTGGGTTTCGTGATTCCGCTGATTCTGTGCGGCATGCTCACCCGCTTCTTCGGTGCCCAACAATCCTTCACCGAAGGCCTCAAAGCTTGGAAATTTGCACTGTTTGCCGGCGTGGCCTTCACCCTGCCCTACTACCTGATTGCCCGCGTATTAGGCCCTGAGTTCCCCTCGATGGTCGGTGCACTGGTGGGTCTGGTCATCGTGATCAGCGCTGCCAAAAAAGGCTTCTTGGTTCCCAAACAAAGCTTTGACTTCCCTCCCCGTGCTGCCTGGGAGCAAAAGTGGCTGGGCACCGTCTCTAACGATGCCGACAGCTCTGCAACCACCGCTGCCAAGTTCTCGGTGCTGCGTGCGTTTTCGCCCTATGTGCTGGTGGTTGCCCTGCTGATCCTCACCCGCACCGTGGCACCGCTGAAGGCCTTTTTGACCGGCCCTCTGACCACGCTGAAGATTCCCGCGCTGTTTGGCACCAATATCTCGCCCTCGGCACAGTTCCTGTACTCGCCCGGTTTCATCCTGATCCTGGTATCGCTGGCCTGCATCTTGATCTTCAGCATGAAGCAAGGCCAATATGGTCGCGCTGTGAAGTCTTCCGCACACACCATGGTGGAGGCGGCACCCGCCCTGCTGCTGGCCGTGCCGATGGTGCAGGTGTTCATCAATTCCGCCTCGGCTGACGGCTCGATGCTGAGCATGCCTTTGGTGCTGGCACAGGGTGCCGCCGCCCTGGCCGGCAATGCATGGCCCAATGTGTCGCCTTGGGTGGGTAGCCTCGGTGCATTCATTGCAGGCTCCAACACCGTCAGCAACATGATGTTTGCCTACTTCCAGTTCTCTACCGCACAGCAAATTGCGCTGAATCTGGACCAATCGGCCGTCGTGGTGGCATTGCAAGCGGTGGGCGGTGCTGCAGGCAACATGATCTGCGTGCACAACGTGGTCGCTGCGGGCGCTGTGGTGGGCATGATGAACCGTGAAGGTGAAGTGATCCGCAAGACCTTGGTTCCTATGGCCTACTACTGCATTCAAGCGGGCTTGATTGGTCAAGCGCTCATCACCGGTAGCCTGGGTTGGTGGATGGCTGCTGCCGTGTGGCTGGTGGTGGTGCTGGTGGCCCTGTCGATGACCAAGGGCAAGCCTTTGGCAGCTAGCGGACACCAAGGCCAAAACCTGGCCGCTGCGCGCTAAAGCAGCTGCCTCGGCTATCTCAACGGGATCAACGAATTCGCTGTGGGCGTTATGAACCGAGTCACCAAGATGCGAATTTCCGATCAGGTAGCCGAGCAGCTTTACACCCTCATTCAGCAGCGCCAGCTGCAGTCCGGCCAGCGTCTGCCCGCCGAGCGACAGCTGGCCGAAGAACTGGGTGTGTCGCGCACCGCACTGCGCGAAGCCATTCAAAAACTCTCCAGCCGCGGCCTGCTGGAGAGCCGTGTCGGGGCTGGCACCTTTGTGCAAACCCCACCCAGCCAGCCCAACTGGCATGAACAGGTCATCTCCCCGCTGGTTCCCCTGATGCGCGATGACCCCCAGTACCGCTACGACGTACTGGAAGCCCGCCAAAGTCTGGAAGTCAGCACCACCTGGCATGCGGCACAACGCGCAACCGCCAAGGACAAGACGCGCATTCAGCGCAGCTTTGACGCTTTGCTGCACTACCAGCACCTACAAGATACCGAAGCCTCTGCCCACGCCGATGCGCAGTTCCATCTGGCGATTGCGGAGGCTTCACACAATGCCGTCATCGTGCAACTCATGCGCAGCCTGTTTGAGCTGATGCTCAACACCGTGGCCGAAAACCGCCGCCTGATGTTTGTGCATGACAACACCAAAGTGCTGGAGCAATTGACGCAACAGCACTACCAGCTCATGCAAGCCATTTTGAATGGCGAGCCGGAGCAAGCCCGCAGCGTGATCAGCGATCACCTGAATTTTGTCCACAACAAGCTCACCCAAGCCGATGCAGACACGGCCCGACTGCAGCGTCTGGGCCGTCTTTCACCTTCTGTTGCGACCTCATCATGATTATTTCCTCCACCACCGACTACCGTGCTGCGGCACAAAAGCGTTTGCCTCCGTTTCTGTTTCACTACATTGACGGCGGTGCTTATGCAGAAAAAACACTGGCCCGCAACGTGGATGACTTGGCCAACGTGGCCCTGCGCCAGCGCGTGCTCAAAGACATGAGCCAGCTGGACACCAGCATTGAGCTGTTTGGCGAAAAGCTATCGCTGCCCGTCACGCTGGCCCCCGTCGGCCTGACGGGCATGTTTGCGCGCCGCGGTGAAGTGCAGGCCGCCATGGCCGCTGACCAAAAAGGCATTCCCTTCACCATGTCCAGCGTCTCGGTCTGTCCGATCGAGGAGGTCGCCCCCAAGCTCAACCGCCCCATGTGGTTTCAGCTGTACGTGCTCAAAGACCGTGGCTTCATGAAAAACGCTTTGGAGCGTGCGCAGGCCGCTGGCGTTTCTACACTGGTCTTCACCGTCGACATGCCTGTGCCCGGTGCGCGCTACCGCGACGCACACTCCGGCATGAGCGGCCCCAACGCGGCCATGCGCCGCTATGTGCAGTCGGTGCTGCACCCACAGTGGGCGCTGGATGTGGGCCTGCTGGGCCGCCCCCACACCCTGGGCAATATCTCCACCTACATGGGCAAAAACATCAGCCTGGAAGACTACATGGGCTATCTGGGGGCCAACTTCGACCCCTCCATCTCCTGGAAAGACCTGGAATGGATTCGCGATTCCTGGAAGGGGCCCATGGTCATCAAGGGCATTCTGGACGCGGAAGATGCCAAGGATGCCGTGCGCTTTGGTGCCGACGGCATCATCGTCTCCAACCACGGCGGCCGCCAGCTCGATGGCGTGCTGTCTTCGGCCAGCGCCCTGCCCGCGATTGCTGATGCGGTCAAAGGCCAGATCAAGATCTTGGCCGACTCGGGCATCCGCAACGGGCTGGACGTTGTGCGCATGCTGGCCCTGGGCGCAGACTGCACCATGATTGGCCGCGCTTTCATCTACGCGCTGGCTGCCGAAGGCGGCGCCGGCGTGACCAACCTGCTGAACCTGCTGGAAAAAGAAATGCGCGTGGCCATGACGCTGACCAGCGTGAAAAGCGTGGCCGAGATCACCGGTGACTTGCTGGTGCGCGAGCGCTGATTCTCTGCGCCCAATTGGACCGCCCCGCACCTTCAGCGCGAGCGTGCTGAAGGTGCAGATGAAGGTGCCCCTTGCTGCTGGCGGGCCCCTGCACCGCGCACTTCCAGTTCCACACTGTCTTGCAAGTGGCCTGCGGCATCCCGCAGCTCCAGCCACTGACGCGATGCATGGCCTCGCCCGAGGCATTGCCCACCCACACGCCGGTAATCCCCCCGCAATTCCAGGCCGCTGAGGCTTGAAACCACCCAAGAAAAGCATAAAAAAATAGCTTTATGCGCTGATAAATAAAGGGTTTTAGGTAGTTTTATACCTAAAACCCTTTTTACATCAAGCGCAAGAAGCTATGTTTTCAATGAACACAGCCTGCGCAGGCCGGAGCTTAGAACGTGTTCACAATCTCCTCGCGGGTGTGCAGTCGCGGCCTCGGGCGGTCTGCGGCGTTGCAAATCCTCGCCATAGCTACGGCTATGTCTGTGGTTTGCGCCTTGCAGCCCATCCCGATCCGCATCCCGCACCCCTTCGCGCGCAGATCGTGAACACGTTCTTAGAAACGCGCTTGCAAGCCCAGCGTCACATTGCGGCCCTTGAGCGGGGCCACATTCTTGATGAACGAGGTGTGCGCCAGCCCCAGGCGGTTGGTCAGGTTCTCGCCCTTCAGGTACACGCTCCACGGCGTGCCGTCGATGGCTTTGTACACACTCAGGTTCAGCATACCGTAGCCACCAGTGCGGGTTTCATAGGCGGCGGTGCGCGTCTGGCGGGCCACCTGCACCCACTCGGCCTGCCCTTCCCAGCCGTGCCAGCTGGTGTCCAGCCGCACGCCGACACGGGCCGCCGGAATACGCGGCAGAGGGCCGCCGCCATCGGCCAGCTGGGCACGCACCACATCCCCCCACAGGCCAAGGCCCAGGTGCCGGCCCAGCGCCTGGCGCACCGAGGCTTCCAGGCCAGTGAAACGCGCATCGCGCTGGCTGTACTGCAGCAGTTGCAGGCCGTCGTGCTCATCCAGCGTCTGGCCGTAGATGTAGCCCTGAATGCGGTAGTGGTAGCCATTGAGCTTCCACGTCGTGCGGCCCGCCGTCTTGCCCAGACCCAGCTCCAGCGCCTGGCTGGTTTCCTTCTTCAGGTTCGGGTTGCCTTTTTCCAGCGTGCTGGTGGCCATGTGCAGGCCGTTGGCGTACAGCTCTTCGGCCGTGGGCATGCGCTGGGCGCGGCTGAACGCGGCGCTGGCCTGGTAGCCCGGCGTAAAGCGCCACACGGCCCCCACCGAGGCCGAGGTGCCGTGGTGCTTGCGCTCTTGTGCCGCATGCTGCGCCTGCACGCGCTGGCGGTCGTGGCGCAGCGCGGCCTGAAAGCGCCAGTCACCCAGGGTGTATTCCTCCAGCAGGAACAGGCCCAGGCGACGGGTGTCGGTGGGCTGCACGTAGGCTTCCTCACCATCGGCGCTGAACTGGCGCTGCCCAGTGCTCAGGCCCCACACGCCGCGCCAACCGGCCAGGGGGGCGTGCTGCACCTCCACCCGCACATCGTGGGCCCGGTTGCGAAAGCGGGTGGCGACGGCATCGCCCTCGATCTCATCGTGCCCATAGCGGGTGTGGCTGGCCCGCAGGCGCACGGCTTCGATGCCTTGCAGCGGCGCGTTCCATTGCCCGCGCACATCCCAGCGGTGGCTGGTCATGTCCACCACGGGCACGCTGTGGTCATGGTCGTGATCGTGATCGTCGTGGTCATGGTCATCGTGGTCAGCATGGCCATGGCCGCCGCAATGCAGGTGCATGTTCGCGCCCAGCCCGTGGGTATGGCAGTCCTCAAATCCATGCGTGTGGCCGGGCAGCCCGTACTGGGCCTGCTGGCGGGTGTAGGCCAGACCCAGGTAGCCGGCGCTGCCAATCCACGACAGGCCAATGCTGCCGGTGTCCGTCTCGTTGAAGCTGCCGTCCACCTTGCGCCCGCCCGCCCAGCCGGAACCCACGCGGTAATCCCCCGCGCGGCGGCTGGCCCCTTCCACGCGCAGGGCCAGCGGCCCCTTGCCAGCGGTCAGGCCCACCACGCCCGCGCGCTCGTTGGCGGCGCTGCCCCAGCGCAGTTCCGCCGTGCCCTCTAGGCCGTTTTCTGGCAGGGCGGTGGGGATTTTTTGATCCACCACTTCACCACGCCGCCCACTGCGCCGCCATGCACCAAGGCGGCCGGGCCGCGCAGCACTTCGACCCGCTCGGCCAGCAGCGGCTCGGTCACCACGGCGTGGTCGGGGCTGATGGTGGAGGCATCGTGCAGCTCCATGCCATTGGCCAGCACGCCTACGCGCGGCCCGTCCATGCCGCGAATCACCGGGCGCGAGGCTCCGGCACCAAAGTGGGTGGCCTGGATGCCCGGCTCACCCGCCAGGCTCTCGCCCAGGGTAGCCCCCCGGCGCAGTTGCCACACCTCACCCTCCAGCACGCTCACCGGCGCGGCCATGTCGTCGGCAGCCAGCGGCAGACCGGTAACGGTCACTTCCGCCAGGGTGGGGGCTGGGGCGGCCTCCTGCGCCTGGGCACTTAGCGCAGCGCACAGCCCAGCGGCCAGGGCGATCGGTGTCAGCACCGGGCGCAAAAAGGGGCGGGCAAGCCCACGAGAAACACGCGCAGCACCAGCGGCTGCCACTGGGGCAGCCATGTTTTGAGCAATCAATGTCATATCAAACTATCGCAATCACAACGCACAGCCCGCCCCAGCACGCAGCAGGTGCCTGGGGCATAAGAACGTGTTCACGTTCTAAGAACACGTTCTAAGGGCCATGCCAATACATGGAGAACATGAAGAAAACACGCCGCCACGGCGCAAGCACCTGCTTCAAAAATGCGCACAAAAAAGCACACTAGCCCGGATATTTCACGCATGTAGCCAACGGCGTGCGCAGCGGGGCATCGCGGCGCGGATTTGAGCG
>NZ_JBHSEY010000041.1:0-48139 GCF_042654745.1 Comamonas denitrificans
CTCATACTGGCTCCTATTGGACAGGAAATAGGAGGCTCTTGACTGTCTACAAAACCCTGGGCGATTCAGATGGCAATAAGGGCCATGCCAGGGAGTTTGTCGCTGAGCACCCCCCATACCAGCAAGCACAGCCAAGCCAGCATTAGCCCCTTGGCGAAAGCAGCCCCTGCAGGGGCTGCTTTGAAAGTTCGCTGCTGGGGTGCATTTGTGCGGCGGGGCGCGTTAGCCCGTCTTGGGGCGGTGTTGTTCGTTGAAGTATGTTTGGGTGGTGTCGAGGGCGATGCCATCGTTTGCTTGACTTGCACTGCCATGGCCCGAGGGCCTTTGCTTCCGACATGAATTTCTTCGTAAACGACTTGCATTCCGACGGTTGGCGTGCCTGGACCACGGAAATCGCGGATATGGAAGAAAACATCGTTGGTCTGGGCGTTTTGGATGAAACCAAAGCCTTTTTCTGTATTCCAGCGGTGGATGGTGCCTTGTGTTTGCATGGAAGGTTTTTGGAAATCAAACGGGTATGAAAAAACCGCCCGAAGGCGGTTTGAGCCAAAAAAGTGATGCCAGATTTAGCCTTGCAATACCTTGGCGATCGCCTGGCAGACGTAACCAACGTTTTGGCTATTGAGCGCGGCCACGCAGATGCGGCCGGTGTCGGTGCCGTAAACACCAAATTCGCTGCGCAAGCGCAGCATTTGCTCTTTGGTCAGGCCCGAGTAGCTGAACATGCCGATTTGCTGCGTCATGAAAGACATGTCTTGCTGCACACCGGCGGCTTGCAGGCCATCGACCAGTTTTTGGCGCATGGCTTTGATGCGCACGCGCATGGCGCCCAGTTCCTCTTCCCATTGCTGGCGCAGGGCTGGGGTGGTGAGCACCTTGGCCACCACCGCGCCGCCGTGGGTGGGCGGGTTGGAGTAGTTGGTGCGGATGACGATTTTCAGCTGCGAGAGCACGCGGGCGGCTTCTTCCTTGTCATTGGCGACCACCGACAAGGCCCCCACGCGCTCGCCGTACAGGCTGAAGCTTTTGCTGAACGAGGTGGAGACAAAAATATTCAGCCCGGCAGCAACAAATTTGCCAATCACTGCGCCGTCTTCGGCAATGCCATGGCCAAAGCCCTGGTAGGCCATATCGAGGAAGGCGACCAGGTTGTTGGCCTTCACCACCTCAATCACCTGGTCCCACTGCGCGGGGGTGATGTCGTAGCCGGTGGGGTTGTGGCAGCAGGCGTGCAGCACGGCGATGGTGCCAGGGGCGGCGCTGCGCAGGCTTTGCAGCATGCCGTCAAAGTTCACCCCGCGCTTGGCCGCGTCGTAGTAGGCGTAGGTATCAACTTCAAAACCGGCGTTTTGAAAGATGGCACGGTGGTTTTCCCAGCTGGGGTCAGAGATCAGCACCTTGGCGTTGGGGTTGAGCTTGTGCAGAAAGTCGGCACCGATTTTCAGGCCGCCGGTGCCGCCAATGGCTTGCACGGTGGCAACGCGGCCACTGGTCACGGGTTCGGAGTCGGCGCCGAACACCAGGGCTTTGACGGCGTTGTCGTAGGCAGCAATCCCGTCGATGGGCAGATAGCCACGGGCTGTCGGGGTGTCCATGAGGGCTTTTTCAGCCGCTTGTACGCACTGCAGCAGGGGCAATTTGCCGTTGTCGTCGAAGTACACGCCCACGCCCAGATTGACTTTTTGCGGGTTGGGATCGGCAGCGTATTGTTCGTTCAGGCCCAAAATGGGATCGCGCGGGGCCATTGCGACAGCGGAAAACAGAGACATGGTTCTTTGTCCTTGAGGGTAGAAAAAAAGCGTGCTCTCCCTCTTTGATAGCAAGCCGGATGCCGCCAGGGAAAGCCCTCTATTTTATGTGCGAATGGGCTGCTTTTGCAGCCCATTGCGCCAACGCGTTGCCCTGGAGGGCGGCCCAGGGCGGCAGATGTGAGGCTTCTGGCCGGAGGGGCGCGGTTCACGCCATCTGGCTGATGGTCTTGCGAAACCGCGCCAGCGACAGGGCGAACAGGGCGCTGCCGATGGCGGCCAGGGCCAGGAAGGGCTGCCACACCACGTCCAGCCCCGCGCCCCGGTAGAGGATGGCCTGGCCCAGTTCGACGAAGTGGGTGGTGGGGGCCAGCAGCATGACGCTTTGCACCAGCTCGGGCATGGATTCGCGCGGCGTCATGCCGCCCGAGAGCAGTTGCAGCGGCAGCAGGATCAGCACCATCAGCAGGCCGAACTGCGGCATGGAGCGGGCAATGGTGGCCAGAAAGATGCCCATGGCAGTGGTGGCGAACAGGCACAGCGCCGCCCCGGCCATGAACAGGGGGATGCTGCCCTCGACGGATACCTGCAGCAGCCCGCGCACCACGAGGTGCAGGGAGATGCCGGCGGCCAGCAGCACCACTGCGCCCATCGACCAGACCTTGGCCAGCATGATCTGCGTGGGCGTGACAGGCATGACCAGCAGGTGTTCGATGGTGCCGTGCTCGCGCTCGCGGATCAGCGCTGCGCCGGTGAGGATGATGGAGAGCATGGTCACGTTGTTGATGATCTGCATCAGCGCCCCGAACCAGATCTTGTTCAGCCCCGGGTTGAAGCGGGCCCGCAGCTCCAGCGCCACGGGCAGGGCGGTGGCGGCGCGGTAGCGCTGGGTGAATTCGCGCACCTCGGCCAGGGCGATCTGCTGGATGTAGCCGCTGCCGCTGAAGGCCTGGCTCATGCGCGTGGCGTCCACGTTCAGTTGCAGGGTGGCGTTCTTGCCCGCCAGCACGTCGCGCTGGAAGTTGGGCGGAATGGTCAGGGCGAAGGTGAAGTCGCCCGCGTCCATGCCCGCATCCACCGCCTGCCAGGACAGCAGTTGCGGTGGCATGAAGTGCGGCGGGTAGAACGCCGAGGCGATGCGCTGCGACAGGGGCGAGTGGTCTTCATCGACGATGGCGATGGGCGCGTGGTGCAGCGTCTCGGGCATGGCCGAGGCGGCGGTGTAGACCGAGGCGGTGAAGGTGTAGACGATGAGGATCAGCATCACCGGGTCGCGCCACAGGCTCCACAGCTCCTTGATGCCCAGGCGCCAGATGTTTTTGAGGGTGAGCAGCATCGGTATTCCTTTTTCCGTTCAGCGCTCTTGCTTGGGCAGCGCCCAGATGGCGATGCCCATGATGACGGGGATGGCCAGCGCCAGCGCGGTGAAGGCCGCCGTCAGGTCGCCCAGGGTGAGCGCCTTGCTGAACACGCCCCGGCTGATGGCGAACATGTGGGTGGCCGGATAAATCTCGCCCACCCAGCGGCCCACGCCCTCCAGGGACGACACCGGGTCGGTCAGCCCGGAGAATTGCGAGGCCGGGATGATGGTGCCGATCAGGGCGAAGAACATGGCCGCAATCTGGCTGCGCGTGACGGCCGAGGCCAGCAGCCCCATGCCGGTGGCGATGATGGAAAACAGCAGCGCCGCCAGGGTGAGGGTGGCAAAGCTGCCGGTGATCGGCACGCCGAAGGCGAACACCGCCAGGGCGCACATCAGCAGGTAGTTGAGCATGGCCAGCAGCACGTAGGGCAGTTGCTTGCCCAGCAGGAATTCCACGCGCGTCACCGGGGTGGTGTAGAGGTTGAGGATGGAGCCCAGCTCCTTCTCGCGCACCACGGCCAGGGCGGTGAGCATGGCGGGCAGCATGAGCAGCAGCATGGGCATGACCGCCGGGGCCATGGCGGGCAGGCTTTTCACGTCCGGGTTGTAGCGAAAGCGCGTCTCCACCGCCACGTTGCTGCCCAGCTTCAGGCCGGTGCGCTCCCGCGCCTGCTCGGCCAGCCAGTGCTGGTGGATGCCTTGCACGTAGCCGCTCACCGTCTCGCCGCGCTGGGGCATGGCCCCGTCGAACCAGGCGCCGATGGCAGCCGGTTTGCCCGCCAGCACGGTGCGGCCGAAGCCGGGGGGAATTTCCAGCGCCAGCGACAGCTCGCCGCTGCGCATCCGCTGGTCGAGTTCGTCGTAGCTGGCCAGCGGTGCCCGTTCGGTGAAGTAGCGCGAGCCGGACAGGCTTTGCGCATAGCTGCGGCTGATGCTGGTCTGGTCGTGGTCGAGCACGGCAAAGCGCAGGCTTTCCACGTCCATGTTGATGCCCAGGCCGATCACCACCATCAGCACCAGCGAGCCGACCAGCGCCAGCGTGGCCCGCACCGGGTCGCGTTGCAGCTCCAGGGTTTCGCGCCAGACGTAGCTCCACAGGCGTTGCAGGCTGAACGCCGGGGTGGCGGGGCGGGGTGCGGTTGGTGCTATGGATTCAGGTGCTTTTTCCGCAGATTCATCGCCATTTTCAATATGTTTGTTATTTGAATCTGTTTGTTTATCAGCGGAAGAAGCTATGTTTGTTGATGCTTCCGCTGCCGGGGGCGCGGTTTCACCCGAGGCTTCCAGCAGATAGCCGATGAAGGCTTCTTCCAGCGTGGCCGCGCCGCGCTTGGCTACCAGGGCAGCGGGGGCATCGCTGTCGAGCACCCGGCCGGCGTGCATCATGGACATGCGGTCGCACCGCTCGGCCTCGTTCATGAAGTGGGTGGAGATGAAGATCGTCACCTGGTCGCGGCGCGACAGTTCCACCAGCAGTTGCCAGAACTGGTCGCGTGCCACGGGATCGACGCCCGAGGTCGGCTCGTCCAGGATGAGCAGCTCGGGCCGGTGCACCATGGCCACGGCCAGCGACAGGCGCTGGCGCAGGCCCAGGGGCAGGCGCTCGGGCAGGGCTTCGGCCTCGCCCTGCAGGCCAAAGCGCTCCAGCATTTCCTGCACGCGCTCTTTCACGTCCGCTTCGGGGACGTGAAAGAGCTGGGCGTGCAGCACCAGGTTTTGCCGCACCGTCAGCTCCCCGTACAGCGAGAAGGCCTGCGACATATAGCCCACGCGCCGCCGCGTGGCGATGTCGTGCGGGTTGACCAGATTGCCGAACAGCCAGGCCTGCCCCTCGCTGGCCGGCATCAGCCCGGTGAGCATCTTCATGGTGGTGGACTTGCCGCAGCCGTTGGAGCCGAGGAAGCCGAAAATCTCCCCGCGCCGGATGCGGAAATTGACGTGATCGACGGCCACGAAGTCGCCGAAGCGCATGGTCAGGTCACGCGCCTCGATGGCGATGTCGTCGGCGTGCGCCTGCAGCGGCGGGATGACGACCTCGGCATGGCCGCGTTTTTTCTCGGCGGGCAGCAGGGCGATGAAGGCGGCCTCCAGGTGCTGCGTGCCGGTCTGCGCTAGCAGCGCGGCGGGCGTGCCGGTGGCCAGCACCTGGCCTGCGTCCATGGCCATCAGCCAGTCGAAGCGCTGGGCTTCGTCCATGTAGGCGGTGGCGACCAGCACGCTCATGCCGGGGCGGGTGGTGCGGATGCGGGCGATCAGGTCCCAGAACTGGGCGCGGGCCAGCGGGTCGACGCCGGTGGTCGGCTCGTCCAGGATGAGCAGGTCGGGGTCGTGGATCAGGGCGCAGCACAGGCCGAGCTTTTGCTTCATGCCGCCGGAGAGCTTGCCGGCCGGGCGGGCCAGGAATTTTTGCAGCCCGGTGGCCTGGGTCAGGTCGTCGATACGGCGGCGGCGCTCGGCAGCGTCGTGGCCGAACAGGCGGGCGAAGAATTGCAGGTTTTCCTCCACCGACAGGGTGGGGTAGAGGTTGCGCCCCAGCCCCTGCGGCATGTAGGCCACGCGCGGCAGGATGGCGTTGCGGTGGCGGCGCTGGGCCATGTCGCTGCCCAGCACTTCGACCTGGCCGTGCTGGATGATGCGGGCCCCGGCGATCAGCGCCAGCAGGCTGGATTTGCCCACGCCGTCGGGGCCGATCAGGCCGATCATGCGCCCGGCGGGGATGTCCAGCGTGATGCCGGCCAGGGCGTGCGTGTCGCCATAGCGCAGGGCGACATCGGTCAGGCGGACGACAGTTTCTGCCATGGCGTTTACTGCGGCACGTTGGGTTGCAGGGTGGCGGGCCAGGGGGTGTTGGCGTCCAGCTTCACCCAGGTCACGCCGGGCAGGCCGGTCTTGACCTGTTGCAGATGGCGGGCGAGCAGTTCGCGGTCAATCTGCGCCCGCACGCGGAACATGAGCTTTTGGCGTTCGCTGGCGGTTTCCACCGTTTTGGGCGTGAACTGCGCAGTGGCCGAGACAAAGCTGATCGTGGCCGGGATGACGATGTGCGGCGCAGCGTCCAGGATGATGCGGGCCTCGCTGCCGATGGCCACGCGCCCGGCGGCGGTTTCCGGCAGGAAGAAGGTCATGTAGACGTCGGACAGATCGACCAGGTTCAGCACCCGGCCCCCGGCCCCCAGCACCTCGCCCTCCTGGGCGATGCGGAACTGCACCCGGCCATCGCGCGGGGCGGTCAGGGTGGCGTCGTGCAGGTCGGCATCGATGCGCTCGATGCTGGCCTGCGCGGCGGCGACCTGGGCTTCGGCACCGGTGACCTGGGTGCGGGCCGCCTGGATGGCGGCGCGGGCAGCGTCCACCTGTGCCTTGGAGGCGGTCACGCCCGCCTGGGCGCTGCGCTGGCGGGCGCGGTCGTCGTCCAGCTCCTGCTGGGAGGATGCTCCGTCGCGGGCCAGCTCGGTGGAGCGGGCCAGGCGGCGCTGGGCGGCATCCAGCTCGCTCTCGCGCAGGGCCACTTGCGCCTGGGTGGCCCGCAGGTCGCTCTCGCGCAGCGCCACCTGGGCGTGGGCGGTGGCCACGCCGTGCTGCGCCTGGGCGTGGCGGGCCACGGCTTCGCTGCGCTGGGCCTGCAGGGCGGCCACGTCCATGCGGGCCAGGGCTGTACCGGCCTGGACGAAGTCGCCTTCGGCGGCTAGCACTTCGGCCAGGCGGCCGGGCAGTTTGGTGGCGATGTCGATCTCGGTGGCTTCGATGCGGCCATTGCCCTGAACGAAACCCGCGCCCGGGCCGCTGTCGCGGCTGGCGTTCCAGGCAAAGTAGGCGGCTGCGGCGATCAGCGCAATCGCGGCGGGGGCGATCCATTTTTTGATACGTGCGTCCATGGTGTGCTTTCCGGAATGTTCTCTTTTTTAATCAGCGGTGGGCGGGGGCAACTGGGCGCTGCCGCCGCCCAGGGCGGTGTAGAGCTGCAGGCGGGCGCTGTGCAGGGCCCGCTCGGCCTGCACCACCTGCTGCTGGGCGGCGAGCAGGTCGCGCTCGGCATCCAGCACCTCGAAGTAGCGCGTGGCTCCCGCGTCATAGCGCCGCCGGGCCAGGCGGGCGCGTTCGGTCAGGGTGGCTTCGGTGGCCTGCAGGCTGTGCAGTTGCGTGTCCAGCCACTGGGTGGCCGCCAGAGCATCGGCTACGTCGCGGAAGGCGGCTTCAATGGTGCGCTGGTAGTGGTTCACGGCTTGCTCGCGCTGCACTTCGCTCAACTGCACATTGGCCTTGCGCCGCCCGCCGTCGAACAGCGGCAGGGCGATGCTGGGCGCAAACGTCCAGGCGCGGCTGCCGGCGGTGAACAGGCCGTCCAGCTCGGCGCTGGCCGTACCGCCCAGGGCGGTGAGGGCAATGCGCGGGAAATACATCGCCCGCGCCGCGCCGATGCGGGCGTTGGCCGCCTGCAACTGGTGTTCGGCGGCCAGGATGTCGGGCCGGTTTTCCAGCAGTTGCGCAGGCAGGCCCGGGGCCAGGGGGGCCAGCGGCAGCAGTTCTGCCAGCGGTTGGGGGCTGGGCGGCAGTGCCAGATCGGGCTGCCCGACCAGCAGGCCCAGGGCGTGCAGCTGGGTGCTGCGCTGCAACCGCAATTGGGCGACCAGGGTGCCGGCCTGCTGCCACAGCAGTTCCACCTGGACGAAATCGAGGCGCGAGGACGATCCCACCTCCACCCGGCGGGCAAACACGCGCCGCGCTTCGGCGCGGGTGGCCAGGGCCTGTTCGGCGAGGTGAATCCGCCAGTCCAGCTCGCGCACGGCCAGCCAGCCATCGGCCACCTGGGCCACCAGCAGCAGGTGGGCGGCGCGTTGGCCTTCGGCGCTGGCCCAGTAGCTGTGCAGGGCCGCTTCGTTCATGCTGCGCACGCGGCCCCACACATCCAGTTCCCAGCTGGTGAAGCCCACGCCCAGCTGGTGCTGGCTGGAGATCACCGGCTGGCCGCTGATATTCAAATCCCCCGGCACCTGCGCCCGTTGCGATTCCAGTCCCAGGCCGACGGCAGGGCTGCGTTCGGCCCGGGCGATGCCGTAGGCCGCGCGGGCTTGCGCGACCTGCAGCATGGCGGCCTGCAGGTCGCGGTTGTGCTGCAGGGCGTGTTCGATCAGTGTCTGCAACTCGGGGTGACGGAAGTAGTCGCGCCAGGCCAGTTGGTTCACGTCGCTGGCCTGCACCGGGCGGCTGTCCGCAAATTGCGCGGGCAGGGCGGTGGTGGGGCGCTCGTAGACCGGGGCCAGGCTGGTGCAGCCGGCCAGAACCAGGCTGCATGCCAGGGGCGGCAAGCTGCGGGCCAGCCAGGCAGACAGGCCCTTGCGGCGGGGGGAGGGGGCACAGCCGTGCTGTGCGCTAAGGGTCGGGAAGTTGTGCATGGCTCAAACCAGAATAACAACCGACTAGTCGGTATCTAACAGCATACTTGGTTTTTCCGACGGAGCTTTTTGAGGCGTGACAATACCGGGCATGATGGACAACGATAGGACTCAACCCAGGCGCAGATTGCGCCTGGCACCCGCGCAGCGCGTGCCGCAGATACTGGACGCGGCGTTGCAGGAGTTCCCTCGCCGTGGCTTCACGGCGGCGCGGATGGACGACATTGCCCAGCGCTGCGGCCTGTCCAAAGGCGGGCTGTATGCCCATTTCGACAGCAAGGACGCCATCTTCAAGGCGCTGCTGGACCGCAGCCTGAACCGCACCGACTGGGCGCAGATGCCGCAACTGGCGGCGGGGGCCGACACCCGGGCGGTGGCGGAGTGGACGGTCGATCGGCTGCACGCTGCCTTGCTGGCACCGGAGGTGATTACGCTGGTGCGCCTGCTGATTCCCGAGCGCGAGCGCGTGCCGCTGCGCGTGGACGAGTGGAAAAAGCTGACCCAGCAGCACACCCAGCAGGTCATGGCCGTGATCCACCACAACCTGGAGGCCAGTGGCCGCAAAGACACCGTGCTGGCCCGCCACCCCTGGCTGGTGCTGTCGCCCATCGTGCATGTACTGCTGTGGCATACCGTGTTTGGCGAAGGCGCAGAACCCGATCCGCACTACCGCCAGGCGCATATCGACATGTTGTGCGAGTTATTGGCCTGATGGCTGTTGTGGCAGCGTGCCTGTTAAAGTTTTCCCCGTATGCAAAAAACTCCCTCACCCGCCCCGGCGGGACAATTCGTGCATTTCGACAATTCCCCGTTTGCACTGTTCCAGCCCTATCCGCCCGCAGGCGACCAGCCCACGGCGATTGCGCAGCTGGTCGAGGGCGTGCGCGACGGCGAATCCTTCCAGACCCTGCTGGGCGTGACCGGCTCGGGCAAGACCTTCACCATGGCCAACGTGATTGCCCGGCTGGGCCGCCCGGCCATCGTGTTTGCGCCCAACAAGACGCTGGCGGCGCAGTTGTACAGCGAGTTTCGCGAGTTTTTCCCGCAGAACGCGGTGGAGTATTTCGTCAGCTATTACGACTATTACCAGCCCGAAGCCTATGTGCCGCAGCGCGATCTGTTCATCGAAAAAGACAGCGCCATCAACGAGCACATTGAGCAAATGCGCCTGTCCTGCACCAAAAGCCTGCTGGAGCGGCGCGATGTGATCATTGTGGCCACCGTCTCGGCCATCTACGGCATTGGCGAGCCCGAGAGCTACCACCAGATGGTGCTGATGCTGCGCGTGGGCGACCGCATTGCCCAGCGCGAGCTGATCGCCCAGCTGGTGCGTATGCAGTACCAGCGCAACGACGACGATTTCAGCCGGGGCAAGTTTCGCGTGCGTGGCGACACCATCGACGTGTTCCCGGCCGAGCATTCTGAGCTGGCCATCCGCATTGAGCTGTTCGACGACGAGGTCGATGGCCTGCAATTGTTTGACCCGCTCACCGGCCAGGTGCAGCAGCGCATTCCGCGCTTTGCGGTGTACCCCAGCAGCCACTACGTCACCCCGCGCGATGTGGTGCTGCGGGCGGTGGAAACCATCAAGGAAGAATTGCGCCAGCGTGTGGCCGAGCTGGTCGAGGCGGGCAAGCTGGTAGAGGCCCAGCGCCTGGAGCAGCGCACCCGTTTTGACCTAGAAATGCTTTCTGAGCTGGGCCACTGCAAGGGCATCGAGAACTATTCGCGCCACCTTTCTGGCGCGGCACCGGGCGAGCCACCGGCCACGCTGATCGACTACCTGCCCAAAGATGCGCTGATGTTTTTGGATGAAAGCCACCAGATGATGGGCCAGCTCTCGGCCATGTACAACGGCGACCGCTCGCGCAAAACCACCTTGGTCGAGTACGGCTTTCGCTTGCCGTCGGCGCTGGACAACCGGCCTTTGAAGCTGGAAGAGTTTGAGCAGCGCATGCGCCAGGTGGTGTTTGTCTCAGCCACCCCAGCGGATTACGAAAAACAGCACAGTGGCCAGACGGTGGAGCAATTGGTGCGCCCCACCGGCTTGGTCGATCCTGAGATTGAAGTGCGCCCAGCCAGCAGCCAAGTCGATGATGTGCTGCAGGAAATTCACCAGCGCGTGGCCTGCCATGAGCGGGTGCTGATCACCACGCTGACCAAACGCATGGCCGAGCAGCTGACCGAGTACCTGAGCGAAAACGGCGTCAAGGTGCGCTATTTGCACTCGGATGTGGACACGGTCGAGCGCGTAGAAATCATCCGCGACCTGCGCCTGGGGGCGTTTGACGTGCTGGTGGGCATCAACCTGCTGCGCGAAGGGCTGGACATTCCCGAAGTCTCGTTGGTGGCGATTTTGGATGCCGATAAGGAGGGCTTTTTGCGCTCTGAGCGCAGCCTGATTCAAACCATAGGCCGTGCGGCGCGCAACTTGCACGGCAAGGCGATTTTGTACGCCGACCGCATCACCGATTCCATGCGCAAAGCCATGGACGAAACCGAGCGCCGCCGCGCCAAGCAAACGGCGTTCAACCTGGCCAACGGCATCGTCCCCACCGCCATCGTCAAGCGGGTCAAGGATTTGATCGATGGCGTGTACAGCGATAAATCCCAGCAACAAAGCCGCGAGGTGGCCCGCGCCGCCGCTGGGGCGCAGGCTGCGGCCGCCTTGTCCGAAGTGGAACTGGCCAAAGAAATCAAGCGCGTTGAAAAAGAGATGCTCGAATCGGCCAAACGCCTGGAGTTCGAATCTGCCGCCCGCTTGCGCGACCAGCTGGCCATCTTGAAAAATCAGCTGCTCGGGCTTGGCTAAAGCCTGCGCAAACTTGGCCCCGGCCTGTGCGGGCGGAAGCGGCTATTGCACTGTGTCCGACTGGGGTAAGGGGTTTTTGTGCTATAGTCCTACAAATTAGTCAAGAAATAAGAAAGTAGGGTCATTGCACAGAAACCTGGGAGTGGCCCGCTTACTTGTTTTTGGCGTTTTTGTTCTATTTTTTAAAGGAGCTTGCCATGCGTTTGACCACCAAAGGCCGTTTTGCCGTAACTGCCATGATTGATCTGGCCCTGCGCCAAAACAGCGGCCCCGTCACCTTGGCGGCAATCAGCCAGCGCCAGCAAATTTCGCTGTCCTATCTAGAGCAACTGTTTGGCAAATTGCGCCGCAACGAGTTGGTCGAATCCACCCGAGGCCCCGGCGGCGGCTACACCCTGGCCCGCAAAGCGGCCGACATTACGGTGACTGACATCATCACCTCGGTCGATGAACCCATTGATGCCACCCAGTGTGGCGGCAAAGAAAACTGTCTGGGCGAACAAGGCCGCTGCATGACGCACGACCTGTGGGCGGCCCTGAACAACCACATGGTTGAATTTTTAAACTCCGTCACCTTGCAAAAGCTGGTCGATGACCAACTGGCACGCGGCATCCAAATCGAAGACAAGCCGGTGGTGCGCCGCGCCATTTCTTCGGCCCCCGTGGTCAAACCCATTCGCGTAAACGCCCCCAACTCGGTGTTCGCGCTGGGCAATGTTTTTAGTAGCAACAAATCCTGAGTGAGCTTTCGGTGTCGTCGTTCAATCGCCCTATCTATTTGGACTATGCCGCCACCACCCCGGTCGATCCTCGGGTCGTGCAGGCCATGGTGCCGTGGCTGGCCGAGCATTTTGGCAACCCCGCATCCAACACCCACGCCTGGGGCTGGGAGGCCGAGGAAGCCGTCGAGCAGGCCCGCAGCCATGTGGCCGCCTTGATTGGTGCCCAGGCCCGCGATGTGGTTTGGACGAGTGGGGCCACCGAGTCCAATAACCTGGCCATCACGGGCGCAGCCCTGGCTTACCAGGACAAAGGTCGCCACCTTATTACCCTGAAAACTGAGCACAAAGCCGTGCTCGACACCATGCGGGCCTTAGAGCAGCAAGGCTTTGCCGTCACTTTTCTGGATGTGCAACCCAATGGCCTGGTGGATTTAAGCGCGCTGCAAGCGGCCATGCGGCCGGACACCATTCTGGTCAGCGTCATGGCGGTGAACAACGAAATCGGCGTGGTACACGACAGCGCTGCCATTGGCCAGCTGTGCCGGCAGCAGGGCGTGCTGTTTCACGTTGATGCGGCCCAGGCCACGGGCAAAGTGGCGCTGGATGTGCAGGCCATGCAGGTGGATTTGATGAGCCTGGCCTCGCACAAAACCTATGGCCCCAAAGGCATCGGTGCCCTGTACGTGCGCCGCCAGCCGCGCGTGCGCCTGCAGGCGCAAATGCATGGCGGTGGGCATGAGCGCGGCCTGCGCTCGGGCACCTTGCCCACCCACCAAATCGTGGGCATGGGCGAAGCCTTTCGCCTGGCCCAGCTTGAAATGGCGCACGACAACGCCCATGCCCGCCAGCTGCAGCAGCAAGTGCTGGCAGGTTTGGCCGATGTGCCCGGTGTGCTGCTCAACGGTGATGCCCAGCAGCGCGTGCCGCACAACCTGAACTTCAGCTTTGCCGGCATTGAGGGCGAAGCGCTCATGACCCGCGTCAGCGACACCGTCGCGCTGTCCAGCGGCTCGGCTTGCACCTCGGCCAGCATCGAACCCAGCCATGTGCTGCAAGCCTTGGGGCGCAGCCACCCCTTGGCACACAGCAGTTTGCGCATCAGCTACGGGCGCTTTAGCACCGAGGCCGACATCGCCCAGGGGCTGGCCTGCATCCGCAGCGCGGTGCTGGCGCTGCAAGCTATTAGCCCACTGGCGGTGCCTGCGGGTTTAGGTTTCGTTGGGCGGTAAAGAGTTATGGCTTCTCAGCACTACAGTGATTTGCTCTTAGAGCACAGCCGCCACCCACGCAACGTGGGCAGCTTGGCCACCCCGGCCCCTGGGGTGGGCGTGGGCCGTGTGGGCAGCCAAGAAACGGGGGCGGTGGTGCAACTGCACTTGCAATGCCCCATCGGCACCCAACGCATCGAGGCCGTGCGCTTTCAAGCCTATGGCGACACCGCCACGATTGCCGCCGCCTCGTTAATGACCGAATGGCTGCACGGCAAAACCCTGGATGAGGCCCTGCAGCTGACCAGCAGCCAATTGGTGCAAGCGCTGCAAATACCACCCGCGCGGGTGTTTGGTGCCATGTTGGTGCAAGATGCCGTGCGCAGCGCGGTGGCCGATTGCCGCCAACACCACCGCGTCAATCATTAGTTTTTATTTCTTTGGAGAGAGTCGTCCATGGCAACGATTACGGTTACCGAGCGTGCAGCTCGCCACGTCAGCAACTACTTGCAGCGCCAAGGCCACGGCATTGGCGTGCGGCTGGGGATTAAAACCACCGGCTGCTCCGGCTTTGCCTACCAACTGGAATACGCCGATGAAGCCAGGGCCGAAGACGTGGTGTTTGAGCAGCACGGCACCAAGCTGCTGATTGCCCCGGAACACCTCGCCTTGCTCGATGGCACGCAAATTGATTACGTGCGCAACGGCTTGAATGAGAGCTTCCAATTCACCAACCCCAATGAACGCGATCGCTGTGGTTGCGGTGAAAGTTTCCGCATTTAAAGGAGCTGCTTGCGCTTTATTTACCTTGTTTTTGATATTAAAAGTATCTGAAACCCCGTATTTAAAGCGCAACAAGCTATAAAAAAATATGCAGCGTTTCATTGTTCTGGACACAGAAACCACCGGCCTCTCGCCCGACAACGGCGATCGGATCATTGAGCTGGGCTGCGTTGAGCTGGTCGGGCGCAAACCCACCGGCAACAACCTGCACCTGTACTTCAACCCCGAGCGCGACAGCCACGAAGATGCCCTGCGCGTACACGGCTTGACCACGCAGTTTTTAAGCGACAAGCCCAAATTTTCTGAAAAAGCCCGCGACATCCTGGCCTACCTGCAAGGGGCGCAACTGGTCATCCACAACGCACCGTTTGACATGGGCTTTTTGGAGAAAGAGTTTTCCCTGCTGGGCCTGCCCCCACTGAAAACCGCTGTGGCCGGCGTAACCGACTCGCTGGCCCTGGCCAAAGAACTCTTCCCCGGCAAACGCAACTCGCTCGATGCCCTGTGCGACCGCCTGGGCGTGGACAACAGCGGGCGCACCTTGCACGGCGCATTGCTCGATGCCCAATTGCTGGCCGATGTTTACATCTACATGACGCGTGGCCAGCACGCCCTGTTGGGCGACGATGGCCAGTCCAGCAGCGCACACGACAACCCCGCCCAGCGCATCGACCTGCGCCAGTATCAACTGCCCGTCTTGCCCGCCAGTGCCCAAGAGTTGGCCGCCCACGAAGAAACCTTGGCCGCCATCGACAAAGCCAGTGGCGGAAAAACAGTTTGGCGCACTGCCTAATCTTGAAATAGCGCGTTAAATTTGTGCCATAATCCTGTCTTTCCGCAAACAGCGCCCCAGGCATGTTTCGGTAAAAGGGTGATTAGCTCAGTGGTAGAGCACTGCCTTCACACGGCAGGGGTCGCAGGTTCAAACCCTGCATCACCCACCACGACTACCGGGTCGTTAACTCAGCGGTAGAGTGCCACCTTCACACGGTGGAAGCCAGTGGTTCGATCCCACTACGACCCACCAAAAATTCAAAAAAACCTGTTTTTCCCCAAGAGAAACAGGTTTTTTTCGTCTGGCTTTTTGTCGTGCTTGGCATCGTTCTGGGCGTTCCCCAGCCAAGCGTTTGCGGTTGTTGGTCCCAGCTAACGCCTGGCTTTTGTCGCCTATAGTCCGTGGCTTGCCATGGCACTTTTGTAACAACATGCTCGACGACATTAAAAAAACCCTCTGGGCCACGGCTGACAAGCTGCGCGCCAACATGGATGCGGCCGAATACAAGCACCTGGTGCTGGGCCTGATTTTTATCAAATACATCTCGGACAGCTTTACCGGCCACACCGCACTGCTCACCCAGCGCCTGCGCGACCCCGACGATGAGCTGTTCTATGGCGATGCCTCTGGCGAAGACATTGCCGCAGAACTCGAAGACCGCGACTACTACACCGCCGACAACGTGTTCTGGGTGCCCGAAGGTGCGCGTTGGGAAGACTTGCGTGCTGCGGCCAAGCAGCCCGACATTGGCAAACGCATTGACGACGCGCTGGCGCTGATCGAGCTGGAGAACCCCAAGCTCAAAGGCATTTTGGACAAGCGCTACGCCCGCGCCCAATTGCCCGATGGCAAGCTGGGCGAACTGGTCGATTTGGTATCCACCATCGGCTTTGGCGACAGCCCCAGCCAAGCGCGCGACGTGCTGGGGCAGGTGTATGAATACTTTCTTGGCCAATTTGCCAGCGCCGAAGGCAAAAAAGGCGGCCAGTTCTACACGCCCGCCAGCATCGTCAAAACCCTGGTGGCCGTGCTGGCCCCGCACCACGGCAAGGTGTATGACCCCTGTTGTGGATCGGGTGGGATGTTTGTGCAGTCAGAAAAATTCATAGCTGCACACGGAGGCAGGACGGGCGATGTCAGCATTTATGGCCAAGAATCCAACCCCACCACCTGGCGCTTGGCGGCCATGAACCTGGCCATTCGCGGCATTGACTTCAACCTGGGCAAAGAGCCGGGCGACACCTTTATCCGCAACCAGCACCCCGACCTGCGCGCTGACTACATTCTGGCCAACCCGCCCTTCAACATCAGCGACTGGTGGCACGGCAGCCTAGAGGGCGACCCGCGCTGGGTGTATGGCACGCCCCCGCAAGGCAACGCCAACTACGCCTGGCTGCAGCACATGCTGCACCACCTGCGCCCCACGGGCCGCGCCGGCATTGTGCTGGCCAACGGCAGCATGAGCAGCAGCCAGAACAACGAAGGCGTGATCCGCGCCGCCATGGTCGATGCCGACGTGGTCGAAGTCATGGTGGCCCTGCCCGGCCAGTTGTTCTTCAACACGCAAATCCCCGCCTGCCTGTGGTTCCTGGCCAAGCAGAAAAAGCGCAAGGGCGAAGTGCTGTTTATCGACGCGCGCAAGCAGGGCCGCATGATCAGCCGCGTGCAGGCCGAGCTGGACGATGCCGCCATCACCCGCATTGCCGAAACCGTCGCCGCCTGGCGTGGCGAGGTGGAAGCGGGCGCCAGCATTACCGACTACCACGACCAGCCCGGTTTTTGCCGCAGCGTGCAGCTCTCTGAGATTGCCCAGCACGGCCATGTGCTCACCCCCGGCCGCTACGTGGGCGCCGAGGCGGTGGAAGACGACGACGAAGCCTTTGCCGACAAGATGCAAAAGCTCACCGAAAAACTGGGCGAACAAATGGCCAAGGGCGCAGAGCTGGATGCGGTGATTCGGGCCAAGCTGGGGGGGCTGGGGTATGACTTCTGAAATAACGGCACCCGCTGACGGATATGGCCAGTGGCTGGTCGAGCTGAAGGCCCGCTACCGCCAGGTACAGCTCAAGGCGGCGGTGGCCGTCAACACGGCCATGCTGCAGTTTTATTGGGAACTGGGCGCCGACATGGTGGCCAAGCAGACACAGTTTGCGTGGGGCAGCGGTTTTTTGCGCCAGCTCAGCGCCGACTTGATGCGCGAGTTCCCCGAGGTCAAGGGGTTTTCCAAGCGCAATCTGGAGCAGATACGGCGCTGGTACAGCTTCTGGAATGCCTCACCATCAATTGCGCAGCAGGCTGCTTCGCAATTGATGGGGATTCCTTGGGGGCATCATCTGGCCAGCGAAGCGCTGCGAGGGCAGTTGCCCAGCATTGAGCAACTGGAGAGGGAGTTGGGGCTGGGGGTAGATGATGAGGCAGAAGCTGGGAGGGCTGGGGTATGAGTTCTGAGCGAAAGGTCTATCGCTTAGACGAACTTTGCGAATTCATCAACGGGTTCGCTTTCAAAAGTTCCGACTATGTAGAGGAATCAGACGGAACCTGGGAAGTTCTAAGAATGGGATACATAAACCGGGGTGGGGGATTCAAGGAGGACGCCACACCAGTTTTTGTGCCGAGGGCGTATGGCAAGGATTTAGGCAAGTACCTAATACGAACTGATGACATCGTGATCGCGATGACGGACATGAAGAATAACGTTGCGATTCTTGGGAACACAGCCCGGATCAAGGATGCGAATCGTTTTGTTCTCAATCAACGGGTTGGGTGCATAAGAGTGA
Organism: Comamonas denitrificans; assembly: GCF_042654745.1. Taxonomy (NCBI): domain Bacteria; kingdom Pseudomonadati; phylum Pseudomonadota; class Betaproteobacteria; order Burkholderiales; family Comamonadaceae; genus Comamonas; species Comamonas denitrificans. The sequence continues at coordinate 17,582 of NZ_JBHSEY010000041.1, forward strand.
AGCCCATGGGCTTGGTGGATCCCTCCTATCTCTACTACTACTCGAACTGGCAACCCCACGTTGACTACCTTCGTGCTCGTGCCAACAGCGGCGTTCAAGTCAACCTATCGACCCCAGCTATCAGGGAGGCGGAAATTGAACTACCTCCGCTCGCTGAGCAAGTTTCGATTGGGAGCTTGTTATCGGCCCTCGACGACCGCATCACCCTCCTGCGCGAAACCAACGCCACCCTCGAAGCCATCGCCCAGGCGCTGTTCAAGTCGTGGTTTGTCGATTTCGACCCCGTGCGCGCCAAGATGGAAGGCCGCACGCCCGAAGGTATGGATGAGGCCACCGCAGCGCTATTTCCCGATGGGTTTGAAACGTCGGAGTTGGGGGAGGTGCCGAGGGGGTGGCGACAGCAGACGTTCCGCGACACCATCCAGATCATTGGTGGCGGCACGCCTAAAACCTCCAACCCAGACTTTTGGGGCGGTGACATTCCTTGGTTCTCTGTAGTTGATGCGCCTAGGTCATCCGATGTATTTGTGATCGACACCGAAAAGTACATCACCGATGCGGGGTTGCACGGGTCATCCACCAAACTCTTGCCCGTTGGCACAACCATCATTTCAGCGCGAGGAACAGTTGGAAAACTTGCTCTCACGGGGCGGGCTATGGGAATGAATCAATCTTGCTACGGGTTGCGAGGCAAGGCGGGTGATACCTACTTCACTTACTTCAGCGCAACGCGTTTGGTTCAACAGTTGCAGCAGCGAGCACACGGTTCTGTCTTTGACACCATCACACAAGAGACCTTTGCGGGCATCCACGTCGCGTATCCGCAACCTCCTGTCATCGAGGCCTTTGACGTGGCAGTGAGCCCTTTAATGGCGCGTATTCGAGAAAACCTGTTCCAAGCCCAAACCCTCTCCACCCTGCGCGACACCTTGCTCCCCCGCCTGATCTCCGGCCAGCTGCGCCTGCCCGAAGCCCAGGCCTTGGCCCAAGAAGCCATGAAACCTAAAACCATATCTGCAAGCGCTTTATAAAATAAGGTTTTCAAGAGTTTTCTATCCAAAAACCTCATACAAACAGCGCATGCAGCTATCAAATTAAAAACCAGAGACAAAACCATGCCCCCATTCCAGCGCCACTTGGCAAGCCACCCCGCCCCCATCTTCGCCGCCGCGCTGCTGGCTGCCAGCAGCCTGCTGATCGCCCCCGCCGCCGCCCAAACCGGCACGGTGCCCCTGTCGGCCACTTTTCAGACCTGCCTAGATAAGTCCGGCGGCGTGACGGCTGAGATGCACGCCTGCATCAGCGCAGAGCACGAGCGCCAAGACCAGCTGCTCAACCGCAACTACAAAGCCTTGATGGCCGACCTCACCCCTGAGCGCAAAAAGCAACTGCAAACCGCCCAGCGCCTGTGGCTGCAATACCGCGATGCCAATTGCCAGTTCTACGCCGACCCCGATGGCGGCACGGCAGCAGGTGTGGCGGCTGCGGACTGTGTGCTGCAGATGACGGCGGGCAGGGCGCGGGAGTTGGCGGGTTTGCGGCCTTAAATGACACACCAGATGGGCAATTGCGATGGACTCCGAGCAAAAAATGAAAAAGGAAAGCGCACTCAACGCTACAGTAGCCTTTCCCTTTGTGAACGCCTCCAACCATGCTTGAACAACTCACCCTTTGCGGCGTAGGCCCAGCCCGACAACTGGGGCCGGTCGATTTCATGCCGCGCATGAACCTGATTACTGGCGATAACGGTTTGGGCAAAAGCTTTGTGCTGGATGTGGCTTGGTGGGCGCTGACGCGCACTTGGGCGCGTGGCGTGCCAGCTTCGCCCCAACCCAAGGCCAAAAAATCGGCTATTGCGTTTCGCTACAGCAAGGCCACTGGGGTGCATGAGGAAAGCATCAGCTTTAGCCATGCCGATGGCATTTGGCCCCTCAAAGCAGCGCGGCCACCAATTCCTGGGGTGGTGATTTATGCCGGGGTGGATGGCAGCTTTTCCGCATGGGACCCTGCGCGCAACTACTGGACGGAAAAGGAAGCGGCCGTCACCCGCACACGGGCTTTCAACTTCACGCCGGATCAGGTCTGGCACGGGCTGCTGGCGGAAAACAGCCCGATGGGTAAGCCGGTATGGCATTGCCGGGGGCTGGTGCACGACTGGGTGCTGTGGCAGCGCGCCAAGGATCCAGCATTCGCTGATCTGGTGAAGGTGCTCGATGCACTGTCCCCTTCGGGCATGGAAAAGCTTGCGCCCGGCGAACCCATGCAGGTGGGCGAGGATGTGACGGAGCAGCCTTCGCTGCGCATGCCCTACGGGCAGGATGTACCGTTGCTGCACGCTTCTGCAGGAATGCGGCGTATTGCGGCACTGGCCTATCTGCTGGTGTGGACATGGCGCGAACACCTGCGCGCCAGTGAGCGCACCCGCCGCAAGCCAGCGCGGGAAGTGATATTTCTGGTGGATGAGATCGAATGCCACCTGCACCCGCAGTGGCAGCGGCGCATCGTGCCAGCACTGCTCAATGTGATGCAGGCATTGACGGGCAGGAAAGTGCCGGTGCAACTGATCGTAGCCACGCATTCGCCTTTGGTGCTGGCTTCGGTGGAGCCTCAGTTTGATGAAGAGGTGGACGGCGTTTTCCATCTGCAATTGCGCGATGGGCAAGCCGTGATCGAGCAGGAAGCCTGGGCTAAACAGGGCGATGTGGTCAACTGGCTGGTGTCGCCTGCCTTCGGTTTGCAGCAGGCACGTTCCATTGAGGCGGAAGAAGCCATTGAGGCGGCAGAGGCCTGGATGCGCGGCGACAAGGCGCGGCTGCCCGCACACCTTAACACCCAGGCACGCATCCACAAGGCGCTGCAGAAGAGCTTGCCGGGGCATGACGATTTCTGGCCCCGCTGGATCGTCGCCAGCAGCAAAAGCAACACCGGGGGCAGCGCATGATTGCGGTGGACAAGCATGTGCTGGAACCTGAGCCGGCAGACTTTGATGCGAAGTGCCGCCAGAAGGGGCTGGAGTGGCTGAGAAAAAATCCCAAAGACGCGCGCAAGGCCAAGCGGCCCAAGGATTTTTGGAGCAGTTTTCGCCCCGTGCTGGCCGACAGGTTTGCCAACCTGTGTGCTTACGGCGCCATGTATGAGCCGGTGGGCACGGTCGATCACTTGCGGCCAGTCAGTGCCGATGAGACGCTGGCTTACGAATGGCGCAACTACCGCTATGCCTCGGGCTGGATCAACAGCAGCAAAAACCGGTGCGAGGCGGTGCTCGACCCCTTGGAGGTGCAGCCGGGCTGGTTTGAGGTTCTGCTGCCGTCCCTGCAGCTAGTGGCCAGAAAGGACCGGATTCCGCCGGAATTGCACGCGCTGGTGGACGAAACGCTCCAGCGTCTGCACCTGTGCGATGACGAACGCATCATCCGGCAACGGCGCCAGTGGCTGAAACTCTACGAGCAAGGGCATTTGGCCTGGGAAGGGCTGCACCAGATGGCTCCCCTGATTGCCGAGGCCGTCAAGGCCAGAGGGCGCAATCCGTAGCGAAATACGTAGTGTCACCAAGATGCGGTCGTACCGCACGGTATTGGCAAGCGAACAGCAAGAGCAATAAGCCAAGGCAGGAGCAATGACAGAAGACCAACTCGAACAAGAAACACTGCAATGGCTGGCCCAGGTGGGCTACACCGTCAAGCACGGCCTGGACATTGCCCCCGATGGCAGCACCCCGCTGCGCAGCAACTACCAGCAGGTGCTGCTGCAAGACAACTTGCGCAAAGCCCTGCAGCGGCTGAATCCGCACATGCCGCAAGCGGCGCACGATGAGGCATTGGCCCAGGTGCTGGATTTGGGCGTGCCGGCGCTGCTGCCATCGAACCGTGCGTTTCATAAGCTGCTGGTCAATGGCGTGCCGGTGAGCTACCAAGTGGAGGGTGAAACCCGTGGCGATTTGGCCAAGCTGGTGGATTGGGGCAAGGTGGCCAACAACCAGTTTTGGGCGGTGAACCAGTTCAGCGTGAAGGGCCAGCACCACACGCGCAGGCCGGATATTGTGCTGTTTGTGAATGGCTTGCCGCTGGTGGTGATGGAGCTAAAAAACCCCGCCGACTTGCATGCCGATATCTGGATGGCATACGACCAGATAGAGACGTACAAAGCGCAAATCCCCGAGCTGTTTCGCACCAATGCGCTGCTGGTGATTAGCGATGGCGCAGAGGCACGCATGGGCTCGCTCTCAGCCGACCGTGAGCGCTATATGCAGTGGCGCACGATCGATGGGGTGAACATTGACCCGCTGGGCGAGTTTGGCGAGTTGGAAACACTGATTCGCGGTGTGCTGGCACCAGAAATTTTGCTGGACTACCTGCGCTATTGCGTGCTGTTTGAAGACGATGGCCGCTTGGTGAAAAAAGTGGCGGGCTACCACCAGTACCACGCGGTGCGTGCGGCGATTGCGCGGGTGCTGGAGGCGGCCAACAAAGATGCGGCCGCCACGGTGCGCGGCAAGGGTGGGGTGGTGTGGCACACGCAGGGCTCGGGCAAGAGCATCACCATGACCTGCTTTGCCGCGCGGGTGCTGCAAGAGCCCCAACTGCAGAACCCGACGATTGTGGTGATTACCGACCGCAATGACCTAGATGGGCAGCTGTTTGGCGTGTTCAGCCTGGCCCAAGACCTGCTGCGCGAGCAGCCGGTGCAGGCCCACACGCGCCAAGCGCTGCGGCAGGTGCTGGCTAATCGCCCATCGGGCGGCATTATTTTTGCCACGATTCAAAAGTTTATGCCCGGGGAGGATGAAGATACCTTCCCCGTGCTGTCAGAGCGCAGCAATATTGTGGTGCTGGCCGATGAGGCGCACCGCACGCAATATGGCTTTGCCGCCAAGTTAAAAATCCGCAAAGCCAAGTATCCAGTGGCCACCCCCAGCGTGCCATTGACGACCGATGGCCAGCCTGTGGCGCAGCAAGCGCAGTTTGCCCCGCCAGAGCATGAGGTGCTGACCTACCAAGCAGGCTACGCCCAGCACCTGCGCGATGCGCTGCCGCAAGCTACGTTTGTAGCCTTCACCGGTACGCCGGTGAGCAGCAGCGACAAAAACACCGAGGCAGTGTTTGGCAGCCACATCCACATTTACGACATGCAGCAGGCCAAGGAGGATGGGGCGACGGTGCCCATCTACTACGAAAGCCGCTTGGCCAAGCTCAAGCTCAATGATGAGGTGCTGCCGCTGCTGGATGATGAAGTGGATGAGCTGGCCGAGGATGAGGAAGAAGACCAGCAGGCCAAGTCCAAAAGCAAATGGGCAGCGCTGGAAAAAGTGGTGGGCACACAAACACGCATTGACAGCGTGGCGCTGGACATCGTGACCCACTTTGAGGCCCGCAATGCCGCCAACCGGGGCAAGGCCATGGTGGTGGCCATGAGCCGCGATATTTGCGTGCACCTGTACGACGCCATCGTTCAACTGCGCCCCGACTGGCACAGCGAGGACCCTGAGCACGGGGCCATCAAGATTGTGATGACCGGTAGCGCCAGCGATAAAGCGCTGCTGCGCCCGCACATCTATGGCGCGGCCATCAAGAAGCGTCTGGAGAAACGCTTTAAAGACCCCGCCGACCCACTGAAGTTGGTCATCGTGCGGGACATGTGGCTCACCGGCTTTGATGCGCCGTGCGTACACACCATGTACGTGGACAAGCCCATGAAGGGCCACAACTTGATGCAGGCCATCGCCCGCGTGAACCGGGTGTTCAAGGACAAGCAAGGCGGCCTGGTGGTGGATTACCTTGGCATTGGCAACGAGCTCAAAGCTGCCATGAAGGAGTACACCGCCAGTAAAGGCCGTGGCAAGCCCACGGTGGATGCGCGCGAAGCTTTGGCGGTGATGCTAGAAAAGCTGGATGTGCTTAAAGCCCTGCTGCACGGCTGTGACTGGAGCGGCTTTCGCACGGATGGCTACCAATCGCTCAAAGCCGGTGCCGACCATGTGCTGGGCCTGCCGCCCTCACAGCCCGGTGGCGAGCGCGATGGCAAGAAGCGCTTTTGCGACAACGCCTTGGCGCTGAGCCAAGCCTTTAGCCTGTGCTGCACGCTGGATGAGGCCAAGGCACTGCGTGACGAGGTGGCCTTTATGCAGGCCATCAAGGTGATACTGACCAAGCGCGATGCCAGTAAGAAAAAACTGTCTGACGAGGCCAAGGATGCGGCCATCCGCCAAATCATCAACCAGGCGGTGGTGAGTGAGGATGTGGTCGATATCTTTGCCGCTGTGGGCTTGGACAAACCCAATATCGGCCTGCTGGACGATGAATTCTTGGCGCAGGTGCAGAACCTGCCCGAGCGCAACTTGGCCGTGGAGTTGCTGGAGCGCTTGCTGGAAGGCGAGATCAAATCGCGCTTTGCCACCAACGTGGTGCAGCAGAGAAAGTTTTCTGAGCTGCTGGGCAATGTGGTAACACGCTACCAAAACCGCAGCATTGAGTCGTCGCAGGTCATGGAAGAGCTCGTCGAGATGGCCAAGAAGTTCCGCGAAGCCTCGCGGCGCGGCGAGGTGCTGGGGCTGAGCGAGGACGAGGTGAAGTTCTACGAAGCGCTGATTGAAAACGAATCGGCGGTGCGCGAGCTGAGCGACGAAATCCTTAAAAAAATTGCCCAAGAGCTGACCGATAACCTGCGTAAAAACGTGACCGTGGACTGGGCCGAGCGCGAAAGCGTACGCGCCCGGTTGCGCCTGATGGTCAAGCGCGTGCTGAAAAAATACAAGTACCCACCCGATTGCGCCGAGAGTGCGGTGGAGATGGTGCTAGAGCAGGCCAAGGCGCTGGGCGAGCAGTGGAGCTGAGGGGGGCCTGCGCGCGCTGCTTGCTTAGGGCTCCAGTGCCAGCGCCTGCAGGCAGCGCTGCATGTGCAGCGGCCCGCTGTCGGTGGCAATGTGGGTGCCGCTGGGCAGGCGCAGCTCCCAGCGGTGGTTTTTTTCGTGGGCTTGCAGCACCCAGGAGGTCAGGCGCGAGAGCTGGGCTTCGCGCTCGTGCAGGCCGGTGGCTTCGGTATCGAGGCTGAGCAGGTGTCCGCTTTGGGGGTGGTAGCTGCGCACCACCAAATCCCCGCTGCCGCTGGCCAGGGTTTGGGCCGATTTTTTCCAAACGATGTCGCGCAGCCGGTCGCCGCGCTGGTAGGGGCGCACGCTGTCGTGCTGACCTTGGCCGGACTGTGGTGCGGCCGCGCTGGTGGGGGGGGCGGCGGGGTTGTGCGCTGAGGGCAGGGGCGGGCAGGGGGTTTCGGGCTGCGGGTAGGCCAGGATGCGGCTGTGCGGTTGCCAATAGCTCCATAAACGAAATACCCCCAGGGGGTAGAGCGATTGCAGCAGCACTTTGGGCAAGGGCTGCCAGCCACGGGTGCGCGGGGTAAAGCTTAAAGCGGTGTTTTGGCTAGTGGTAACGTCATTAAGAACAAAAGATTTATTGTCTTTTTGCTCTAAAAATCTTATAGCAACAGCGTAACGTGCTCTTTTTTTTGAGTTTTTTAGCTGGATCGGAATATCCAGCGCTTGTCCGGCAAAGACCGGGGACAAGGCCCCCAGCTGAATTTGCAGTCCGTGCAGGTTGCGATGCGCCACCCCCACGCTGGCCGCAGCGGCCGCCAAGAGCCAGAAGGTGACCAGGTAGCCCAGGTTGAGTTGAAAGTTGATCGAGGCCACCAGCAAGATCAGCAAGGTCAGCCCTAAAAACCAACCAGCCCGGGTCGGCAAAATATAAATGCTGCGCTGGCTAAGGGTGTGCTGGTCGCCGGGTGGGTGGCGTGCGTCCAGCCAATGCTGCCAGCGCCGTTGCCACCAGGAAAGGCGAGGGGGGCGCTGCTGCTTCATGGCAGGGCCGTGGCTGCCAGCATGGCCTGGGCTTGTGCGCTGCTGCTGCGCCCGGCGCTGGCGATGGGGTGCAAGCGGTGGGCCATGGTTTGCACAAAAATGGCCTGCACATCGTCTGGGGCGGCATAGTCGCGGCCCTGAATCAGGGCGTGGGCTTTGGCGGCACGCAGCAAGGCGATGCCAGCGCGGGGCGACAGGCCTTGTGCAAACCATTGCCCATTGCGCGAGGCCTCCAGCAAGTCCTGGATGTAGTGCAGCAAAGGCGCAGCGGCATGCACTTGCAGGACGGCCGCTTGCAGCTGTGCCAAGGTGGTGCTATCAATGTGGGCGGGCAGGGCATCGGCCAGCTGGCGGTGGCCATGGTTTTGCAGCAGCTGCAATTCGGCCTCGCGGTTGGGGTAGCCTAGGCTGATGCGCATTAAAAAGCGGTCTAACTGGCTTTCTGGCAGCGGGTAGGTGCCCAGTTGCTCCAGCGGATTTTGGGTGGCAATGACAAAAAATGGCGTGGGCAATGGGTGGCTGCGCCCTTCGATGCTTACTTGCTTTTCCTCCATGGCTTCGAGCAAGGCGCTTTGGGTTTTGGGGCTGGCGCGGTTGATTTCATCGGCCAAAAGCACTTGGGCAAACACCGGGCCGGGGTGAAAGCGAAAGCCTTGTTCGGCGGCTTCATAAACACTTACGCCTGTGAGGTCGCTGGGCATTAAATCGGCGGTGAATTGCACCCGGGAAAATTGCAAGCCAAAACTGTGGGCCAAAGCGTGTGCCAGGGTGGTTTTCCCTACCCCGGGGATGTCTTCCAGTAATAAATGTCCTCCTGCCAACAAACAGGTCACGCAGTCCTGCACCTGCTGTTTTTTGCCGACAAGCACCGTGTTAAGCTGCAGCAATAGAGATTCAATCGTTTGTGTGAACATGCGTAAATGAAGTGAAAAAGAAGGAAATCGGAGACAAGAACTTATGAGTAAAACTGGGTATTACAGCCATTCTTTATTTCGTAAACATGAAATGGGTCCCGGTCATCCCGAGTGTCCTGAGCGGTTATCAGCCATTGAAGATCGTTTGCTCATCAGCGGTGTCTTTGATGCGCTGGAGCGCATCGATGCACCGCAGGCCACGTGGGAAGATATTGAGCTGGCCCATGATCGCATGTATGTCGCTTCACTGCGGGGATTGACAGAGCGCTTGTTGGAAGAGCAGCAGGCAGGCGGCCCGGATTATGCGCAAATCGATACCGATACGTCGATTAACGCGTTTACGTTTGATGCGGCGCGGCATTCAGCCGGTGCGGCACTGGCGGCAACCGATGCCGTGTTATCGGGTGAGTTGGAAAACGCCTTTTGCGCCATTCGCCCGCCTGGCCACCACGCTTGCCGGGATAAGGCCATGGGGTTTTGCTTTTTCAATAATGTGGCCATCGCCGCTTTGCATGCCGTCAATCGCCGTAATCTGGAACGCGTGGCCGTGATTGATTTTGATGTGCACCATGGCAATGGCACAGAGAATATTCTGGCCGGAGATGATCGGGTATTGATGGTGAGTTTTTTCCAGCATCCCTTTTATCCGTACAGCGGCGATAAAGAGCCTGCATCGAACATGCTGAACGTGCCCATGCCTGCCTATACCAAAGGCATGGAGGTGCGCGAGATGATTGAAATGATGTGGTTGCCGCGCCTGGAAGCGTTTAAGCCCGAAATGATTTTTATCAGCGCCGGTTTTGATGCCCACCGCGAGGACGATATGGGGCAAATGGGGCTGACTGAAAACGACTACATCTGGATTACCGAAAAAATCAAGGATGTTGCCCGCCGGTTTTCCAAAGGGCGCATTGTTTCCTGCTTGGAAGGCGGCTACATGATGAGTCCACTGGCACGCAGTGTGGAAGCCCATTTGCGTGTTTTGGCCGATGTTTAATTGAGGAGATTGTGAGCAATGGGTGAGAGGAATACGGCAGATCAAGGCTTGGTACTGCTTGAGCGCGATGCCCGTGGGGTGGCGACAGTCACTTTGAATGATGCCAAGCGGTTCAATGCCCTGGGGCAGGAAATGCTGGCGGCATTGCAGCAGGTGCTGGACACTTTGGCCCAGGATGCGCAGCTGCGGGTTGTGGTGCTGGCAGGCAGTGGCAAAGCGTTTTGTGCCGGGCACAATTTGAAGGAAATGTCCGCCCACCCAGAGCTGGCCTGGTACCAGCAGCTGTTTGCCCAGTGCTCACGGGTGATGCTGTCCATCCAAAATTTGCCTGTGCCAGTCATTGCCCGTGTGCACGGCATGGCCACGGCAGCGGGGTGCCAGCTGGTGGCGCAATGCGATTTGGCGGTGGCCAGTACAGAGGCGAGCTTTGCCACCAGCGGGATTAACTATGGGCTGTTCTGCTCGACCCCCAGCGTTCCTTTGGTGCGCAATCTGCCTATCAAGCAGGCCATGGAAATGCTGCTGACCGGTGACTTTATCGATGCCCAGACTGCTCAGGCACAAGGCTTGGTCAATCGCGTGGTGGCAGCCCCCAGTTTGGATGTGGAGCTGGACAAGCTGGTAACGGCCATCTTGCAAAAACCCCAGACCGCAGTTCGGATGGGCAAGGCCATGCTCTACCGCCAGCGTGAGATGGGCTTGGAGGCAGCTTACCAATTGGCTGGGCAGACCATGGCGCTGAATATGATGGATGCCGATGCCCAAGAGGGTGCGCAGGCCTTTGCGGAAAAGCGCCTGCCTGCTTGGCGACATTAATCCTAGGGTTACCCCTTGGTTTTAGAGGATAAAAAAGCTTGAAAAAGAGCGGTAGTCCACTAAAATCGAACGATCGTTCTATTTAAAGTGTTGGATGCATTTTGACCAAATTTCTTTTTGAACCTTGGTTTTTTCTGCAATCACCATTGGTAATGGTTGGGAAGTCTAAATTTCCTGCCCTAGAATGTGCAGTTTACGTAAACGTCAATTTAAGGACAGAAGGAGCCGTAGCATGAAGGTATTGGTCCCAGTCAAACGCGTGGTGGACTACAACGTCAAAGTTCGCGTCAAATCGGACGGAACCGGCGTTGATATCGCGAACGTCAAAATGAGCATGAACCCCTTTGACGAAATCGCCGTCGAAGAGGCGGTGCGTTTGAAGGAAAAGGGTGTCGTCACTGAGGTGATCGCCGTCTCCTGCGGTGTGACCCAGTGCCAAGAAACGCTGCGCACCGCCATGGCGATTGGTGCCGATCGCGCCATCCTGGTGCAAACCGATGCTGAGCTGCAGCCCCTGGCGGTGGCTAAATTGCTCAAAGCCTTGGTAGACAAAGAGCAGCCTGGCTTGGTGATCTTGGGCAAGCAAGCCATTGATGATGATGCCAACCAAACCGGCCAAATGCTGGCGGCTCTGGCCGATTTGCCCCAGGCTACTTTTGCCTCGAAAGTAGAAGTTGCTGGGGATAAAGCCACCGTCACCCGTGAAGTCGATGGCGGTATGGAAACTGTGGCTTTGAGCCTGCCTGCTGTCATCACGACCGACCTGCGCCTGAATGAGCCGCGCTTTGTGACCCTGCCCAACATCATGAAGGCCAAGAAAAAGCCCTTGGACACCGTCACCCCCGAAGACCTGGGTGTGGATGTGGCCCCGCGCATCAAAACCTTGAAAGTGGCTGAGCCCGCTGGTCGCCAAGCCGGTGTGAAAGTGCCTGATGTGGCCACCTTGGTCGAAAAGCTGAAAAACGAAGCCAAGGTGATCTAAGGAGGATATGAAAATGACCACACTCGTTATTGCTGAACACGACAACGCCTCCTTGAAAGGCGCAACCTTGAACACCGTCACGGCCGCTATGGCCTGCGGTGGCGATGTCCACGTGCTGGTGGCCGGTGAAAACGCTGCCGCTGTGGCCCTGGCCGCCGCCCAGATTGCTGGCGTAGCCAAAGTACTGCACGCCGATGGCGCTGCCCTGAAAAACGGCTTGGCCGAAAACCTGGCCGCCCAAGTGTTGGCGGTGGCCAGCAACTACAGCCACATTGTTTTTCCTGCGACGGCCAGCGGCAAAAACGCAGCTCCTCGTGTGGCGGCCAAGCTGGATGTAGCGCAAATCTCTGACATCACCAAAGTGGTGAGCGCCGATACCTTTGAGCGTCCCATCTACGCCGGTAACGCCATTGCCACGGTGCAATCGAGCGATGCTGTGAAGGTGATCACCGTGCGCGGCACCGGTTTTGACGCTGCAGCGGCTACCGGTGGCAGCGCTGCTGTAGAAACAGTGGCTGCCGTGGCTAACTCGGGCAAGAGCAGTTTTGTGGGCAGCGAACTGTCCAAGAGCGACCGCCCCGAGCTGACTGCCGCCAAGATCATCGTCTCCGGTGGCCGTGCTCTGGGTAGCAGCGAGAAGTTTGACGAAGTGATCACCCCGCTGGCTGACAAGCTGGGCGCGGCCATTGGCGCTTCGCGCGCGGCGGTCGATGCGGGCTACGCCCCTAACGATTTGCAAGTGGGTCAAACCGGCAAGATCGTTGCGCCCCAGCTGTACATTGCTTGCGGTATTTCGGGGGCCATCCAGCACTTGGCTGGGATGAAAGATTCCAAAATCATCGTGGCCATTAACAAAGACCCCGAAGCGCCGATTTTCTCGGTGGCCGATTATGGGCTGGAGGCCGACCTGTTCACGGCGGTGCCTGAACTGGTCAAAGCCCTGTAAGCCAGGGACCAAATAACAAAGGGGGCCTGTCCCCCTTTTTTTATACGTAAGTAGTGATATAGAACGATCGTTCTTTTGAAAATTAGGAGATCTGTGATGAGTTTTTCTGTCCCTGTCAAAGACATGCTGTTTGCCATGGAGCACTTGGCCAATCTGGACCAAGTGACCCAAATCCCCGGTTTCGAAGATGCCAACCTGGAAACGGCCCAAGCGGTGCTGGAAGAATGCGCCAAGCTGTGCGAGGGCGTGATTGAGCCGCTGAATATTGTGGGCGACAAGCACCCGTCCAGCCTGAACGATGGTGTCGTCACCACCACTGCTGGTTTTAAAGAAGCATTTGCCCAGTTTGCCGAAGGTGGCTGGCAGGGCCTGCAACACCCGGTCGATTTTGGGGGCCAGGGCCTGCCCAAGACCATTGGTGCTGCGTGCCTGGAAATGCTCAACAGCGCCAACCTGAGTTTTGCCCTGTGCCCCTTGCTCACCGATGGGGCCATTGAGGCCTTGCTGATGGCGGGAAGTGACGAACTCAAGGCCATATACCTTGAAAAACTCATCTCTGGCCAGTGGACGGGCACGATGAACTTGACCGAACCCCAGGCCGGCTCCGACCTGTCGCTGGTGCGCACCAAGGCCGAACCCTTGCCCGATGGCAGCTACAAAATTTTTGGCACCAAGATCTTCATCACCTACGGTGAGCACGATATGGCCGAAAACATCGTGCACCTGGTGCTGGCCCGCGTGGCCGGTGCGCCCGAAGGTGTAAAAGGCATCAGCCTGTTTGTGGTGCCGAAATTTTTGGTCAATAGCGATGGCAGCCTGGGTGTGCGCAACGATGCCCACTGCGTGAGTATTGAGCACAAGATGGGCATCAAGGCCAGCCCCACCGCCGTGCTGCAGTTTGGTGACCATGGCGGTGCCATCGGTTACCTGGTCGGTGAGGAAAACCGTGGGCTGGAGTACATGTTCATCATGATGAACGCCGCCCGCTACGGCGTGGGCGTGCAAGGCATTGCCGTGGCCGAACGCGCTTACCAACGCGCCGTGCAGTACGCCCGCGATCGGGTGCAAAGCCGGCCGGTGGATGGCAGCGTGCCGGGCGCGGCCAGCATCATCCACCACCCGGATGTGCGCCGCATGCTGATGACCATGCGGGCCTTCACCGAAGGCTGCCGCGCCATGGCCACCACAGCGGCGGCGGCTTACGATGCGGCGCACCACCACCCCGATGCGGCCGTGCGCCAGGCCAATGCCACCTTCTACGAATTCATGGTGCCGCTGGTCAAAGGCTTTAGCACCGAGATGAGCCTGGAAGTGACCAGCCTGGGCGTGCAGGTGCATGGCGGCATGGGCTTTATCGAGGAAACGGGTGCAGCGCAGTACTACCGCGACGCAAAAATTTTGACCATTTACGAAGGCACGACCGCCATCCAGGCCAACGACCTGGTGGGCCGTAAAACAGCCCGCGACGGCGGCCAAAGCGCCCGCGCCATTGCTGAGCAAATTGCCAAAACCGAGGCCGATCTGCACGCCAGCGGCACCGCCGCCGCCCTGTCCATGGCCCGCCACCTGCAAACGGCCCGCGAAGCTTTCTTGCAAACGGTGGACTTTGTGGCAGGCAAGGCCAAGGCCTCGCCCAATGCGGTGTATGCCGGCAGCGTTCCTTATCTGATGCTGACCGGTAACTTGGTCGCAGGCTGGCAAATGGGCCGCGCCCTGTTGGTGGCCCAGGACAAGCTGGCCGCTGGCGAAGAGGCAGCGTTCATGCAGGCCAAGATCATCACGGCCCAGTTCTATGCCGAGCACATTCTGACCCGCGTGCCCGGCCTGGCACACACCGTGTGTACTGGGGGCGAAAGCGCTTGCGCCTTGCCGCTGGAGGCATTTTAAGAATCATTAAAAACCATAGCTTCTTGCGCTTATGAATATTGATATTTAGGTGTTTTTATTCAAAAAACATATATATAACAAGCGCAAAAAGCTCTACTTTATTTGGGCTGTGAGGAGACTTCCACCATGTCACGCATTCCTGCTGTTTTACAAAATTTACGCTTGCCGGTTATCGGCTCGCCCTTGTTCATCATCAGCAACCCGCAGCTGGTGATTGCCCAGTGCCAGGCGGGCATCGTAGGTGCCATGCCCGCGCTCAATGCCCGCCCTGCGGCGCAACTGGATGATTGGTTGGCTGAAATCACCGAAACCCTGGCCGCCTGGGATGCCGCCCACCCCGACCAGCCTGCCGCACCGTTTGCCATCAACCAGATCGTGCACAAAAGCAACGACCGGCTGGAGCAGGACATGCAGCTTTGTGCCAAGTACAAAGTGCCGCTGGTCATTACCAGCCTGGGCGCGCGTGAGGATGTGAACCAGGGCGTACACAGCTGGGGCGGGGTGGTGCTGCACGACATCATCAACAACAAATTTGCCCACAAAGCCATTGAAAAAGGGGCCGATGGCCTGATCGCCGTGGCGGCAGGTGCGGGCGGCCATGCGGGCAGCAAAAGTCCGTTTGCCTTGGTGCAAGAAATTCGCCAGTGGTTTGATGGCCCACTGGCGCTGTCTGGTGCCATCGCCTCGGGCGGGGCCATTTTGGCGGCCCAGGCCATGGGCGCAGACTTTGCCTACATCGGCTCGGCCTTTATTGCCACGGCCGAGGCCCGCGCCAGCCAAGCCTACAAGCAGGCGATTGTTGATGGCAATTCAGACGACATTGTTTACACCAACCTGTTTACCGGCGTGCATGGCAATTACATGGCCCCGTCGATTCGGGCTGCAGGCCTCGACCCGGAGCACTTGCCCGAGGCCGATCCCAGCAAAATGAATTTTGGTGGTGATGCTGCGGCCAAAGCCTGGAAAGACATCTGGGGTTGCGGCCAGGGCATTGGGGCGATTGACAAAGTGCAGCCGGCGGCGGAGTTGGTCGCCCAGCTGCAACAGCAATACCAAGCGGCCCGCCAGCGGCTGCAGTTGGGGTAAATCGAAGCGCCATGGGGCATAAAAAAACCTCCAGCTGAAAACCTTAGCTGGAGGTATGAAGAGTCATTCTTGGTGGCAGCGGGGTGGCTGCTGCCAAAGCCTGGTGGGGTGGCATGGCCGGTGGGGCCTGGGCCGGCGGGCGCAGCCGCGTGGTGCTGGAATGTTGGTTTTGGCCATCGCTGCTGGGGGGTGCATTGTGCAGCGCTGCAGCGGTTAATACACCTGCCGCTGAAGGGGGCAGGGGCTTGCTGCCGGCCACGCTGCAAGCGGGGCAATGCTCGCTGATGCACAGCGCCTGCAGGGTGTGGGGGTCCAGCCCCGGGGTATTTTCAGTGCGGCAAAGATCATTGCGCCAAGTGCCATCGACCACCGCCTGGCCAAAATGGGCTGCAGTGGCTTGGCCGGCCCACAGCTGCATGCACAGCGCCAAAACGGCCAGCACCATCCCCCAGGGGCGGTGTGTGCGGTGCAAAAAAGTGGGCGAAGCGGTCATGGTCGCGCGATTGTCAGGCGGGCTGTTAAACACAGATTTGCTATATATCAAACCCGCCTGATTTGACGCGCATCAATTGCGCAAGGTGTCGGCCAAGCGTTGGGCCCAGTCGTGGGCGTGCTGGGCTTCTTGGGCTTCGACCATGATGCGCACCAAGGGCTCGGTGCCGCTGGCGCGAATCAGCACCCGGCCTTGTCCGGCTAAGGCGTGTTCAGCTTCTGTTTGCATAGCTTTTAGCGCCTGATTTTCTTGCCAATTTTGATCTTTTCGCAATCGAACGTTAATTAATTCTTGCGGAAATAGCTGTAAATTTTGTAGCAGTTGAGCCAGCGTTTTGCCGCTGCGCACGCAGGCTTGCAGCACTTGCAAGGCACTGATCAGGCCATCGCCGGTGGAGTGTTTGTCCAGCGCCAGCAGGTGGCCCGAGCCCTCGCCCCCCAGTTGCCAGCCTTGGGCGTGCAGTTGCTCCAGCACGTAGCGGTCGCCCACTTTGGCCCGAATGAAGGCCACGCCTTGCTGCTGCAGGGCCAGCTCCACCGCCATATTGGTCATCAGGGTGCCCACGGCACCGGGAATGCTTTGGCCTTGCTGCAGGCGGTCTTGCACCATGAGGTAGAGCAGCTCATCGCCGTTGAAGATGCGTCCCTGGGCATCGACCATGAGCAGGCGGTCGGCATCACCATCCAGGGCGATGCCGTAATCGGCATGGTTGGCGCGCACCGCCAGGGCCAGGGCCTCGGGGTGGGTGGCACCAACGTGGTCGTTAATGTTCAGGCCATTGGGCTGGCACCCAATGGAGAGCACTTCCGCCCCCAGTTCGTGAAAGACTTTGGGGGCGATGTGGTAGGCCGCGCCATGGGCGGCATCGACGACGATTTTCAAGCCGTGCAGTGACAAGTCACTGGCAAACGTGCTTTTGCAAAATTCAATGTAGCGGCCTGCCGCATCGTCCAGACGCTGCGCTTTGCCCAGCTCTGCTGCGGTGACCCACTGGGGGGGCTCTTGCAGGGCCGCTTCGACGGCTTCTTCCCAGTCGTCCGGCAGCTTGGTGCCTTGGGCGCTGAAGAATTTGATGCCATTGTCGGGATAGGGGTTGTGGCTGGCGCTGATCACCACGCCCAGCTGCGCCCGCTGGGCCCGGGTTAAGTAGGCGACACCCGGCGTGGGCAGGGGCCCCAGCAGCATGACGCTGGCCCCGGCGGAGTTCAAACCGGCTTCCAGCGCTGCCTCCAGCATATAGCCGGAGATGCGCGTGTCTTTGCCAATCAGCACCAGGGGTTTGTCGTGGCTGCGCTTTAAGACGCGGCCCACGGCATGGCCGAGGCGCAAAACAAAATCTGGGGTGATCGGGGCTTGGCCTACCGTGCCGCGAATGCCATCGGTGCCGAAAAATTGACGTGCCATAGGAGTTGGGAGGGAAAGTGAGGGAAGGTGTTATTCGTTGTCGTGCATGGCCTGCCAAACGGCCAAGGCGCTGACAGTTTCTGCCACATCGTGCACGCGCACAATGCGTGCGCCGCGCTCGACGGCCAAGACTGCAGCGGCCACGCTGGGCACCATGCGCTCTTCGACGGAAAGGTTTGTTACTTGGCCCAAAGAGCTTTTGCGCGACCAACCGGCCAGCAGGGCAAAGCCTTGGCGGGTCAGTGCGGTCTGGTGGGCCAGCAGGGCAAAATTTTGCGCCACGGTTTTGCCAAAGCCAATGCCGTAGTCCCACACGATGCGCTGGCGCTCAATGCCCAGGGCCAGCAGGGCCTGGGTTTGTTGCGCTAGAAAGTTCTGCACCTGGGCCACGGCATCGCCTTGCATGGGGGTTTGCTGCATGTCTTGCGGGGTTTTGTGCATGTGCATCAGCACCACGCCGCAATGGGGATGGTTGGCAACCACGCTCTGGGCCCCAGGTTGGCGCAGTGCCCACACGTCGTTGATGATGTCGGCACCCGCATCCAGCACGGCTTGCATGACCTGGGCTTTGTAGGTATCGACCGAAATTGGCACGCCAAACTGCACGGCCGCTTGCACAAAAGGCAGTACGCGGCGCATCTCTTCTTCCAAGGGGACGGCAGGGGAGCCGGGGCGGGTGGATTCACCACCAATGTCCAGGATATGGGCACCGTCTTTGAGCAGTTTTTCGGCATGGCGCAGTGCTGCGGTCACGCTGTGGTGGTGGCCACCATCCGAAAAAGAATCGGGGGTGTTGTTCACAATGCCCATTACCAAAGGGCGGGTGAGGTCTAAACGAAAGCGGGTGGTTTGCCAAAGCGCCATGGTTTTATTTGGAAGTTGGTGCCGTGAAAAAGGGGCCGTGAGGCCCCTTCAGCTGGTTGTGCGGTGGTTGTGCCGGCGCGCTTACGAGGCGCTGGGCGAGGGCTGCGCACTGTCGGTGGCAGATGCGCCGCCATTGGTCGGGGGCGGGCTGCTGTCATCGGGGGACTTGGGCACGCGGGGTGTCCAGTCCTTGGGGGGCTGGGGCTCTTCACCGGCCATGATGGCATCGAGCTGCGTCATGTCGATGGTTTCCCATTCGAGCATGGCTTTGGCCATGGCGTGCATTTTGTCGGCGTTTTCTTCGATCAGCTTGCGGGCCAAAGAGTATTGCTCGTCAATGATGCGGCGCACCTCGGCATCGACTTTTTGCATCGTCTCTTCGCTGATGTTGCTGGCTTTGCTCATCGAGCGCCCCAGGAAAGGCTCGCCTTCTTGCTCGGCATACACCATGGGGCCCAAAGCGTCGGTCATGCCGTAGCGCGTCACCATATCGCGGGCAATTTGCGTGGCGCGTTCAAAGTCATTGCTCGCGCCCGTGGTCATTTGGCCCATGAACACTTCTTCGGCAATGCGCCCGCCAAACAGCATGGCGATTTGGTTGAGCATGAACTCTTTGTCGTAGGAATAGCGGTCTTTTTCCGGCAGGCTCATGGTCACGCCCAGGGCGCGGCCACGGGGGATGATGGTGACTTTGTGTACCGGATCGCATTTGGGCAGCAGGCGGCCAATCAGTGCGTGACCGGCTTCATGGTAGGCCGTGTTGCGGCGCTCTTCTTCGGGCATGACCATGCTTTTGCGCTCGGGGCCCATGATGATTTTGTCTTTGGCCTTTTCAAAGTCCTGCATTTCCACCATGCGGGCGTTGCGGCGGGCAGCCATCAGCGCCGCTTCGTTGCACAGGTTGGCCAGGTCAGCCCCGCTCATACCTGGAGTGCCCCGGGCGATGATGGAGGGGTTCACATCTTGCCCAGCGGGGATTTTGCGCATGTGGACGGCCAGAATTTGCTCGCGGCCCCGGATGTCGGGCAGCGTTACATACACCTGGCGGTCAAAGCGGCCTGGGCGCAGCAAGGCGGCATCCAGAATGTCTGGGCGGTTGGTGGCGGCCACCACAATCACGCCTTGGTTGGTTTCAAAACCGTCCATCTCGACCAGCATCTGGTTGAGGGTTTGCTCGCGCTCATCATTGCCACCACCCAAACCGGCACCGCGCTGGCGGCCAACGGCATCGATTTCGTCGATGAAGATGATGCAGGGGGCGTTTTTCTTGGCGTTTTCAAACATGTCACGCACGCGGGCCGCGCCCACGCCGACGAACATTTCCACGAAGTCGGAGCCTGAAATACTGAAGAACGGCACCTTGGCTTCTCCAGCAATGGATTTTGCCAATAGCGTCTTGCCCGTACCCGGTGGGCCAACCAGCAGCAAACCACGGGGAATACGCCCGCCCAGCTTGTGGAACTTGCTAGGGTCTTTGAGAAAATCGACCACTTCCTTGACTTCTTCTTTGGCCTCGTCGCAACCGGCTACGTCGGCAAAGGTGACAGTGTTGGTGCTCTCGTCAAGCATGCGGGCTTTGCTTTTGCCAAAGCTGAACGCACCGCCCTTGCCGCCGCCTTGCATTTGGCGCATGAAATAAACCCAGACACCAATCAACAGCAGCATGGGCCCCCAGCTGAGCAGCAGGCTGACCAAGAAGGAGCCTTCCTCGCGGGGCTTGATGTCGAATTTGACGTTGTTATCAATCAGGTCGCCCACCAAGCCGCGATCCAGATAGGTGGCAGTGGTACGCACACGCCGATCATCGGTGGTGAAAGCCACAATTTCGGTACCGCCGGGGCCTTCTTGGATGGTGGCGCTTTTGATGCGGTTGTTGTTTACTTCGTTCAGGAAGTCGGAATAACCGATATAGCCCGTGCCCACGGTGCTGCGAGTATCAAACTGCTTGAAAACAGTAAACAGCACCATGGCCACAATGAGCCAGACGGCAATTTTAGAAAACCACTGATTGTTCAAGCGGGGCTCCAATAAGGACGAGAGGGACGAAAAAAATAAAAAGCGCTGCGATGCAACTGAGGCTGATTTTAGGCGTTTCAAGCACCATCGTCATAAGCTTGTCTTCAACGAGGTGCTTGCCCGGGTTGAAAGGTCTCTGCAGAGTTAAGAAATCAACGCATTGGGTGTTTAAGGGTGCGGCCAATTAAAAAAGTTTCCGTGGATTTGGCCCGGGAAGACAGGGGTTTGAGGGGTTTGACCTGCGCAAAGTGCGCGCGAAAGAGTTGTACCAGCGCGTCGTACCCCGGGCCGTGGAACACTTTGGTGACCAAAGCGCCGCCGGGGCGCAGATGGCGGCTGGCAAAGTCGATGGCCAATTCAATCAAATGGCCCACACGCGCGGCATCGGTGCTGCTGTGGCCGCTGAGGTTGGGGGCCATGTCCGAGACCACCACATCCACCGGACGGCCTTGCAGCACGGCTTCCAGTTGGGCCAACACGGCATCCTCGCGAAAATCGCCCTGGATGAATTGCACGCCCGCAATCGGCTCCATGGGCAGCAGATCGAGCGAAATAATGGTGCCGTTCAACTGGCCGGCGGCTGCGCCGTCTGGGGCCATGCGCCGGCGCAGGTATTGGCTCCAGGCCCCCGGGGTGCAGCCCAAGTCCACCACGACCTGGCCTGGGTGAATCAGGCCAAAGGCCTCGTCAATTTCTTTGAGCTTGTAGGCTGCGCGGGCGCGGTAACCGTCTTTCTGGGCGGCTTGCACATAAGGGTCGTTGATGTGCTGGTGCAACCAGTTTTTATTGACTTTCTTGCTTTTCGTTTGAATCTTCATCGCAAAATTCTCACAGACTTGATAATACGCAGATGCCTCAAATTCAATTGACCCCCGCCCAGCGCCGGGAACACCGCGCCAATGCCCACCACCTGAGCCCTGTTGTGCTCATTGGTGCGGATGGTTTAACCCCTGGTGTACAAAAAGAAATCGATGCCGCTTTGAACGCCCATGGCCTGATCAAAGTGCGCGTTTTTGGTGATGACCGTGCCCAGCGTGAAACCATGTACCAAGTGCTTTGCGAAGAGTTGAATGCTGCGCCGATTCAGCATATTGGCAAATTGCTGGTGCTGTGGCGCCCGCAGCCAGAAAAAACCAAAGCCTTCGACGAAGACCGCAAAGCAGGCCCCCGCGATGTGAAGCTGCTCCAATTTGGCCGCCCGGGCACCAAGCCCACGGTCAAGCAAGTGCGTGTGCTGGGCAACCAGCGCCTCACGGCAGGTGGTTCGATCAAGCGTGCGAAGAAAACCTCGCCCAAGTCGCTGAAAAAAGGCGCGTAACTCGGCCATGACCAGCCCGTTTGCTCGTTCTGAGCTTTCTGCCCAGTCGCAGCCGCAGCGCCACATTTTGTGCATGAAATGGGGCACCAAGTACGGCCCGGAATATGTCAATCGCCTGTACGCCATGGTGCGGCGGCACTTGCAAGGTGATTTCAACTTTGTTTGCCTGACCGATAACGCCCAGGGCATTCGCCCGGAGGTGCAGTGTTTGCCGATCCCTTCGCTGGATTTGCCGCCGGGTATTCCTGAGCGCGGCTGGACCAAGCTGACGACTTTTGCGGCTGACTTGCACGGCTTGCGCGGCACGGCCTTGTTTTTGGATGTGGATGTGGTCGTTACCGGCCCGTTGGATGAGTTTTTTACCCATCCAGGGGAATTTCTCATCATTCATGACCACAAACGTCCTTGGCGGGTGACGGGCAACTCGTCGGTCTATCGCTTTGAGCTGGGGGCACACCCGGATGTCTTGGAGTATTTTCGAGGGCATTTCGACGAAATTCGCCAGCAATTTCGCAATGAACAGGCGTATTTGTCCGACGTTCTGCACAAGCAAGGGAAGTTGCAATACTGGCCTGCCCCGTGGTGCCCCAGCTTCAAGTACCACTGCATTCCCACTTGGCCAACGAATTATTGGCAGCCACCGTTTGTCCCGGAAGATGCCCGCATTGTGATTTTTCACGGCGAATGCAACCCGCCCGATGCCTTGGCAGGGCGGCGCAACCGGCGTTTTCGGTTTATCCGGCCAGCCCGCTGGGTGGCCGAGCATTGGCGCGAATAAGCCGTTGGTAGTGGCAAAAAAGAAAGTTTTATCGCTATGAACGCAATCATAAAAACCGTGGTCGTGGCCACTGCGATCGGCTTGGCCGGCTGCGCAGCAACCACGGCACCTCAGCAAAAAGAAACGGGTGCGACCATGGCAAATTCGACACCAGCACCCTCGGCACCAACACAGGCCGCTGCTCTAACCCCCCTGGATTTGCAAGCCCAGGTTTGGACGTTGGCCAAAATCGAGGGGCCGGCCCAGCCCCAGTCCCAGGCGTGGGGACAGGCTGCTGTGGCCAAGCTGCAGCTGAACTTTATCGATGGTCAAAGTGTGGTCGTCAAAGGCCTGTGCAACACCTTGCATGGCAGCTACCAAGCGCGGGAGGCACGGCTGCAGGTCAACCCCTTGGCGGCCACCATGATGGCGTGCGCAGATGCCGATGTGATGGCGGCCGAGGACCACGTGCGCATGGCTTTGCCGCTGGCCCAATCGTGGCGTGTGCTGCAAGGGCACACTTTGGAAATTGCCTTTGCCGATGGCCAGCGCTGGGTGCTGGAGGGTCAGGTCAAGCCCGAGGTGGTGTATGGCAAGCCCGAGCGAATTTTTTTGGAAGTGGCACCGCAGAAACAAGCCTGCCCCCATCCCCTGATGGCGGATGCCCAGTGCCTGCAAGTGCGCAGCCTGGAGTTCAATGCGCAAGGCTTGAAGCAAAACGTGGGCCCATGGGAGAACTTTTTCGACACGATCCAAGGCTTTGAGCACCGTGCGGGTGAGCGCAATGTGCTGCGCTTGAAACGCTTTACCAACCCCAATCCACCCGCCGATGCTTCGCGCTATGTGTATGTTTTAGACATGGTGGTCGAGACCGAAGTGCAGCGGTGATTGCCAGGCGAAAAGCGGGATGCTTTGCTTTTAAAAAAATAGCTTGCTCCACTTTGTTTGCATCAGATTTTTAACTTTTTGTTTTAAAAATAAAGCCTTCTTCTGGCCTTCTGATGCGCTGGGCCGCGTTATCATTTATGGCCCTATTCTGTTGGAGAGTAGGGCCATTTATTTTGTATTGTTGTGCGCCTTCAGTCCATCAAGCTCTCGGGCTTCAAATCCTTTGCGGAACCAACCAATTTCATGCTTCCGGGGCAGTTGGTGGGGGTGGTGGGCCCCAATGGCTGCGGCAAATCCAACATCATGGATGCCGTGCGCTGGGTGCTGGGTGAGTCCAAAGCCAGCGAGCTGCGTGGCGAATCCATGCAGGATGTGATTTTTAATGGCACCACCCACCGCAAACCGGCCAGCCGCGCCAGTGTCGAGCTGGTGTTCGACAACCACGACCACCGCGCCGGTGGGCAGTGGAATCAATTTACCGAGATCGCCGTCAAGCGCGTGCTCACCCGCGATGGCGGCAGCAGTTATTTCATCAACAACCAGCCCGTGCGCCGCCGCGATGTGCAGGATGTGTTTTTGGGCACCGGGCTGGGGCCTCGGGCCTACGCCATCATTGGCCAGGGCACGATCAGCCGCATCATTGAAAGCCGCCCCGAAGAGCTGCGCTTGTTCTTGGAAGAGGCCGCGGGCGTTTCCAAATACAAAGAACGCCGGCGTGAAACGCAAAACCGCTTGCACGACACGGTAGAGAACCTCACCCGCGTTGAAGACATCCTGCGCGAGCTGGGCAGCAACCTGGAAAAACTCGAAAAACAAGCCGAAGTCGCCGCCCAGTACCACGCCCTGAACGCCAGCGCCACCTTGAAGCAACACCAGCTGTGGCTGCTGAAAAAACAAGATGCCGAGGGCGACTTGGCCGCCATCCGCGCCCAGGGCTTAGAGGCCGTCAATGCCCTGGAAGAAGGCATGGCCCAGCTGCGCCACATTGAGGCGGACATGGAAAGCCAGCGCCAGGCGCATTACAGCGCCGGCGATGCCGTAAACCAAGCCCAAGGCCAGCTGTATGCCGCTACCGCCGAGGTGGGCAAGCTGGAAACCGAAATTCGCTATGTGCTCGAAGGCCGCCAGCGCATCGCCCAGCGCCTGCAGCAGCTGGCCGAGCAAACCCAGCAGTGGCAAGAGCGCCAAGAAGCGGCCGCGTTGGAGCTGGAAGAACTCTGCGCCAGTGGCATGGATGCCCAAGAACAGGCCGAGCTATTGGATGCGCAAGTGCAAGAGCAAACCGATTGTTTGCCGGCTCTGGAAGAGGCCATGCACCGCGCCCAAGCGCAGGCGCAAAAGCAGCACCAGCAGGTCGTGCAGGTGCAGCAACGCATTCAGGTACTGGCCGCTGAGCAGCGCAGTTTGCAAGAACAAAGCCGCCAGCAAGAAAACCGCCTGGAGCGCTTGCGGGCCGAGCGCCAAGCCCTGGTCAGCCCGGACCCGGCGCAGATTCAAGCCGTGCAAGAACAGCATGCGCTCACCCAAGAGGCCGCCGAACTGGTCGAAGCGGCCCTCCAGCAATTGCAAGACAGCCTGCCCACCCTGGAAGAAGCGCGGCGCAGCAGCCAGCAGGCCGTAAACCATGAAAACGCCCGCCATGCCGAGCTGTCGGCCCGCTTGCAAGCCCTGCAAGCCCTGCAAGAAAAGCTGAAAACCGACGACAAACTCCACCCCTGGCTGGCCGCGCAGGGCTTGGAGAGCTTGCCTGCGCTGTGGACGCGCATTGCCGTTGAGCCCGGTTGGGAGCATGCGGTGGAAGCGGCCCTGCGCGAACGCATGGGCGCGTTGCACATTGGCCGCTTGGAGACGGTGCGCGGTTTTGCCACGACCAGTGCGGCACCGCCGACCCGGCTGGCGTTTTATTCGGCCGCCAACATTGCGGCGGGCCATGCTTCAGCCCCCCAGGGCTTGATGCAAAAAATCCGCACTGGCGATGAGGGGCTGCGGGCTGTTTTGGCCCATTGGCTGCACGGCTGCAGCACGGCCAATAGCCTGGATGAAGCGCTGGCCCAGCGCGCCCAGTTGGGCGATGGGCAGGTTATTTTTATCGCCTCTGGCCATGCAGTGACCGCGCACAGCGTGAGCTTTTACGCGCAAGACAGCGAGCAATCGGGGTTGCTGGCCCGCGCCCAAGAGATAGAACAGCTGGACAAAGCCCTGCGTGCCCAGCAGCTGCTGGTAGAAGATGCCCAAACCACGCTGGCCCGGGCGGACCACGCTTACCAGCAGGCCAGCGCTGGCTTGGTCAGCGCCCGCCGCCAAGCCCAGCAGGCCCAGCAGGCCGCACATGACAGCCAAGTGCAATGGCTGCGCCTGCAGCAGCAAATGGAGCAAGCCAGCAGCCGCAGCCAGCAGCTGCAGGCCGACAGCGATGAAGTGCGGGCCTTGCTCGAAGGGCTGCAAGAGCGCAGCGCCGAGGCCGAGGCCCGCTTTGAAGAACTCGATGCGCAGCTGGCCCAGGCGCAAGAGCAGCACGCCCAGGAGGAAGACCGTGCCATGGCCGCGCAGCAGCAACTGCACAGCGCCCGCGAGCAGCTGCGCAGCCTGGAGCGCCAAGCGCAAGAGGCGCGGTTTGGCGAGCGCAGCCTGCAAGCGCGGCAAGCCGAACTGCAGCGCAGCTTGCAAACCGCAGAACAGCAAATGCGCGATTTGGCGCAAGAAGAGCAACGCGCCCACGCTGAGGCCGAGCGCCTGAGCGATGCGGCCGCCCAAGGCGGCCTGCAAGACGCGTTAGAGCGCAAAACCCAGTGCGAGCACACCCTGGCCCAGCGCCGCAGCGAGTACGAAGGGCTGACTGCGCAGCTGCGGGCCAGCGATGAGCTGCGCAGCCAGATTCAGCGCACCCTGGAGCCCATGCGCCAGCGCATCACCGAATTTCAACTGCGTGAGCAAGCCGCCAGCCTGGGCAGTGCCCAATATGCCGAGCAACTCGAAGAAGCCGGGGCAGACCTGGCCGCTGTTGCGCAGTCGATCACCGAGGGCAATGTGCGCCTGCACGGCTTGCAGGCCGAAATTGACCGCCTGCACCGCGAAATCACCGCCCTGGGGGCGGTGAATCTGGCTGCGCTGCAAGAGCTGCAACTGGCCACCGAGCGCAAAACCTTTTTGGATGCCCAAGTGCAGGACTTGACCCAGGCCATGGCCACCTTGCAAGGGGCGATTCAAAAAATCGATGCGCAAACGCGCGAACTGCTCTCGGGCACCTTCAACGCGGTGAATGCGCACTTTGGCCGCATGTTCCCCGAGTTGTTCGGTGGTGGGCAAGCGCGACTGATCATGACCGGCGACGAAATTTTGGACGCAGGCGTGCAAGTCATGGCCCAGCCGCCAGGCAAGAAGAACCAAACCATCCATCTGCTCTCGGGCGGGGAGAAGGCGCTGACCGCGATTGCCCTGGTGTTTGCCATTTTTCAGCTCAACCCGGCACCGTTTTGCCTGCTCGATGAGGTGGATGCGCCGCTGGACGATGCCAACACCGAGCGCTACGCCAAATTGGTCGCCCACATGAGCCGTGGAACCCAGTTTTTATTTATTAGCCACAACAAAATCGCCATGGAAATGGCCGAACAGTTGATTGGCGTGACCATGCAAGAACAAGGCGTATCGCGCATTGTGGCCGTGGACATGGAAGCGGCCCTTGGCTTTTCCACCGTTACCATGGCGCAAACGTGAGCCTCACCATGACATTTCAAAGCACAGGGATACCGCAATGAGTACTTTGCAAATCAGCTTGGCCATTTTGGGCATCGTTTTTTTAGGCTTGGTGCTGGCCTACAACGCCTGGGCCTACCGCCGCGCCGCGCCGCGCAAGGCCCGGCCACAGGGGCAGGCTGCGCATGGCACCAACGCCGCACTGCGGCAAGAGCCGGACCTGGGCGGGGTGGACATCACCCAGGCCAGCACGCACCCGGCGGCACCCGCCCCTGTGGGCGCTGAGCCTGAAGCCGCCCCTGCTGCCGGGCAGGCGTTTGATTTGGGCCATGTGGAGCCTGGGCTGGAGGCACCCTTTGCCCTGGCCGCTGCCGCGCCGCTGCAGGCGCAAGCGGCCCATGCCGCTGGGCCCTCGGTGGCCCCTGCGGTGGCTGCGCCCGCCGCCCCCAGCCCGGTGGCCCCCTCGGCCACGCCTGCTGGGTCTGGTGTGTTGCCTGCCGCTACCCGCCCGCAGCTGGATGCCCTGCTCGATGCCATTGCCCAACTGCCCTTGGAGCAGCCCCTGGCCGGAGAGGCCATCTTGCAAGCGCAGCCCACCACCCGCCGCGCAGGCAGCAAGCTGTTTCAGGTGGAGGGGCGCAATCTGCTCAGCGGCCAGTGGGAAATCGTGCGTGCCGGTCAGCGCTACGACCAGTTGCAAGCCGGGGTGCAGTTGGCCAACCGGCTGGGCGCGCTCAATGAGATTGAGTTTTCCGAGTTTGTCGCCAAAGTGCAAACCTTTGCCGACAGCCTGAACGTTGGCGTGGAGCTGCCCGACATGCTGCACGAAGTCTTTCGCGCCCGCGAGCTGGACCAATTTGCCAGCCAGCACGATGCGCAACTGAACTTTATGCTGCGCCCCACCCGGGCGGCCTGGAGCCCCGGTTACATCGCCCAGCACGCAGGAGCGTTGGGCTTTGTGCCGGCGGCGATGCCAGGGCGCATGGTGCTGCCTGCCGCTGAACCGGGCTTGCCCCCGCTATTGACCTTGGCCTTTGATGCCCAAGCCGCCCAGGCCGAAGACCTGGACCGCACCGCCGTGTACGACGTGCTGCTCAGCTTGGATGTGCCGCAAGTGGCGCAAACCCAAGCCCCGTTCGAGCGCCTGTGCGAGGTGCTGCAGCGCCTGGGCGTGGCCATGGACGGGGTGCTGTGCGACCCCGATGGCAACCCCTTGCCGCTACCCATGCTGGAGCAAATCGGGGTGGATCTGAGTGGCTTGTATGCCGCGTTGAGCGCCCGAGACTTTGCCGCAGGCTCGCCCCTGGCCCGGCGCTTGTTCAGTTGATACTTCATATTTGAGAGCTTGTTGCGTACGTATGACAGCGAATTTAGACTTATTTGGCTTAGAAAGCCAATCAATCCAAGCGCAAGAAGCTCCTAAAAACGTAGTTGATAAAGTGCAAACCCTGCGCCAGCAATTGCTGCAATGGGCGCATGAATACTATGTGCGCGATGCCCCCAGCGTGCCCGATGGCGAGTACGACCGCGTGTTTCAACAGCTGCAAGCGCTGGAAGAGGTGTACCCCCAGCTCATCACCCCCGAGTCCCCCACCCAGCGCGTGATTGGTGCGGTGCGCGATGGCCTGGCCCCCGTGCGCCACGCCGTGCCCATGCTCAGCATCCGCACCGAAACCGACACCACCGCAGCCGGAGCGCAGGCTTTTGATGCCCGCATGCGCCGGGAATTGGGGCTGACCGAATCAGACCCGCCCATCGAGTACGTGGCCGAACCCAAGTTCGACGGCCTGGCCATGAGCCTGCGCTACGAAGCCGGCCGCCTGGTGCAAGCGGCCACGCGCGGCGATGGCGAGGTGGGCGAAGATGTCACGCACAACATCCGCACCATTCGGCAAATTCCCCTGCAATTGCCCGCCAGTGCTCCGCCCGTGCTGGAAGTGCGGGGCGAGGTGTACATGCGCCGCGCCGATTTTGAGCGCCTCAACGCCCAGCAAGAGGCCGCCGGGGCCAAGCGCTTTGCCAATCCGCGCAATGCGGCCGCCGGGTCGGTACGCCAGCTCGATTCGCACATCGCCATGCAGCGGCCCTTGTCGTTTTTTGCCTATGGCATTGGGGCTGTCACCCCGCCAGCCCAGGGCGGGCCGCAGTTTGCCACCCACTACGCGCTGTTGCAGCAATTAAAAAACTGGGGTTTTCCGGTGGCAGAGCAGGTCAGTATTGCGCAAGGTGCTATTGAATTGGTGGCGTTTCACGAGCGCCTGGGGCAAGAGCGCAGCCGCCTGCCCTATGAGATTGATGGCGTGGTTTACAAAGTCAATGCCCTGGCGCTGCAGCAGCAACTGGGCTTTATCACCCGCGAGCCGCGCTGGGCCGTGGCGCACAAATACCCGGCGCAAGAAATGCCCACCGTGCTCTTGGGCATGGATGTGCAAGTGGGCCGCACCGGCAAACTCACCCCCGTGGCGCGGCTGGAGCCGGTCAGCGTGGGCGGCGTGACCGTCACCAACGCCACGCTGCACAACCTGTTTGAAATCCGTAAAAAAGGCGTGCGCGTGGGCGATACCGTCATCGTGCGCCGCGCCGGCGATGTCATCCCCGAAGTGGTTGGCCGCATCGTCCAGCCCCGCCCGGCCTATGTGCCCAACTTTCGCATGCCTGCACACTGCCCCATCTGCGCCAGTGTGGTCGAGCGCGAAAAGGGCGAGGCCAACCACCGCTGCACCGGTGGCCTGTTTTGCAGCGCCCAGCGCAAAGAGGCCCTGTTGCACTTTGCCGCCCGCCGCGCCATGGACATCGAAGGGCTGGGCGAGAAGCTGGTCGATCAATTGGTCGATGGCCATTTCATCCACAGCCTGCCCGATTTGTACCGCTTGGATGTGGCAACCCTGTCCAGCCTGGAGCGCATGGGCGAAAAATCGGCGCTCAATATCCTGGCCGCGCTGCAGCGCTCCAAAACCACCACCTTGGCCCGCTTTATTTTTGCCCTGGGCATTCGCCACGTGGGCGAAGCCACGGCCAAAGAGCTGGCCCGCCATTTTGGTGATTTGGATGCCTTGCTGGCCGCCAGCGAAGACGATTTGCTGCGCGTGCCCGACGTTGGCCCCATCGTGGCCCACAGCATCCACCGCTTTTTGGCCGAGCCGCACAACCGTCAAGTGCTGGCCGATTTGCAAGCCGCCGGTGTGCACTGGCCGCAGGGGCCAGGCGAGCCGCAGCACGCCCAAGCCTTGGCGGGGCTGACGGTGGTGATCACCGGCACCTTGCCAACCTTGGGCCGCGATGCCGCTAAAGCGCTGCTGGAAGCGGCCGGTGCCAAAGTGGCTGGTTCCGTCAGCAAGAAAACCAGTTTTCTCGTGGCCGGGGCCGATGCCGGTAGCAAACTTGCCAAGGCCCAGGAGCTGGGCGTGCCCGTGCTGGACGAAGCGGCCATGCTGGCGCGGCTGCAAGCCCCTGCCGCGCCAGCGCCCTGAAAACCGCATTCACTCCAAGGAGACCAAGCCATGCCCCCAGCCTCCCGGCGCAGCCCGAAAATCGGTTTGGTTCTGGGCAGCGGCTCGGCGCGGGGCTGGGCGCATTTAGCCCGGATATTTCACCGTAGTAGAGCCACAAACGAGTACGGCATTGCCCTT
This sequence comes from Comamonas denitrificans, assembly GCF_042654745.1. Taxonomy (NCBI): domain Bacteria; kingdom Pseudomonadati; phylum Pseudomonadota; class Betaproteobacteria; order Burkholderiales; family Comamonadaceae; genus Comamonas; species Comamonas denitrificans. Next base: position 48,124 of record NZ_JBHSEY010000041.1, read on the forward strand.
GTGTGCCCGAAAATCC
>NZ_JBHSEY010000042.1:0-32258 GCF_042654745.1 Comamonas denitrificans
CCGCCTGCCGAGTTTGAGCGGCGTCACTTCCTGAGGCTCCAAGGTGTCTAGGAAATCCTGGGCGATTCACCTCGGCACCGCTGTAGCGTGACAGGCGCAGCGCCTGTATGGCCGCATTTTGGGCATCCTCTTGCGACATCTTGCCGCTGTCAGCGGCGGCTTTGTAGCCCAAAACGATGCTCTGCGCCGCCTGCACCGCGGTGAGCAAGGTGGTCTGGCGCTGCTCGATGATGAGCTTGCGCTCTTGCACCAGCGCCAGCGTGGCCATGACGATCAGCGCCAACAGGGCACTGGCCAGCATGAGCAAAATTTTGGCTTTGAAGCTGAGTTTTTGCATAGGGATTTTGAGAGAAAGGACGGCGGAGCCAAGGGGTTTTATTATCTTGAGTTTTTCAACAAATGAAACGGCCTGTTTCGCCATGGCGCAGTGTTTTGCCAATGGCTGCAGGCACGGGTCGGCACGAAGTGATGCAGCGATAAAAAAAGCCAACGCCGGGAAGCGGCGTTGGCTAGGGAAAAGCCCGGGGCGGCCGTGGTTTACATCTTGCTGGGCAGCATGGTCACAATCGCCGGGAAGAACCACAAAAGCGTCAATGCCAGCATCATCAGGGCGAAGTAGGGCGCACAGACCCGGGCAATGTAGGTGATTTGCTTGCCCGTCATGCTTTGCAGCACAAACAGGTTAAAGCCCACCGGTGGGGTGATTTGGGCGGTTTCCACGGTAATCACCAGAAAAATGCCAAACCACAGGGGGTCGATTCCTGCGGCCTGCACAATGGGCAGCACAACACTGAGCGTCAGCACGATGGTGGAAATGCCATCCAAAAAGCAGCCTACCGCGATGTAAAACAACCCCAGCACAATAATCAGCATGGCCGGGGACAAACCGAGGCTGCCGACAAATTCGGCCATTTGCCGTGGCAGGCCGATGTAGCCCATGGCCAGGGTCATGAAAGAGGCCCCGGCCAGAATCAAGGCAATCATGCAATACAGGCGGGTGGCCCCCATCAGCGAGGCTTTGAAGCTCTCCCAGGTCAATGCTTTTTGCCAGGCCGAGAGCACCAGGGCGCCGACGACGCCCACGGAGGCCGCCTCGGTCGCGGTGGCAATGCCGGTGTAGATGCTAGCGATAACGCTCAAAATCAATAGCACTACCGGGATAAGGTGGCGGGCTTCGCGCAGTTTTTCGCTGAAACTGAGGGTGACCTCGGCCTTGGGCACTTGCTCGGGGTGCAACAGCGACCAGAGCATGATCCAGCCGCTGAACAGCCCGGCCAGCAACAGCCCGGGGAACACCCCGGCCATGAATAGCTTGGAGATCGATAGCTCGGCCGAAACGCCATACACGATCAAGATAATCGACGGCGGAATGAGCAAGCCTAGGGTGGCGGGCCCGCCCAGAGAGCCAATGATCTGGGCCTCGCTGTAGCCGCGCTTTTTCAGCTCGGGGATGTTCATCTTGCCCACGGTGGCGCAGGTGGCGGCCGACGAGCCTGAGACCGAGGCAAAAATCGTGCACCCAATCACATTGGTGTGCAGCAAGCGCCCGGGCAGGGCGTTGACCCACGGGGCCAGCCCCCGGAACATGCTTTCGGAGAGGTTGGTGCGGTACAGGATTTCGCCCATCCAGACAAACAAGGGCAGGGCGGTGAGCGTCCAGCTACTGGCCGAGCTCCAAATCGTCATGGCCATGGCCTCACCGGCTTGCCGGGCGGTAAAAAACTCCAGGCCAAACCAAGCGACACCGGCAAGCGTCAGGCCCACCCACACGCCGCCGCTGAGCAGGGTGAGCAAAACGACGGTGAGCATGGCACTGGCAAAAATCTCATTCATGGTGTGCATCCTCCATCGCGGGGGCTTGGCGCCGTCCCAGTAGTTCGAGTACCAGTTCATCGCAAAACGCAATAAAAAACACCACCGTGCCCAGCGCCATCAGCAGCTGGGGGATCCACAGCGGGGTGGCATCAATGCCCATCGAGACGTCTTCGATCTCCCAGGACTGGCAGACCAAATGCACGCTGTAATAGGCCAAAAAACCGGCCAGAACGGTGGCGATGAGCAGGGCCAGCACTTCGACAATTTTTTGCGTCCGGCCCGAGAGCATGCTGATGAACAGGGTCACGCGGATATGCTCGCCGCGCTTGAGGGTGTGGGCCAGGGCCATAAAGCCGGCACCAGCCATGGCGTAACCGGCGTAGCTATCGGCGCCGGGGGCGGAAAAGCCCACAAAACGGCTCACGATGGTGAGCAGCACCATGGCCAAAATGCCAATCATGCACAGCCCAGCCAGTCCGGCGGCTGCGGCATACAGGTTATCGAGCAGCTTTCGCATACGGCAACTTCTAGGGGGTGGGGGAATAAGCGAGAGAAGAAGCCCCGCTGGCGCACACAGGCTGCCGCGGGGATGCAGGGGTAGCCAAAGGCTTATTTGCTGTCGTTAAAGGCTTTGAGCACGGCTTGGCCGTCGGTCCCAGCTTTTTCCAACCACTCCTTGACCACGGTGTCACCGACCTTGCCCAGGTCGTCCATCAGCTGGGCCGAGGGCTCTTCCACGCTCATGCCGCCATCGGCCAGGGTTTTTAGCGAGCGGGCGTCCACCTCGCGCGAGGTTTCCCAGCCGCGCTTTTCAGCGGCCGCTGCGGCTTCGCGCACGGCCGCTTGCTGCTCTTTGGTCAAAGCGTTGAAGGCTTTTTTGTTGACGGTGACGGCATTTTTCGGAATCCAGGCCTGCACTTTGTAAAAGTGCTTGAGGTTTTCGAACAGTTTGTTGTCGGCACCGGTGGCGCTGGAGGTGATCAAGCCCTCAATCACGCCGGTGGCCAGGGCCTGAGAGAGCTCAGCCTCTTGAATGGTGGCCGGTTGGGCACCCACCAGCTCGCCAATACGGGCGGTGGTGGGGGAATAGACGCGCCACTTCAGGCCTTTGAGGTCGGCGGCCGATTGAATGGTTTTATTGCTGTAAATGCTTTGCGGGGGCCAGGCCACGGCGTACAGCAGCACCTGGCCCTGTTTGTCCAGCAGTTTTTCGAGGAAAGGTTTTTGTGCTTGGTAGAGCTTGAAGGCTTCGTCGTAATTCTTGACCAGGAAGGGCAGGCCATCGAGGCCAAACATTTGCGCTTCGTTCTGGAAGCTGACCAGGAAGAACTCGCCCATTTGCACGTTACCAGTTTGCACGGCCCGCTTGATTTCGGGCATTTTGAACAGCGAGGCACCGTAGTGGGGCGTAATTTTGAGCGAGCCCTTGGTGGCTGTGTCCACGTCTTGCACGAATTGTTCGATGTTTTTCGAGTGGAAGTTGAACGCGGGGTAGGCGGTGGCCATGTCCCATTTGGTTTGGGCATAGGCGCCGGTGCTCAGGCACAGGCTGGCGGCCAAGGCGGCGGTAGCGCAAAAAATACGTCGCTGCATGGATATCTCCTTAGGGAAAATTGTTGTAAAGGCTGTGGAGGGCGGGCATGCCCCTTGCGGCTGGGTATGGGTACGCAAGTCCGACAACCGTAACACCATTGTCAGGTGATATGTATTAGGGATTTCAACGATAACAAAAAAACTGTCCTGAACTTATCTTTTGGCTGTTGAGTAATGCAAAATAATTGTTGAACAATAATGCTTGCTTCCGGCTTATGCTGCCCCAGCGGCACGGCCGCTTTGGTTTTGTGGAGGGCTATCGCCATTTTTAGCGAACTTGGCGGGCATACACCGCCAGCACCATGCGCTCGGACTGCACCAAGTAGTGCTCCAGTGTCTGGGCCGCCTGGTGGGTTTGCCCGTCCATGAACAGCTGCAGGAGCCGGGCGTTTTGTTCAACATACGGGGCATGCAGGTATTCCGGGTCATCCAGCAGGCCAAAAGCCAGGCGCAGCTCTGCGGCCAGATGTTCAAACATGGCCGACAGGCGCTGGCTGTCGGCCAGGCCGACGATGGCGGCATGAAACGCCATATTGGCCGAACCGACGCTGCGCCAATCCTTGGAGGCGCTGGCTTGCTGGCCTTTGGTAATGGCCTCTTGCATTTGTTTGTGGGCGGGGTGCAGCGGCCAGGCCTTTTCCAGGGACTGGCACTCGATCAGGCGGCGCACGCGGTAAATGTCAATGATGTCGGCCATCGAGGGGATGACCACCGATATGCCCCGGTTGGGGGAGTGGCGTAGCAGCCCCTCTTTCATCAGGGTGCGGAACACTTCGCGCAGGGTATTGCGCGAAATGTCCATTTGCTGGCTCAGTTGGGTTTCCGACAGGTGCTGACCGGCCCGCAGCTCTCCGTGAATGAGTTTTTGGCGAATGGCGTGGGTCACGCTATCGACCAGGCTCAGGCCGGGTGCAGGGGGCGGCGTGGGGTGGCGAGAGGGCATGGTTTTGTCTTCTGGTGAATGGGGTTTGTTGAACAGTGCAGGAGGATACAGGATGGATATCAATAGCGATTTAGGGGAAAGCTTTGGTGCTTGGCGCATGGGCGACGATGCCGCCATGCTGCAGGTGGTGACCAGTGCCAATATTGCCTGCGGCTTTCATGCTGGCGACCCGGCGGGTATTTTGCAAACCTTGCGTGGGGCGGCAGAGCGCGGGGTGACCGTGGGGGCGCATGTGGGTTACCCCGATCTGGTTGGTTTTGGACGGCGCAACATGGAACCCAGCAGCGCCGAGCTGCAGGCCGATGTGATCTACCAAATCGGCGCTTTGCAGGGGCTGGCCCGTGCTGCGGGAACCCAGGTGCGCTATGTCAAACCCCATGGGGCGCTGTACAACACCATCGCCCACGATGAGCGCCAGGCGCAGGATGTGATCAGCGCCATTTTGGCCATCGACCCGGGGCTGACTTTGCTGGCCTTGGCGGGCTCGCCCCTGATTGGCTGGGCGCGGGCGCGGGGGCTGCAGGTGGTGGCCGAGGCTTTTGCCGACCGGGCGTACAACGACGATGGCAGCCTAGTTTCCCGCCACGATAGCGGTGCCGTGCTGCACGATCCTCAGCAGGTGGCCCAGCGCATGCTGCAGCTGGTGCAAACCGGGACGCTGCTGTCGATTACCGGTCAGCCGGTGCGCATTGCCGCCGATTCGATTTGCGTGCATGGCGACAGCCCCGGTGCGGTGGCCATGACCCAGCACCTGTATGCCAGCTTGAGCCAGGCAGGCATTGCCCTGCGGGCATTTGCGGGCTCAAAAGGATGACGATGCGCTTTTTACCGGCCAGTGACCGTGCCGTTTTGGTTGAGCTGGACGATTTGCCCCAGGCTCTGGCCTTGTACCGCCAGCTGCTGCAGTCCCCGATTGCCGGGGTACAGGAGTTGGTGCCTGCGGCCCGCACGGTGCTAGTGGGCTATCAGCCTGGCTTGCTCCATGCGGCGGCGGTCGAGGCGGCGGTGCGCCAGCGCTGGGCGCTGGCCGCGTCGTCAACCGCTGCCCCTGCCCAGGCGCCGCGGACGGTGGAGATTCCCGTGGACTATAGCGGCCCCGATTTGCCCGATGTGGCCGAGTTGCTGGGCATCAGCGTGGCCCAGGTGATTGAGCGCCATACCGGCCAGCCGTGGCAAGCGGCGTTTGCCGGTTTTGCGCCGGGTTTTGTTTATCTGACCGGGGGACACCCCTGCTTTGACCTGCCCCGGCGCACCACGCCGCGCACCCAGGTGCCTGCCGGGTCGGTGGCCTTGGGCGGGCGTTTCAGTGCCGTCTATCCCAACGCCAGCCCTGGCGGCTGGCAATTGCTGGGCACCACGGCACTGGCTATGTGGGACTTGAGCCGCCCGGAACCGGCCTGTGTGCAGCCGGGGATGATGGTGCAGTTCTCGGCGTTGGGGAATAAAAAAACCATAGTTATTCCCGCTGAAATATCAATAAAAAATAGCAAAAAAAAGCCTGAAAATATTAATAATAATGTGGAAATTGCTATAGAAATTTTAGATGCTGGCCTGCAAACCCTGGTACAAGACCAAGGGCGCCTGGGCCAGTCGGGGCAGGGCATTGCGCCCTCTGGGGCGCTGGATCAGGGTGCCATGCGCCAGGCCAATCGCCTGGTGGGCAATCCGATTCACACCCCGGTTCTGGAAAGTGTGCTCGGCGGCCTGCACCTGCGCAGCCGCGGCCGCACGACCCTGGGGGTGGCGGGGGCCCAGGGGACGCTGCACGTTCTGGATGCCCAGGGGCAGCCGCTTCAGCAGCTGTCCAGCCCGGCCACGGTGGCGCTCAACGATGGGCAGAGCCTGCGCATCGCCCCGCCCCAGGCGGGTGTGCGGGCCTATGTGGCGGTGCGCGGTGGCTGGCAGCTGGCCCCGGTGCTGGGCAGCTGCGCGACCGATACCCTGGCCCAGATTGGTCCGCCCCCCGTGCAGGCCGGGGCAGTGCTGGCGGTGGGCAGTGTCCCGCCCCAGCATGTGCAGGCGGTGCAGACGATTGACCCTGCCGCAGTGCCCGCGCTGCCCCGGGCGGGCGATGCAGTGGTGCTGGACATCACCTGGGGCCCGCGCTCGGACTGGTTTCATGCCGATGCACTGGCCCTGCTGACCGGGCAAAGCTGGCAGGTCACTCCCCGCTCGAACCGCATTGGCATGCGCCTGGCCGGGGCGCAGCCTTTGCAGCGCGTGCGCCATGACGAATTGCCCAGCGAGGGCACCGTCAACGGCGCCATCCAAGTGCCCATTAGCGGCCAGCCGGTGCTGTTCCTGGCCGACCACCCTTTGACCGGGGGCTATCCGGTGATGGCCGCCGTGGCCAGCCACCATTTGGACTTGGCCGCACAAATACCGGTGGGCTGCACCATCCGTTTTCGGGTGATCGCTGCGGCCTAGTTGTTTTCTCTTTCTCGTTTTTGTCGAAGCAGTTGCCCATGACCCGTCCTTCCACTCCTATTGCCAAAGTGCTTATTGCCAACCGGGGCGAAATTGCCGTGCGCATCGCCCGCGCCTGCCGCGATTACGGCGTGCCATCTGTGGCCGTTTATGCCGACCCGGATGCCCAGGCCCTGCATGTACAAGCAGCCGATGAAGCCTGGGCGCTGAACGGCACGCGGGCGCAAGACAGCTACTTGCGCATCGACAAACTGCTGGATATCGCCCGGCGCAGCGGTGCCAACGCCGTGCACCCGGGCTATGGCTTTTTGGCCGAACGCGCTGACTTTGCCCAGGCCGTGCTGGATGCGGGCCTGATCTGGATTGGCCCCCCCCCGCACACCATTGAAGCCCTGGGGGACAAAGTGGCGGCCCGCAAAATTGCCTTGCAGGTGGGCGCCCCCCTGGTGGCCGGTACGGCCGAGCCGGTTCGCAGTGCCGATGAAGTGCTGGCCTTTGCCCGTGAGCATGGGCTGCCCGTAGCGATCAAAGCCGCGTACGGTGGCGGTGGCCGGGGCCTGAAAGTGGCCTGGCAGCTGGAGGAGGTGGCCGAGCTGTACCACTCGGCAGTGCGCGAGGCCACGGCCGCCTTTGGCCGGGGGGAGTGTTTTTTGGAGCAGTTTTTGGATCGCCCCCGCCATATCGAGGCGCAAATCGTCGCCGACCAGCAGGGCAGCGTGGTGGTGGTCGGCACCCGCGACTGTTCCTTGCAGCGGCGCAATCAAAAGCTGGTGGAAGAAGCCCCGGCCCCCTTCCTCAGCCCTGCGCAAACGGCGCAAATCGAAAACGCCGCCTGCGCCATTTGCCAGGCGGCGGGCTATGTCGGTGCGGGCACGGTGGAGTTCCTCCTCAGCCGCAGCGGGCAGGTGTCTTTTTTGGAGGTGAACACCCGTTTGCAGGTCGAGCACTGCGTGACCGAAGAAACATCCGGCGTCGATCTGGTGCTGGAGCAATTGCGCATTGCCGACGGACTGCCGCTGTCCATTACCAGCACCCCGCAGGCGCGGGGCCACAGTTTTGAATTTCGCATCAATGCCGAAGACCCGGGCCGGGGCTATCTGCCCACGCCTGGCACCATCCGCCGCTTTGAGGCCCCCAGCGGCCCCGGTGTGCGCGTCGATACCGGGGTGGTGGCTGGTAGCACCGTGCCCGGCAGCTACGACTCGCTGATGGCCAAGCTGATCGTGACCGGTGCCACCCGGGCACAGGCCCTGGCGCGGGCCCGCCGGGCCTTGGCCGAGTTCACCATCGAGGGCGTGGCCAGCGTGCTACCCTTTCACCGCGCCGTGGTGCAAGACCCGGCCTTCACCGCCGCAGACGGCTTTGCCGTCCACACCCGCTGGATCGAAACCGAAATGCAAGCGCAGTTTGCCCCTGCCGAGCACCCCCAGCCGCCCCATGAAAGCCCCTTGCGCCGCACCTTTATCGAGCTGGATGGCAAACGCGTGAGCCTGGGCCTGCCCGCCGATTTTGCGGGAGTGCCCGCCGGGCAGACCGCTGAAGCGGCTCCTGTGTCAGCCGCCCCGGCCGCAGCCCAACCCTTTGGCAGCATCACGGCCCCCCTGGCGGGCACCTTGGTCACCTGGCACAAAGCCGAGGGCGAGCGGGTCGAAACCGGCGAAGTGCTGGCCTTGATGGAAGCGATGAAGATGGAAACTCCCATCCTCGCCCCGTGCTCGGGCCGCTTGCGTCGCCTGGTGCCTGCCGGGCAGATGTGCCAGGCTGGACAAACCTTGGGGGCGGTAGAGGAGGCCTAGGGGCCTCTGCACGTATCGCTGCGTTGCCTGCCTCCTGTGGCCCCGGGTGGGCTGCGGGGTTGCAAATCCTCGCGATGGCGCCCGCTATCTCTGCGCCTGGCAGCCTATCTCGATCGTAGCCTGCACCCCTTCGTGCCGCGATCGCCCATACGCGCTTACGGCGCAATCACCCTGGGCTGAATTGGCACACTGCTGGTGCCTTGTCGCGCGGCGGCGACCGCCTCGCCCAGTTCATACACCGCCAGGGCGTAGTAGCTGGACCAGTTGTAGCGGGTGATGGTGTAAAAATTTTGCGTACCGACCACGTAACTGGGTGGGTTGCGGCCGTTTTTCAGTTCAATCAGTGCCAGCAGGCCGGGGTGGCCCATGCCCTCTTCGGGGTGGGCACCCAGGGCGCTCATTTGCTCGGGGGTAAAGCTGGGCAGGATGTCAGGCACGAGCAAGGTGGCCAAATCGAGTTTTTCAGGATCAAACACAGGCAAGTACACCACGGGCAGGCCGCTGATCCAGCCATGGGCTTGAAAGTAATGGGCCACCGAGCCGATGGCATCTGCCGCGCTGTTGAAGAGGTCGATCTGGCCATCGCCATCAAAATCGACCGCCCATTTTTCTTGGCTGGTGGGCATGAATTGGCCCAGGCCTGCCGCGCCGGCGTAGCTGCCCAGCGGCAGGGTGGGGTCGCTGCCCTGGGCCCATGCGGTGCTTAAAAATTGTGCCAGCTCGCCTTGGAAATACGCTTGGCGCTGGGCGGCGCGGGGGTGGGCCTGGGGAAAATCAAAGGCCAGCGTGCTCAAGGTATCGAGCACGCGCAGATTGCCCATGTGGCGGCCATAAATGGTTTCAACACCAATGATGCCGACGATGATGCTGGCGGGCACGCCATAGGTGGCCTCGGCCCGGGCGAGGGTGTCGGCATGCTCGTTCCAGAATTGCACCCCGGCGCGGATGCGAATCGGCTCGATAAAACGGTTGCGGTAGCTGGCCCAATCGGGGGCGGTGCTGGTGGTTTTGGGGGCTGGGGTCATCAGCCGGGGCACTTGGGGCAAAAACCGGGCCTGGGCCAGCTGGGCCTGCAACCACTGGGCATCCAGGTTGTTGCGCTGGGCGGTGTCGGCGACCCAGTTTTGTACGTCGGCGCGTTGGCTCAAGGGGGGGCGCTGGGGCGCGTCGGTTTTTTTGGGGGCCGCACAGGCCGGGAGCAGGGCGGCCGTGAGCACGCTGGTGGCAAGAAGGCGAAGCAAAGGAGTCATTTTTTCAGTGCAGGGGGCCAGTGCACAGCCCGAAAATTGCGGCGCAAGGGCTGTAGGCTTGGGCGTGGGCTGCTATGGGACGCATAGCGCCATTGTTCCATGGCCAGCAGCCAGTCTTGGGCAGATTGGCTGCTTGGGCCCCATTGATTTTGCAATGCCTGGGCCAATTGGCGCGGGCCTAGCCAGGGAGCATCGGCCAGTCCGGCGGCAAGCAAGCGCCGGCGTGCCTGGTCAAGCAAGCGCAGCCAGGGGTCGCGCTGGTGCCAGCGGTGCCAGCGCCAGGCCCCGGCCAAGGCCAGCAGCCCACCGACGAAACCGCCCAGACCAAGGGCGAGGCGGGTGCTGGACCAGTCGCTCAGATTCCAGTGGTTGAACAGTTGGCTTTGCTGGGTGCTGTTGTAGCTGAGCACCCAATCGTTCCAGCGCTGGTTCAGCGCCTCCCAATTGGCACGCAGCTGCTGCAGCATGTTGGGGTTGAACATGCGCCCCACCGTGCCGGAGAACAAGGTGGGCGGTGGGGCCAGGCGCTGCAGCAGTTCGATGCGGTCGGGCGCAACCGCAGCGGTGGGGTCGATGCGCAGCCAGCCTTGCCCAGGCAGCCACACCTCGGTCCAAGCGTGGGCATCGCTTTGGCGCACCGTCCACAGGCCATCGACGGCATTGCGCTCGCCGCCTTGGTAGCCGGTGACGATGCGTGCCGGAATGCCGGCCGAGCGCATCAGCACGGCAAAGGCCGACGCAATGTGCTCGCAAAAGCCCCGCTGGATGTCAAACCAGAAGGCATCGGCGGTATCGCTGGGGTACACGCCGGGGGTCAGGGTGTAGGTGTAGCCGCCTGTGCGCAGGTGCTTGAGCGCCGCAGCAATCAAGGCCTGGTCGTCCTGCCCATGCGCTTGGCGCAGTTGTTGGCCCATGGCCAGGGTGCGGGGATTGCTGCCCGCAGGCAGTTGGCGCAATTGGGCTTGCTCTTGTGCCGTGAGTTGTTCCCCATACCGAAAGCGCAAGATGGCCTGCGCCTGGTAGCGCAGCACCTCGGTGATCGGCTGGGGGCTCATCCACTGCGCCTGGCCGCTGGGGCGCACGCTGCGCTGGGCCAGCACGGGCGGCTGGGGGGTGGCCTCCAAGGTGAGCAGCCAGCGCTGGCGGTGGGGCTCAAGGGTGACTTCGTACTCCAAGCCAGGCCCTGGCTCCAGTGCCTCGACGGGTGGGTTGTTTGCTTGCCGGCCCCAGGGGGTAAAGGGCGTGGCCGTCCAATTGCGGCCATCAAAGTGGCTTAACACCGGGCCGCGAAAATACAGCTGCTGCTGCGCTGGTGGCACCCCATCGCCAAAGCGCACGCGCAGCGCCACGCTGCTGTCTTGCGCCAGGCTGGCGACCTGGCCCACCTGCATGTCTTCGGACAAGCCCGTGGTGCCTTGCAGGCCATCAGTGGGCAGACCCCACAGCGGCGGCAAGCGCGGGAAGAAGACAAACAGCACCACCATCAGCGGCAGCCCCCACAGCAACAAGCTGGCCGCTTGGCGCAGCAGTTCGCGCCAGCGTGGCTGGCCCACGGGGCGGTGGGCGTTGATCAAAGCGGCCAACAGCCACCACAGCGCCAGCAGCACCAAGGCGGTGGTGACCAGGCTTTGCGACTCGATAAACACGGTGATCAGGCTGAAAAACCCCAGAAAGAACACCACCATGGCATCACGGCGGGCGTGCATTTCTAAAGTTTTCAAGGCCAGCAATTGCACGATCAAGGCCGCACCGGCGGCAGGGCCGAAGATGGTTTTAAATTGTGTAGCTGTTAGCGCTACAACACAAAGGAGTATCAGCGCTTTTAGCCATGCTTTTGGCAATGGCTCAACGCGCCATGCTAGCAAAGCACGCCACAGCAGCAGCCCTGCCGTGATGGCGCTGGCCCACAGCGGCAAATGCGGCAACTGGGGCAAGAGCACCAAAGCAGCGGCCAAGACCACCAGCAAGCTATCGCGGGCCGAGCGAGGCAGGGTGTGCAAAGCGGTCAGCAACGGGGGAAAAGGCATGGGGTTGGGCACCTTAGATCGTGAACACGTTCTTAGCTCATCAGGGCTGGCGCACATCGGCCAGCACGGGGGTGCCAAAGTCGGGGCGGGCCAGCCAGGCGAGCACCTGGGTGGCGGCATCCTCGGCGCTGGTCAGCAGGCCATTGCTGTGCAAATGGCCAAAGCGGTGGGCATCGGGAAAGTTGTCCGCATCGGCGCTGCGCAGCTGGGCTTGCATGGCGGTGTCGATCACCCCGGGGGCCAGGCTGCACACGCGTGCGCCATGGGGTTTGAGCGCTTCTTCCAGCGCCAGTGCTTGAGAGAAGTTGTCCAGCCCCGCTTTGGCTGCGCAGTAGGGCGCTTGGCTGGCCATGCCGCGCCGACCCAGGCCCGAAGAGATATTGAGCACCTTTTTGGGCTGCGTCCAGTGGGCTGTGCCTTGTAAAAAGGCACTGGTCAGCACCATGGGCGCTTCCAGGCCAAGCCGCAAGGTTGCGGCAATGTCTGGCCAGGCGGTGGCGCACAAGGGGGCGATGGGGGGAATCATCGCGGCGTTGTTGATCAGGGTGGCGCTGGCGTAGTCGCTCGCGCGGCAGGCTTGCAGCCAAGCCAGCAGTTGGCCGGCGGCGGCCTCGGGGGCGGTTAAATCATGCGGCCAATGCAGGTGGGTGGCCAGTGGCTGGGGCGGCAAAGGCAAAGGACTGCGGGCCAGGGTGATGAGGGTGTGGCCTGCCTGCAAAAGCTGGCCCGCCATGGCCCGCCCCATGCCGCGCGATGCCCCGGTAAGAATGAATAAATGCTGTGCAACCATGGCCGCAATGGTGCCATGGTTGCGCAGTACCGGTGGGGTGGGTGCGGGGGTTTTTAGCCGCCCAGGTAGGCTTTGCGCACCGCGTCGTTGGTCAGCAAAGCGGCGCCGGTGTCTTCCAGCACCACCCGGCCGTTTTCAAGAACGTAGCCGCGGTCTGCAATTTGCAGGGCGCGGTTGGCGTTTTGTTCGACCAAAAACACCGTGACCCCTTCGGCGCGGATGGTTTGAATGATGTCAAAAATCTGCGCAATGATCAGCGGTGCCAGCCCCAGCGTCGGCTCATCAAGCAGCAGCAGGCGCGGCTTGGTCATCAAGGCGCGGCCAATGGCCAGCATTTGCTGCTCGCCACCGCTCATGGTGCCGGCCCGCTGGGCAGCACGCTCGCGCAAGCGGGGGAAGAGGTGGAACACGTGCTCCATGCCGCTGGCGATGTCGTCCTTGGTGTGAAAGAAACCGCCCATTTGCAGGTTTTCCATCACGGTTAGCGCCGGGAAAATGCGCCGCCCCTCGGGCGAGATGGCGATGCCTTTGCGCATGATGTGGTGCGAGGGCAGGTTGGTGATCTCTTCGCCCTCAAACTGCACCGATCCCGAGGTGGCACGGGGGGTGCCGCACACGGTCATCAACAGCGAAGTTTTGCCTGCGCCGTTGGCACCGATCAGGCTGACGATTTCGCCCTGGTTCACGTGCAGGCTGACGTGATCCACTGCGCAAATGGCCCCGTAGTGGGTACACAGCTGCTCGATGGCGAGCATGGGGCGCTGCCCTGGGCGGGTGGTGGCGTTGTTGCTTGCTTGCATCAGGCTTCTCCCAAATAGGCCTTGATGACCTGTTCATTGTTTTGGATTTCTTCGGGCAGGCCCACCGCAATCGGGCGGCCATATTCCATCACCAAAATCCGCTCAGATACGCCCATCACCAGGCCCATATCGTGCTCAATGAGCAAGATGGTGACACCGTATTCATCACGCAGGCGGCCAATGAGTTGCTGCAGGTCTTTTTTCTCCTGGGGGTTCAGGCCTGCGGCCGGCTCGTCCAGCATCAACAGCTTGGGCTCGGTGATCATGCAGCGGGCAATTTCCAGGCGGCGCTGGTGGCCATAGGCCAGGTTGCCGGCTTGGCGGTTGGCAAATTCGGCAATGCCCATGTAGCGCAGCCAGTGCATGGCGCGTTCGATAGATTCTTGCTCCTGCTTGCGGTAGCTGGCGGTGTTGAACAGCCCAGCCAGCACCGAGGCCTTGTGGTGCTGGTGCTGGGCGACCAACAGGTTCTCCAGTGCCGTCATGGTTTTAAACAGGCGCACGTTCTGGAAGGTGCGCACAATGCCTTTGCGGGCCACGCTGTGGCTGCCCAGGCCGTCGATGCGCTGCCCTTCCAAGTTGATGTTGCCCGACGAGGGGGTGTAAAAACCGCTGATGCAGTTGAACACCGTGGTTTTGCCCGCCCCGTTGGGGCCGATGATGGCAAAAATTTCCTTGGGTCGCAGGTTCAGCTCGATGCCATCGACGGCAATCAAACCGCCAAAACGCATGCCCAAGTTGTGTACTTCAAGTAGCGATCCGCTCTGTGTCATGCTCTTAAATCTTTCCAATGATTGCGCTGGCGGAGTTAAACCGAATCGACCTTGATCTGGTGGCGTTTCATGGGCAACAGGCCCTGGGGGCGCCAGATCATCATCAAAATCATCACCAAGCCGAAAATCAGCATGCGGTATTCGGAGAACTCGCGGGCAATTTCAGGCAAAGCCGTCAGCAGCACAGCGGCAACAATCACCCCCAGCTGGGAGCCCATGCCGCCCAACACCACGATGGCCAAAATCAGGGCTGACTCGATAAAGGTGAACGATTCGGGGTTCACGATGCCTTGGCGGGCGGCAAAGAAAGCGCCGCCAAAGCCGGCAAACATCGCGCCCAAGGTGAAGGCCGAGAGCTTGATCTTCATGGGGCTCAGGCCCAGCGAGCGGCAGGCGATTTCATCCTCGCGCAGGGCTTCCCAGGCACGGCCAATGGGCATGCGGATGAGGCGGTTGCTGATAAACAGCGTCACCAGCGCCAGCAGCAAGGCCATCAGGTACAAAAAGATCACCATGTGTACCGAGTTGAACGCCAGGTCAAAGAACTGGTGAAAGGTTTGGGCACCTTCGACGCTGGCATTGCGGGTCATCTCCAAGCCCATCACCGTGGGTTTGGGAATGCCAGAAATACCATCGGGGCCGCCGGTCCAATCGGTCAGGTTCACCAGCAACAGGCGAATAATTTCGCCAAAGCCCAAGGTCACAATCGCCAAATAGTCGCCGCGCAAGCGCAGCACCGGAAAGCCCAGCAAAAAGCCAAACAGCGCGGCCATGGCCCCGGCCAGCGGCAGTGCTTGCCAAAAGCTCCAGTCCGCCCAGTGAAACAGCAAGGCGTAGGTGTAGGCCCCGACGGCGTAGAAGCCGACAAAGCCCAAATCGAGCAGCCCGGCAAAGCCGACCACCACGTTCAGCCCCAGCCCCAGCATGACGTAAATCAGCGCCAGGGTGGCAATGTCAATGGCGTTGCGCCCGGCAAAAAAGGGCCAGGTCACGGCCATGAGCAAGGCGGCAAACATCAGCGGCTTGACCCATTGGGCAGGCAAGCTGGGCAGTTTGGGCAGGCTCAGGCCCAGCCCGGCGGTGCGTGCCTGGAGGGCGGGTTTGAGCAGTTGCACGATAAATACGGCCAAGCTGCCCCAGAGCACAAAGCTCCAGTGCGATTCCAAGCCCATGGTCATGCCAGCGCGTTTGAGCTCCAGACCAAAAATCGGGATGATCACCAAGGCGGCAATCACAGCGGCCAACAGGGCCGGGATCAGGTTGTGTTGAATTTTGCGCATTACACCTTCTCCACTTCAGGCTTGCCCAGCAGACCCGTGGGGCGGAACAGCAAAATCAGCACCAACAGGCTAAAGGCCACGATGTCTTTGTATTCCGAGGAGATGTAGGCTGCGGCCAGCGTTTCGGCCACACCCAGAATCACCCCGCCCAGCATCGCACCAGGAATGGAGCCGATTCCACCTAAAACTGCAGCTGTAAACGCTTTAATACCGGCAATAAAACCAATGAATGGGTTCAATTTGCCCACGGCCAGTGCGATAAGCACTCCGCCAACTGCAGCAAGCATGGCCCCCAGCACAAAGGTAAACGAGATGACCTGGTTGGTGTTGATACCCAGCAGGCTGGCCATGTGCATGTCTTGCGAGCACGCGCGGCTGGCGCGGCCCATGCGCGAATGGCGGATAAACAGGGTCAGCGCAATCATCAGCACCACGGTGACCACGATGATGAGAATGCGTGCGTAGGGAACAAAAATTTCAAAACCATTTTCGTCACCAAAGCGCAAGGCACCGGGCAGCAGCGCAGGCACGGCCATATCGCGGGCACCTTGGCCCAGGGCCACCCAGTTTTGCAAAAAGATGGACATACCAATGGCCGAAATCAGCGGCACCAGGCGCGGGCTGCCGCGCAAGGGCTTGTAGGCCACCTGCTCAATGGCAAAACCGTACAAACCGGTAATAAAGACGGCAACGACCAGCATGAGGCCAATCACCATCCAAATCGGCAGGCCGCTTTGCGTGCCCACGGCCGAGAGGGTCACCAGACCCACGTAGCCACCGATCATGTAAATCTCACCGTGAGCGAAGTTGATCATGCCGATGATGCCGTAAACCATGGTATAGCCAATGGCAATCAAGGCGTAAATGGCCCCCAGTGAGAGGCCGTTAAAAAGCTGTTGTATCAGCTGAGGGAGGAATTCGTTCATATCCGCATTTCCTGCTTGGGACGTGCACAAGCAACCGGGGTATTGGTTTTTTGGAACTTAAAAGCCCACAGGCCTTATGAAGGGAACACTGTGGGCCATCCGAGTAAAGAATGGATGTGAAGGGATTGCTGGATTACTTTTCAGCCACGGACTTGCTGCCGTCCTTGTGCCAAGAGTAAACGGGGAAGTCAAATGCCTTCAGGTCGCCTTTGGCATCCCAGGCCACATTGCCGGTGGGCATGTTGAATGCGGTTTTGTGCAGGTAGTCAGCCACTTTTTCGGCATCGTCACCCACGGCTTTGATGCTTTGGGCCAGCACTTGGGTGGCGGTGTAAGCGCCCATTTGGAAAGCACCCGAAGCATCGCGGCCTTTGTCTTTAAAGGCTTTGACCAAGGCAGCATTTTCTGGCTTGGCGGCGGGGTCGGCCGGCAGGGTTACCAGCATGCCTTCGACAGCATTGCCAGCGATGGCGTTGATCTCGGGGTTGCCCACACCTTCGGGGCCCATCATGCGCACTTTCAGGCCTTGCTCGGCGGCTTGGCGCAGCAGCAGACCCATTTCAGGGTGGTAGCCACCGTAGTACACAAAATCGGCACCGGCGCTTTTGAGCTTGGTGATCACGGCCGAGTAGTCGCTGTCGCCGGCGTTGATGCCTTCAAACAGGGCGACATCAACGTTGGCTTTTTTCAGCTCATCGCGCACCGAGGCGGCAATGCCCTGGCCATACGACTGTTTGTCGTGCAGCACAGCCACTTTTTTGGGCTTGGCTTTGTTGATGATGAACTTGGCAGCCGCTGGCCCTTGCTGGTCATCGCGGCCAATGGTGCGGAAGATGAAGTGAAAATTCTTGCCCTCGGTCAGTGCGGGCGACGTGGCCGAGGGGGTAATGACCACCACGCCTTCGTTGTTGTAAATCGGGGCGGCGGCGATGGCAGCGCCGGAGCACACAGGGCCGATGACGTAACGAATTTTGTCGTTCACCACCCGGTTGGCGGCCACGGGGCCTTGCTTGGGTTCGCAAGCATCATCGACCACGGTGGTTTCGATTTTTTTGCCATTGATGCCGCCCGCCGCGTTGATTTGCTCAACAGCAGTGGCAACGCCTTCTTTGACCATGTCGCCGTATTGGGTCAGGGGGCCGGTGGCGGGAATGACCATGGCGATTTTGATGGAGTCTGCGGCATGCGCCTGACCCAGCAAGGCAGCGCCAGCCAGGCCCATGGTGGCGACCAAGGTTTGCAGACGGAAGGGAATATGCATGGTGCTTGTCCTCTCTTTAGATGATTAATGCGCACACAAAGGTTTCGGTTGATGGACAAATATTGCAGTTTGCAAGCTTGTCACATGGGGCGAGAGGATAAAAATTGCGTGCATAAGCCAGCAAGCGGGTTTTTACTATGGCTGCCTTTCCTTTTAGCGATGGCGCGGCGTGTATATGGCGCAAGGCCAAGCAACTTGGCATAAAAGTAGCACTAAACCCTTGTTATACAAGGCTTGGATTAAAAAATAAGCAGAAATTTTTAGCGTATTCAGCGGAAAAATATTTCGGCGAAATTATTCAAGCCAAGGGTTAATACCTAAATAAAAAACAATTCAAAAATCGGCTGCGGAATGAAAAAACAGCGGTTTACCGTGCTCTGGATGGGCAAAGCCCAAGCTTTGGGCATGCAGCAGCAAGCGTGGAGCCAGTGTTTGCACACTCGGTGGGGCATACAAAGCATCACCCACCAAGGGGTGCCCCAAGTGGGCCAAGTGCACGCGCAGCTGGTGGCTGCGCCCAGTTATGGGCTCCAGCCACAGCCGGGTACACGTGCTAGGCACGCCCGTTTGGTCGGGGGCCACGCAATAGCGGGTGGTGCTGGGTTTGCCGGCCAGGGGGTCGACCATTTGCCGGGGGCGCTGCTCCCAATCGCAGCGCAGCGGGGCATCTATTTGCTGCCAGCCCTTGGTGTGCAGCGCGCCCGCCGCGATGGCGCTGTAGCGCTTGTGCACTTGGCGCTGGGCAAAGGCTTGGCTTAGCTGCGCCTGGGCGGTTTTATTGCGGGCCAGCAACACCAGGCCGGAGGTGGCCATGTCCAGGCGGTGCACCACCAGCGCATCGGGCCAATGCGCCTGGGCGCGGGCGCTGAGGCAGTCTTGTTTGTCCGGCCCTCGGCCCGGTACACACAGCAGGCCCGCAGGTTTGAGCAAGACCAGCAGGGCGTGGTCTTCATACAGGCAGACAGGGCGTGCAGGGGTCATGTTTAGCGTTCATGCCAGTCGGTGGTGGCATGGGTATTGGGGTGCAAAAGCTGATCCACGATGGCGCACAACTCGCTGACATCGTTGGGCTTATGAATCAGGGCCAAAGCCCCGGCGGCCAGGGCCTGCTCGCTGATTTCCGAGGTGACGTAGCCCGAGGCCAGGGCCACGGGCAAATCGGGGCGAATCGACTGGGCCGCCTTGAGCAACTCCAGACCGCAGTAACCGGGCATGTTGTAGTCGGTGACCACCAAATCAAAGGCGTGGGGCGTAGCGTGCAAAGCCTGCACGGCCGCCCGGGGGTCTTCAAAGGTGGTGATTTGGTAGCCCCGGCGGCGCAGCAGGCGCTGCACCAAATGCACCATGGCGGCATCGTCATCGACATACATCACATGGTGCTGCATTTGTGGGGCCGAGTGCAGGGTGACGGGCAGGGCGGCCGATTCCAGGGGTTTGACGCGCTGCAGCCGGGGGGCGGTAAAAATTGCCGCCGTGCTGGCGGGCAGCAGCGGAAAGTACAGCGTGAAGGTGCAGCCTTGGCCCGGGTGGCTGTGCACCTCGACAGCCCCTTCATGGGTGCGCATCAGACCGTGCACTACGGCCAGCCCCAGCCCAGTGCCTTGGCCCACGGGCTTGGTGGTGAAGAAGGGTTCAAAAATGCGCTCTTGGGTGGCGGCATCCATGCCCGGGCCGTTGTCTTGCACCGTCAGGGCAATGTAGTTGTCCGGCTGCAAGTCAAAGCGCTGCACCAGCCCCAAATCGGGCAGGGCCAGGCGGGCGCGAATGGTGATTTTTCCGCCGGAATGCATGCTGTTGTGAATGGCATGAATGGCGTTGTTGGTCAGGTTGAACAAGGCTTGCTCGACCTGGGCCGGGTCGGCCAGCATGGGGGGCAGATCGGCCGGGGCATCAATCGCCAGCTCAATTGCCGGGGGCAGGCCCATGCGCAAGAGTTTTTCGCTTTCTTGGATGGCGTGCCGTGGGTGGACGGCGCGGCGGGCGGGGGGCTCGTTGCGGCTAAAGGTGAGAATTTGCCGCACCAAATCACGGGCGCGGCGGCCGGCTTTTTCAATTTCCAGCAAGCTGTCCAAAAGCTGCGGCTGGTGGCTGCTATCGGTTTTGGCCAATTCCACGTTGCCCAGGATTGCGCCGACGATGTTGTTGAAGTCGTGCGCAATGCCCCCGGCCATGGTGCCCAGCGCCTGCATTTTGTGTGCTTCGCGCAATTGGGTTTCCAGGGCGCTGCGCTGTGCTTCGGTGCGCTTGCGGCTGGTCAGGTCGCGGGCAAACACGGTGGTACTGGTCCCGTCAGGCTCAAAAGCGACGCTGACCTCCACCGCCACCCGCTGGCCACTGGCTGTGTGGGCCTGCATTTCGCCCAGCAGGGCCTGGGTGGTGATGTGGGACAAGGGCAAAGAGGCGGCCACCTCGGGCAAAAACCGTGCCAAGGGGCTGCCCAGGGCATCTTCGGCGCTGCAGGCAAACAAGGCCGCTGCCGTGGGGTTGAAGACGGTGATGCGCATCGCCTTATCCACGCTGATGATGGCATCCATCGAGGCGTTGATCACCGCCTCCAGCCGTTTTTCGCTGGCCAGCAGCTGGGCATTGCGCTGCTGCAGGGTGCGCCGTTCGGCCAGCAGCGGCTCCTGGTCGATGATGGCGCACATGAATTGCGCCGTGGGGGGGCCGTCTTGCCGGGGCACTTCAATGCAGGCAATGTGCAAGTCGCCCTGCATGGTGCTGCGGTTGCCCAGGTTGAAGACCATTTCGTGCACTTCGCTTTTGCCTTGGCTGCGGGCCAGGGTGAAGGCCTGCTGCACCCGGTCGCGGTCGGCGGGGCAGACAAACGGCATGAAAGAGGCCAGCAGCCGGTCACTGCCCTGGGGCTGAAAGGCATTGAGCGCCATGGCGTTGGCCTGGATCACCATGTCGTGCGCATCGTCCAGCACCAGCAGCGGCAGCGGCACGCTGGCAAACAGGGCTTCAAACCGCTCAGAGGCGCTTTCTGCCACCGCCTGGCTGTAATTGAGCACCTGGTTTTGCACCTCCAGCTCAGCCTGGTAGTTGCGCAACTCGGCAATCAAAATGGCCAAGGGGTCGTCCTGGGGCAGCTGCGCGGCCGCCTCGACGGCCTCGAGCGGGGCGAAGCTGGGCTCCTGCGGCAACAGCGGCAGGGGTGCGTCATCGCCCAGGCTTTCTTGGCGTTGGACGAGAAAAGACAAATCAGGTTGGCGCATGGCAGCAGGAGGGCAAAACGGCAGGTGCCCGGTTTTACCACTGCTGGCGCTCAATGGGGAAGCTGGCCGCGCCTGCCGGTGGCCAACGGCCAGCAACTTACTGGCAAAACGCTTGGTAGGCGGCTTCGTCCATTAATGCATCGAGCTGTGCGGGGGCCGTCAGGCGCACGGTAAACAGCCAGCCCGCGCCCAGGGGGTCGGTGTTGAGCAAGCTGGGGTCGGCTTGCACGGCGGGATTGATCGCCAGGACTTCCCCGCTGGCGGGGGCAAATAAATCGGCCGCGGCTTTGACCGATTCAATCACCCCGGCCACTTGGCCTGCCGCCAGCGTGGTGCCGGGGGCGGGCAAGTCGGTAAACACGACATCGCCCAGCGCCTCTTGGGCGTGGGCGGTAATGCCGACGGTGGCCGCGTCGGGGGTGCTGGCATCAAGCCAAACATGTTCAACAGAGTAGAGGCGGGGCATGGCAGGGGCTGAAAAGCAAAACAGGGAAAAGCGGCAACTGTAGCGATTTTCAAGCTGGATAAAAGCATAGCTGCTTTCGCTTTATTAATAGCATTTTTATGTGTTTTTAATATAAAAACGCCTAAAAACAAGCGCAAGCAGCTATCTTTATTGCATTCGAATCGAGAAGTACGCCGTTTCCGCTTCGCCCAGGCCTTGCATGCCCGCTTCAGTGGCGGCCTGCACGGCTTTGAGCCAGCGCTGGTACAGGGCCGGGGCGTTGGGCGGGATGTCTTCCGGGCTGGCCTCTTGCAGCTGCTCCATCAGCGTGTACAGGGCGCAGACGGATTGGGCATCGCCCAGTTGGCGCTCTAGGGTGCGGGCATAGCGGGCCTCGGCGCGTTCGCGCTGGGTTTCGGGCAGCTCGGGGTAGTCGCACAGCTCGATGGAAAATTGTGTGTTGCTGGGGAAGGTTTCAAAAGTAGTTTGCATAAAACACCTGTATGAATAAGCAGTAACTGTTCAAATATACAGTTGTTTTTGCAGCTTTGGCAAGTGTTCTTTTTGGACTGTGGCACCCGTGTGACAAGGCTCGCTGGCCCCGCTTGGGACAATGTTTTTTTCATCCACTTTTAGGGAGACTTGCCATGGCACGCAGCGTGCAACAACTGTTTGATTTAACCGGAAAAACTGCTTTGGTCACGGGGGGCTCGCGGGGCTTGGGGCTGCAAATGGCCCAGGCTTTGGGCGAAGCCGGGGCACGGGTGCTGATCACGGCCCGCAAGGCCGCCGAGCTGGAAAGTGCCGCCACTGCGCTGCAGGCCCAAGGCATTGATGCCCAGTGGCTGGCGGCCGATTGCGCCCAGCCTGAGGCGATTGCCAGCTTGGTGCAAGAGGCGGTGCAACGCCTGGGCAGTATTGATATCTTGGTGAACAACGCCGGGGCCACGTGGGGGGCCAAGGCCGAGGAGCACCCCTTGGCCGCCTGGGACAAGGTGATGGATTTGAATATCCGGGGCTATTTTTTATTAAGCCAAGCCGTGGCCCGCGCGGGCATGCTGCAGCGCGGCGGGCGCATCATCAATATCTCTTCGATCGCCGGGCTGGGTGGCAACCCGATTGCCATGCGCACCCTGGCCTACAACACATCCAAAGGCGCGGTGCTGAACTTCACCCGCGCATTGGCGGCCGAGTGGGGGCCGCAGGGCATTACGGTGAATGCCGTTTGTCCAGGGTTTTTCCGCACCAAAATGGCTTCCGGTTTGATTGACAGCATCGGTGAGGCGCAAATGTGCGCCCAGGCTCCTTTGCGCCGGCTGGGGGATGACGAGGATTTAAAAGGCATCACCGTGCTCTTGGCCAGTGCGGCGGGCAAGCACATTACCGGCCAATGGCTGGCGGTGGATGGCGGGGTGAGTGCCGTTTTGGGCTAGCCGCCAGCTGGGCGCAGCGGTTTACAAAAACTTCACTTGGGCAAGCGACAATGCCGCCTTGCTTTCCATCCCCCTGCCGAACCAATGTCTGTTTTCTTCCCCATCCCCCTTGGTCGTTCTTCTTCAGTGCAGCAAAAAATGAACCAATGGGCCAAGGTGGCGGCGTTGCTGGGCAGCTTGGGAGTGGGCCTGGGCTTGCTCACAGGCTGTGGCCCAGGGAGCAAAGACCCAGCGAGCACCACCCCGCAAGACGTTGCCCAAGTGGGGGTGGTGGTGCTGCAGCCCCAAGACCAGGCCCTGCAAACGACCTTGCCTGGCCGTGTGCGGGCGTTTCAGATGGCCGAGGTGCGGCCCCAGGTGGGCGGCATTATTCAAAAGCAGCTGTTTACCGAGGGGGCCTTGGTGCGCCAAGGGCAGGCGCTATACCAGATTGATGCCACCTTGCTGCAGGCCAACCTCAGCAGCGCCCAAGCGGCGCTGGCCAAGGCGCAGGCCAGCTTTGAGCGCCAGCAGCTGCAGGCGCAGCGCAGTGCGCAGTTGGTGAAAATCGCCGCCATCAGCGCCCAGCAGGACGAAGACACCCAAGCGGCGGCCCGCATTGCCCAGGCCGAAGTGCAGGCCGCGCGCGCCAGTGTGCAAGTGGCGCAGACCAACTTGCGCTATGCCAGGATTGAAGCGCCGATTGCCGGGCGCATCAGCCTCTCCAACGTGACCCCTGGGGCCTTGGTCACGGCCAACCAAAGTACGGCTTTGACCGAGGTGGTACAGATCGATCCGATGTACGTCGATTTCACCCAGTCCACCGCCCAATTGCTGCAATTGCAGCGCGATTGGGCCGCGGGGCGCTACGAAAAGCTTGATGCCAGCAGCATGCCCATTGCCCTGCAGCTAGAAGACGGCAGTGCCTACCCCCATGTGGGCAAGCTGCAGTTTTCGGGGCTGATGGTCAATCCCAGCATGGGCACCGTTACCTTGCGGGCGGTGGTGCCCAATCCGGATGGCCAGTTGCTGCCGGGCATGTTTGCCCAGGCCGTGCTGCCCACGGGCATGGCCAGCGGCGCTTTGCTGATCCCGCAGCAGGCGGTGACGCGCGATGCCACGGGCCGCGCCTCGGTGCTGGTGGTGCAAGACAGGGAGGGGCAAAAAATTGCCGTGCAGCGCACGGTGCAACTGGCCCAGGCGGTGGGCAACCAGTGGCTGGTCGAAAGCGGGGTGCAGGCGGGCGACATGGTGGTGGTGGAAGGTTTTCAGCGCTTTAAACCCGGCGATCGAGTGGACCCTCAGACCATGCCCGCACAGCGCCCTGCCGCCGCAGCGGTCGATCCCCAAGCCGCGGCAGCGGCCCTGCGCTCGGCCTTAGAGCGCCAGCCATAAGGGGCGCACACCATGGCACAGTTTTTTATCAACCGGCCCATTTTTGCGTGGGTGTTGGCCATCGTCACCATGCTGGCCGGGGCTTTGTCGCTGTTTACCCTGCCGCTGGAGCAATACCCCGACATCGCCCCGCCACGCGTGACGATCGGGGCGCAGTACACCGGTGCCTCGGCCGAGACGGTGGAGAACTCGGTCACGCAAATCATCGAACAGCAGCTCAAAGGCATTGACAACGTGCTGTACATGAGCTCCACCTCCGACTCCTCGGGCCGCGCCCGCACCACGCTGACCTTTGCGCCGGGCACCGACATTGACGTGGCCCAGGTGCAGGTGCAAAACAAGCTGCAATCGGCCATGAACCGCTTGCCCGATGCCGTGAAAAGCCGGGGCGTGTTTGTGAACAAGGGTGGGCAGGATTTTTTGGCCACCTACAGCTTTTATTCCACCGTGCCCAGCATGACCTCGGTGGATATTGGCGACTACCTGCAAACCTACATCGTCGATGAAATCGGCCGCATTGATGGCGTGGGCGATGTGAACGTGTTTGGCACCAGCTATGCCATGCGCATCTGGATGGACCCGGCCAAGATGCGCCAGTACGCATTGATTCCCGCCGACTTGGTGGCGGCCCTCAATGCCCAGAATGCCCAGGTGTCGGCCGGGCAACTGGGGGCCTTGCCGGCGGTGGAGGATCAACAACTCAACGCTACGATTACTGCACGCACCAAGCTTAAAACGGTCGAGGAATTTGAATCAATCGTCTTGAAATCCACTGAAAACGGTGCGGTCGTAGCTATTAAAGACGTAGCTCGGGTGGAGCTGGGGCCTGATTCGCTCACCGTCAAATCCAAACTCAACGGCATGCCCGGCGCGGGCATGGGCGTGGTGCTGGCCGATGGGGCCAATGCCATGGACGTGGCCGATGCGGTGGTGGCCAAGCTCAACAGCATGAAGCCGTTTTTCCCCAACGAGATTGACTACTTTGTCAGCTCAGATTCAACCCCCTTTGTGCGCGCTTCGATTGAAGAGGTGCTCAAAGCGCTGGGCGAGGCCATGGTGCTGGTGGTGTTGGTGATGTTTTTGTTTTTACAAAACTTTCGCGCCACCTTGATTCCGGCCATTGCCGTGCCGGTGGTGCTGCTGGGCACGCTGGGCGTGCTGGCGGCGGCGGGGTTTTCGATCAATACGCTCACCATGTTTGCCATGGTGCTGGCCATTGGCCTGCTGGTGGACGATGCCATTGTGGTGGTGGAAAACGTGGAGCGCGTGATGCACGAGACGGGCTTGTCTGCCAAAGAAGCCACGCGCCAATCCATGCGCGAGATCACGCCCGCGCTGGTGGGCATTGGCGTGACCTTGTCGGCGGTCTTTGTGCCCATGGCGTTTTTTGGCGGCTCCACGGGCATTATTTACCGCCAGTTTTCCATCACCATCGTCGCGGCGATGGCGTTTTCGGTGTTTGTCGCGCTGACTTTGACCCCCGCGCTGTGCGCCACTTTGCTCAAACCGCCCACGGCGCACGGCGGTCGGATTCGCAAGGGGCTGCTGGGCATCAACGACCGCTTTTTTATCTGGTTCAACCGCAATTTTGATGCCACGGCCGATCGTTACCAAAGCGGGGTGGCCAAAATTTTGCAGCGCAGCAAACGCATGCTGCTGATCTTTTTGGCCATTTTGATGGCCATGTGGGTGCTGCTACAGCGCTTGCCCACCTCGTTCTTGCCCGACGAGGACCAGGGCTTTGTCTTTGTCAACGTGAATTTGCCGGCCGGGGCCGCCGATGCCCGGCTGCAGCAGGTGCTGGACCAGGTGCGTGAGTACTTTCTGGCCCAGCCCGAGGTGGTCAGCTTCAACCAGGTGTCGGGTTTGAGCGGCGACCAAAGCTCGGCCCGGGGCTTTGTGCGACTGAAAACCTGGGCCCAGCGCCCTTTGCCCAGCCAATCGGCGGGCGAGGTGGCCCACCGCGCCACCCAGGCGCTGGCCAGCATTCGCGATGCCAAGGTGTTTGTCATGCAGCCGCCCGCCGTGCGCGGGCTGGGTTCGAACGCCGGTTTTAACGTCATGCTCAAAGACGTGGGCGGGCTGGGCCACACGGCCTTGCTGGCAGCCAAAGACCAATTTTTGCAAAAAGCGCGCCAATACGCCGAGCTGACCAATGTGCGCAGCACCAATTTGGACGATGCCACCGAGCTGCGCCTGCACATCGACGACCGCAAGGCCGCTGCCCTGGGGCTGGGCTACAGCGATGTCAATAGCACCCTCTCCAGCGCCATGGGCGGCACCTATGTGAATGACTTTTTGCACAACGGCCGCGTCAAGCGCGTGTACATCCAAGGCGATGCCCCCTACCGCATGCTGCCGCAAGACATTGAGCAATGGGCGGTGCGCAATAAGAACGGCGAGATGGTGGGTTTTGATGCGTTCTCCAGCAGCTACTGGGATTACGGCTCGCCGCAGTTGCTGCGCTACAGCGGCGCTCCAGCCTATGAAATCATTGGCAGCGCCGCGCCGGGCATCAGCTCCGGGGTGGCCATGCAAATCGTTGAAGACATTTTGCAAAGCCTGCCCTCTGGCATTGGGTATGAGTGGACAGGCGCATCACTGCAAGAGCGCCAATCCGGGGCGCAAGCGCCGCTGCTGTACGCCATTTCGATCTTGTTTGTCTTTTTGTGCCTGGCGGCGCTGTACGAAAGCTGGACGGTGCCCTTGTCCGTCATGCTGGCCGTGCCGCTGGGGGTGGTGGGGGCGCTGCTGGCCACCTACAGCCGGGGGCTGACGAACGATGTGTACTTTCAAGTGGGGCTGCTCACCACCATGGGCTTGGCCTCGAAAAACGCGATTTTGATTGTGGAGTTTGCCGTGCAACTGCAAGAGCGGGGGCACCAGCTGGTGGATGCCACGGTGCAGGCCGTGCGCCTGCGCTTGCGGCCCATTTTGATGACCTCGCTGGCCTTTGGCTTTGGCGTGCTGCCGCTGGCCCTGGGTACGGGGGCGGGCGCGGGCGGGCGCAATGCCATTGGCACGGCCGTGTTGGGCGGGATGCTGGCCTCAACGGTGCTGGGTTTGTTCCTGGTGCCAGTGTTTTTCTTGCTGGTGCGCAGCTGGTTCCAAAGCCGCAGCCGCCAGCACACCGAGGCGGCAGAGGCCGGGAGTGCCCAGCATGACTAAAAATAGCAGAGCTGCCAACGCTTGCAAAATCAGTGTTTTATTGCTGTTTCCAAGCATTTTATTAGGCTGCAACTTCGCTCCCAGCTATCAACAACCGCAGGATGTGGTTGCGGCCACGGTGCCAGATGCCACACCAGCGCCAGCGCTTGCACCAGCCGTGCTGGCGGCCGCCCAAGCCGATGCGCTGCAATGGCTGGCCGATGACCGCTTGCGCCACACCGTTGCCTTGGCGCTGCACAACAACCGTGATTTGCGCATCGCCGCCGACAACGTGGCCAAGGCCCGCGCCCAGTACGGCATCGCCCGGGCCGATCAGCTGCCCAGCATCACCGCCCAGCTGCAAGGCCAGCGCAGCCGCAGCAGCGCCGATGTCAGCAACAGCACCCGCCTGGTGAATGAGCAGGTCAGCGCCAGCATTGGCTTTGCCAGCTACGAGGTGGATTTGTGGGGCCGCATTCGCAACTTGAATGCGGCGGCCTGGCAGCAGTTTTTGCAAGTGCAAGAAAACCGCCGGGGCGTAGAAATTGCCTTGATTGCCGAGGTGGCCAATGCCTGGCTGACCCTGGCCGCCGACCAAGAGCGCCTGGCGCTGGCCCAGCAAACCCTGGACACCCGGGAACAGTCTTACGCCTTGATGCGCCGCATGTTCCAGCTGGGCGCGACCTCGGGCCTGGCGTTGGCGCAGAACCTGGGCACGGTGGAAACCGCCCGGGGCGATGTGGCCCTGTACACCGCCCAGCTGGCCCGCAGCCGCAATGCGCTGCAGCTGTTGGTGGGGGCGGCGCTGGCGGCAGAGGCCCTCCCACCGGCAGGCTGGCTGCAAGCGCCGGCCCAGGCGGTTTGGCCCGTGCTGCCGCAGGCGCTGCCCTCCAGCGTCTTGCTGGCCCGCCCCGATGTGCAGGCCGCTGAGCATGCTTTGATCGCCCAGCACGCCCACATTGGTGCCGCGCGGGCGGCGTTTTTCCCCACGATCAGCCTGACGGCCAGCACCGGCAGCAGCAGTACGGCACTGGATGCGCTGTTTACTGGGGCCAGCCGCACCTGGAATTTTGCCCCCGCCGTGCATTTGCCCATTTTTTCGGGGGGGCGGTTGCGTGCTGGGCTGCAAGTGGCGCAGGCCAACCAGCGCATCGCCCTGGCCCAGTACGAAAAAACCGTGCAGACCGCCTTCCGGGAAGTGGCCGATGTGCTGGCCGATCGCGACCAATGGGGCGCGCGTTTGGGGGCGCAAAACGGTGTGGTACACACAGCGCAGAAGGTGCAAGCGCTGTCAGAGGCCCGCTTTGATGCGGGGGCCGATGATTTTCTGACCGTGCTGGATGCGCGGCGCAGCCTGTACGCGGCCCAGCAAATGCAGATCAGCCTGCAACTGGCCGAGCAGCAAAACCGCATTACCTTGTGGAAGGTGCTGGGCGGGCAGGCGCTGCCAGCAGAGTGACGAGTGCGGCCTTGATCTATGCACTGAGGTGAGTTTTAGATCGTGAACACGTTCTTAGCGCGGTTGCAGCCCTGGGTGCCAGGTGCGCACTTGGTTGCGGCCGTTATTTTTCGCGTCGTACAGCGCCATGTCGGCCCGGTGCAGGCATTGGGCCGCATCCGCCGTTTGCGCGGTGATGGGGTACACCCCAAAACTGGCGTGAACCACCAAAGGCCCCGCCGAGGTGGGAACCGGGTTGTTCTCCAGGCTTTGGCGCAGGCGTTCGGTCAGTGCCTGGGCTTGTCCAAGGTTGATTTTTGGCAGCAGCACGGCAAACTCCTCGCCGCCAATGCGCCCCGGAATATCCGAGGTGCGCAGCC
The DNA here is from genome assembly GCF_042654745.1 of Comamonas denitrificans. Classification (NCBI taxonomy): domain Bacteria; kingdom Pseudomonadati; phylum Pseudomonadota; class Betaproteobacteria; order Burkholderiales; family Comamonadaceae; genus Comamonas; species Comamonas denitrificans. The sequence continues at coordinate 29,117 of NZ_JBHSEY010000042.1, forward strand.
CTTGGCGCAGCAGGTGTCCCAGGTGGCTGATGACCTCATCGCCCACGCTGTGGCCATAGGTGTCATTGACCTTTTTAAAGTGGTCAATGTCCAGAAACACCAAGGCGGCATCGGGGGCTTTTTGGGTGGTAACCAGTGTGCATTCGTGCTCCAAGGCTTGCATGAAAGCGCGGCGGTTGGGCAGGCCGGTCAAGGCATCGGTCAGCGCCAGTTGCTCCAGCATGCTTTGGTGCTGGTGGCGGGCCGTGACATCCTGCACCAGGGACAAGCGCCCCAACGCTTGGCCAGCGGCAACATGGGGTGATTGCAAGAGAAACTGCACCACCTCCAGCACGCGGCCATCGGCCAAGGCCACCTCTTGCCCTTGAGGTATTTCGGCATCTGGGGCTTGGGGCAAAAGCACTTCACGCAGCTCGGCGGGAATGCGGTTTTTTAAATCATCGTGCTGAATTTTCAGTGTCTCAGGCAGTTGCAACAGCTGTGCCAACGGGGGGTTGATGGTGACGCTGGTGTGTTCCAGTGGATTTTCTAGTACCACACCACCCGGGAAGCGGGCAATCAAGGCCATGAGCTGTGCTTGCACCAAGTGCAGGTGGTTGAACATGCGATGGCGTTGTTGGCTAAAGCGCAGCAGCAGCAAAGCCGCCAGCAAGCCCAAGCCCGTGCCCAGCGCACTGAGGACAAGATTTTTCTGGATACTGGCTTCCAATGGGGCCAAGACCGCACGCTGATCGACTCCGGCAATCACCTGTACCTCAAATTGGGGCACCGTCGCCCAGGCATAAAAGCGTTGAATGTGGTCAAGCGGCGATGTTTGTACGCTGGCTCCGGTAGCAGGGCGGGAGTGATCGGTAGTTTCTGGCCCCGTTTCTATGCCGATGGGGCTGGGTGTGGATTGGGACAAGGCTTGCTCGGTGTCCAGTGTGCGGGCTAAAAAGCGGCCATCTGTGCGGCGCAATTCCACGACATCGTGGGGTTGGTTGAACACATCCTGGAACATGCCCGCCAGGTAATCGCTCGGAATGGACACCACCACAACCCCCAGAAAGTGCCCATTGCGCTGCAAGGCGCGACTGAGCTGGATGGTCCATTGGCCCGAAACACGGCCCTTCACGGGAACGCCGATATACAGCCCATCGACCTGCCCCTGGGCATGCACCCGAAAGTGCTCCCGGTCGGCGATGGAAATGGTGGCTTGTGGCTGTCCATGAGGGGCCAGGGAGGAATAAGTAACAATCCCTTGGGGATTGGCCAGGGCCACTTGGGAGATGGCCTGGTTGGCAGAAGTGAGTGCAAAAAAAGATGGCAGGTGCGTGAGCGCATAGTCTGGATCTTTTGCATAGACGCTGCCAAAACGCAGCGCGGCATCATCAATATTAGAAAACAGCCCCCCGACTTGGTTGGCCAGCGCATGGCTTACCTGGGTGACGCGCAATTGCGTTTGGGCTTGCAAGCTTGCACGCTGTTCTTGGTGGTTGTGCAATAAAACAGCCCAATAGCCCAGCCCTAAAAGCAGTATTACCAACAAACCAAATTTTGATTTATTGGGGGCTCCGGTAAACAGATGCAATGCAGATGGTCGAGGCATGCCCTGAAGTATGCCGGGTTTTATTTGGCTATTGCTTCGAATTTTGCAAGCAAATTCTGTATGGTTTTTTGAGCTTGTTAATATTAATCATTATGCAAATTACATCTCCTCCGACTACAAAACCCTATGAAAAACCCGATGGCGAGCGCCGTGGCCTGGTCATCGTCAATACCGGTGACGGCAAGGGTAAAAGTACCGCCGCCTTTGGCTTGGCCTTTCGTGCCCTGGGGCGGGGCAAGGCGGTCAAGGTGTACCAGTTCATGAAAGTGCCCAGCGCCCGCTTTGGCGAGCACCGTTTGGCCGAGCGGGTGGGCCTGTCGGTCGAGGGGTTGGGCGATGGCTTTTCTTGGGACAGCAAGGATTTAGCGCATTCAGCCCAACTGGCCCGCGATGGCTGGGCGCGGGCGCGGGCCGATATTTTGTCGGGCGAGCAGTTTTTGGTGGTGCTCGATGAGGTGACCTACCCACTGATTTTTGGCTGGCTGCCGCTGGCAGAAGTGCTCGAGACGTTGCAGCAGCGGCCCAAAACCGTGCATGTGTGCCTGACGGGGCGCAATTGCCCGCAAGAGATCATTGACCTGGCCGATACGGTCACCGAGATGCAGCAAATCAAGCACGCATTCAACGCGGGCGTGCCCGCACAGCGCGGCATTGAGGATTGAGGTATGGTGGCCGTTTTGCACTCTTTGCTGATCCCCACCCCGCTGGGTGAGATGCTGGCCATTGCCAGTGATCGGGGGTTGTGCCTGCTGGACTTTGCCGAGCAAAAAAGCTTGCAGCGGCACACGGCCCAGGTGCGCCAAGCCCATGGGGGCGTGGAGGTGGCAAGTGCAACGCCTGCAACGGCTGCAACGGCCGTGCTGCACGCCACGCAGGTGCAGTTGGCGCAATACTTTGCCGGGCAGCGCCAAGCGTTTGATGTGCCGCTGGATTGGGTTGGTACGGATTTTCAAGTGCGGGTTTGGCAAACCCTGCTGCGCATTCCTTTTGGCCAGACGTGCAGCTACGCACAGCAATCCGAGGCACTGGGCCAGCCCCGTGCCGTGCGGGCCGTGGCCAACGCCAATGGGCAAAACAAGATCAGCATCATCGTGCCCTGCCACCGGGTGGTTGGCAGCAATGGCACGCTGACGGGCTACGCCGGTGGCTTGCCCCGCAAACAGGCTTTGATAGCGCTAGAGGCCGGGCAGCAGGACTTTTCAAGGCATTTTTCTGAACATTGATCCGATGCGCGGCAAACCCTGCCGTTCAGGGCAGGGTCAAGAGCGCGGACGGCAAAGCCGTCCTGGTGGATTGGATTGGTTTTAATGCGGCGTCTGCTGCTGTTCGATGTACTGGCGAATGACAGCAATCGGTGCGCCACCACAGCTACCGGCAAAGTAGCTGGGCGACCACAGCGCTCCACCCCAAAGTTTTCTTTGGACGCTGGGGTAATTTTTCTTGCGAATCATCCGGCTGGACACGCCCTTGAGGCTATTCACCAAAATCGATACCGAAACCTTGGGCGGGTAGTTCACAAGCAGGTGAACGTGGTCGTCTTCGCCATCGAACTCA
>NZ_JBHSEY010000043.1:0-4751 GCF_042654745.1 Comamonas denitrificans
TGAAACAGTGGTATCAAACTCACCCTGAGTTGTTCAATAAGCGACCATATGATCGTCCGGGATGCAACATCTAGGCATGGCCGATAAAGCCGCTTTTCCCGTTTGGCCCTGGGTGGTGGTGGTCATGGGTCATTTTCCGGGGGTGGTTTCGGCGGCCTGCTGCGCCACGTCGGCGGCGTGCAGCAGCTCATAGGCCAGGGCGCGGGCCGTGGCTGAATCCAGGTCAAGCGCCATCGTCATGCTGTAGTTGTTAGCGTGGCGGTAAAAGGAAATGGGCTGCTTGCGCTTGTCGCGCCAGACTTCAATGGCCCAGCCTGGGGCCTGGGCGCGGCTCAGGTGGGTATCTTGATAGTCGTTACTGCGGGTGAAGGTAACTTCAGACATGCAGCACCCCCTCCAAAACAGCCAGCGCGGCCAGCAGTTGAACGGCTTTGCGGCGTGCGGCTTTGACGTTGCCGCGTGCGCTATACCAGCGGGCTAGGGTGGCGCAGTTTGCGGCCTCTAGCGCAGCCAAGGCGCGGGCCTCTTCAGTGGTGGGCGTGTAGCGCATGGGGGCGGCGGGAGCGGTCATGCTGCACCCCCTTGGCGCTTGGCCTCTTCCTGGGCCTCGCATGCATGCACGTCGGTAAGCTCAATTTCTTGATAAGCATCCTTGACTAGGCTATTCAGGGCATCCAGTAGGCCAGCTTGCAACGTACCGCCAATGTCTACAGCGTCGCCCCACGTGCCAGCAGACAGCACGGCACCAATGGCGGAAATGCCCCGCAGCCGGGACGCAAGGCTTTGAACCTGGTTGCGACGAAAAATCAAATCGTGATTGAACCCCGCCGCTTCAAACGCCATGCTTAACTTCTGCAGATTCGGTTTAGCGGCCTCTTCGGCGAGGGCCGCATGGTGGACGGCGCTGGCAGCACTGGCAGGCAAGCCCATGGCAATGCGGTCAAGCGGCGCGGTTTGGGGGGACTGGGTGGGCGTGGTTTTGCCCTGGGTGACGTGGGTCATTCTCTTGGCTCCTTTATGAGACTCAAGGGCCACCGTTTGCCTGTTCAAGGGCAGCAGGTGGGCGGGATGTTGAACACATGGATAAAGCCATGCGCCGGGCGTTACCGCTTCGGCCATCCCGCCCAAAACCAGGGGGGAGCGATGCGGGCGCACCAGTCCCCAAAATTTGGGCGTGACAAAACCCCGCTTATCGGTGGGGGTTGCAACCGCTTTATCTAAGGTGTGTTCAGCACCGGGCCTTTTGGCTTGGGCGCAAGTATAGCCACAAACGCAAGGCACGATGCACACAGGGGGCCAGCGCGGCCCAGGTGTACCGGCACCAGCACCAGGGCGAGGGCAGGCGCAGCCCAGCGCCCGAACTTGCGGCCATGCGTGGGTGACCTGGGCTAAAAAACGAAAACCGGCACAGGGCCGGGGATAGGTCAGACAGGCGCAACACTAAGCCGCAAGCCTACGGCGTGAAGCACTTTGGTAATCGTGTCTAACGTGGGGTTGCCTTTGTCGCTCAGGGCCTTGAATAGGGTTTTCTCTCCCACGTTGGAGCGCCGGGCCGTTTCTGCCATGCCGTGGGCGTTTGCCACATGGCGCAGCGCCACCAAAAGCGCGGCAGAATCTTCCAGCTCCATCACGGCTTCCAGATAGGCCGCAGCCTCTTGCGGGTCTGTCAGCCCTTGTTCTAAGGCTTGGCTGTAGCTTGCATCACGTGGTGTAGTCATGGCTTACCCCTTTCCTTCCAGTCGTTCAGATATGCGATGGCGCGGGCTATTTCCCGGCTTTGTTCGCTCTTTTGCCCGTGCTGCCCTATCTTGAACGGCTTGCAACCAACGCTGAAACGGGGCGCGGCCTTCACTGTCCTGGTAGATGCGGATTTCCATAACGGTATCTTACAAGATACCCCCGAAAGAAGCCGAACCGCAATAGCAAAGCGCAGCGCAGGCGCAACGACCCCGGCCCAGGTCAAGCCCACGCCATAAGGGCACGGCACAGCCCAGGGCCAAGGGGAAGGCCGCAACCCCTGGGGCGCTGGTTACCAGCTCAGGCCAAGGCACAAGGCCACAAGGCGCGGCCCAGGTGTACCAGCACCAGCACCAGCACCAGGGCAAGGCCAAGGGCAGCCCAGCGCCCCAAGGCAGCAGGCGCAAAAAAACCGCCTTGTGGGCGGTTTGGGTTGCCAGTAGGTGGGGGGCAGCCTTAAGCGGGGGACAGGTCTTTAACAGAGGGTTCCCACGTGCCCCGGCGTTCATGCAAAACGATGGTTTGCAGCTTGGCCCGCTCAATTGCGTTGGCACTTTGCACCACGGCCCGAACGGGTGCATCCCCTTGGGCGTGGGCCAGGTACACCACGCGCAATAGCTTTTCGGCGGTTTTGGGTGCCCCTTCGCCCTTTTCCCAGCGGGCCACAGTTTGCGCATCAACCCCCAGCACAGCGCCAAGGCTGGCTTGCGACATTTTTAGGCCAGCAGTGCGGACAAAGCGCAGTTCAACGCCAGTAAGCGGCCCGTCCTTACTGGCCAGGGTGTTGCAGATGGCCCGCTCCAAGCCTTCGCCATCGGTAAATGCCACGGCTTCGCCATGCGGGGTTTGGGCAACGGTATAGCCATTGACCAAATAAACGTTTTCCAACCCGCCAAACGTGTAATGAAACATTAGGCCCCCTCCACTTCGTACACGGTCACGACAACCAAATCAGGCTCGGGATATTCCACGGCCACACATGCCACCCAGTTTTCCCCACAAACACACCGCTGCATTTTGCAAGCCACGCCAGTGCTGGCAATGGACGGCTCAGGGATACCAGTCAAAACCCCGGATTGCAACACCTCGTAAACCATTGCCAGGGTTGCCCCGCGTTCTTGCATCCTCTCTTGCGCGTGCTTGGTCAGGAACACGCAGGCAGTATCAAGGGCGCAAGTTCTTATATGGCGCTGCAATTGGTGGGCAGATGGTGGCATGGCGTAATTCTATCATTTTGATAGATTGAAGCCTGGGCCGCCGCACATGTGCCACGCACAGCAAACAGCGCCGCCAACCCCGGCCCAGGTCAGGCCCACGCCATAAGGGCACGGCACAGCCCAGGGCCAAGGGCACAACCATGGGCCGCAACCAGTACGGCCAATCAGGGCCGCAGCCCACACCAGCGCGGAGAGGGTGGCACCAGGGGAACGCCTTCGCGGGCGTTTTCCGTTTGCGCTCAAAACGAAGCACCTAGGGCCAGGGAGGGGAGCCAGGCCACAACCAAGGCGCAAAGCCCCGGCAACCAGGCCACCACAAACAGCCCGGCCCCGGTTGCCGCCACCCCCACCCAGCAACGCGGCCAGCACCAGCACCAGCACCAGCACCAGCACCAGCACCAGGGCCAGCACCAGGGCCAGCCTTGCCCTTTTCCTGGTGCCTTTTTGCGCCAAATCACCAGCAGCGGCAAAGAGGAAGGAAAGGAAGAGAAAAGCAAAAAAGAGAAGAAAAGAGTACCTATATTTTATATAGTGATAATTTTTCTCTTATGCCCCCACTTTGCCCCCAACTTGCCCCCAATTTGCCCCCAAAAATATCTATAGCAAAGAATCTATTGTTTGCAATATCTTTTTGACTTTACGGATTTTAAAAAATGCCTTGCCCCCATGCCCCCACGGAAAATCATCACCTAAAAAAATTTACTTGCCCCCGTGGCGCTGGGCACGGGTACAAAAAAAGCCACCGCTGTGGGTGGCTTGGTGGTGCTGGGCTGGGCACTTGCCAGGGCTTGGGCGGCTAGGCGCGGCGCTTGATTGGCAGGATTTCAGCCCCACCGGACAAGATGCCTTCCAGCCGTTCGCCCAACAGGTTCCAGGCCCGCGCCTTTTCTTCGGCGTAGTCGTAATGCAGGTAATGCCGCCGCACCTTGGAGCCTGCCAACACGTGGTTCTGGCAGCGGTCAATGATTTCCAGGCCCACCCCAAGCGCTTGCATCATGGTTGCGCCAGTGCGGCGCAGATCGTGGGGTGTCCATTTGCCGTTCTTGCCACCGGCCAAAACTAAGGTGTTGTCGTTCCTTCGGTGCTGCAATGCCACGGCCCGCGCCGAGAACATGGCCTGACGATCTGCAATTTGTTTTGAAATGGTGTTTATGCCCACCGGCCCGGCCCCCTCTGCACTGGTGCCCGGCGTACTGGCCGGAAAGCACCACGGCCCCGCCCCAGTCAAGGCATGAAGTTGCCGAAAGTGGCGCAGCACGAAGGGGGACAGGGCAACCTTTTGGGCCTGGCGCTGGCCCCGGCGGCCTTTAACGTTTTCCTCGGGGATAAACCACACCCCGGCCTTCAAGTCCACATCCTCCCATCGGGCGTGCAGTAGCTCACCCACCCGGCAGATAGTGCCCAGCAATACCCATAGGGCGCATTGCGTTTGCGCTTTCAACGGCCGGGGGTCTGGCTTGGTCAGCACCTGGGCCAGCTCTTGGATTTCTGCGGGGCTTAAAACCCGTTCGCGTTCGCTCTTGTAATCGGGGGGCGTAATGCTGTCTTCGGTTATCAGGTCGGCAGGGTTGCCAGCAATCAGCAGGGGCCGCCATGGCTGGCGCTTTTCTGCCCAGCTCAAGGCCTGGCGCACGATCAATAGCAAAACCTGCGCCGTGCGCACCTTGCCAGCCGCTACCGTGGGTTTCAGCATGGCCCTGATATGCCCTTCTTGCAGCTCCCGAAGCTCTAGCCCGGATATTTCACCGTAGTAGAGCCACAAACGAGTACGGCATTGCCCTTGTGTGCCCGAAAATC
>NZ_JBHSEY010000044.1:0-73508 GCF_042654745.1 Comamonas denitrificans
ATGGCCGCTTACGCGGCCAGCGCTATCCATCCTCGGCCTGAACGCCGAGGCTTTTCGCGCATTTGGTAATGCTTTAGTTGTCGTTGCGGTGGCAGCCTGGCAAATCATTGTTCCAGCGCTTGCCATCGGGCGTACATCTCCAGAACGTAGCCGGGCCTTCTAGCACACACACCGGGCGCATCAATAAGCTGGCCTGCCCGCAGGATTTAACCTCCGCCACCGGGGCCGGCGCGGGTGTTGGCGCCGGGGCCACTTCCGGGGCCGGGGCCTCGCGGGTTACGGGGCGCACCACCGGCTTGGGCTGCTCCACCGGGCGCTTGACCGGCTTGGGCTCAGCTTGCGCGGGCGCTTCGGGCGACGGCGGCAGCGGCACATCGGGCACCATCACAGGCTGGGGGGCCACCGCCAGCGGGGTATTGAGCGGGGCACTGTCTGTCACCAGCGCAGGCGCGACAGGTTCCGTGGGTGCATTCATAACCGGGGCCGATACGGCAGGCACCTCCATCGGCCCCACCTTGTTCTTCAGGGGCGAGGGGCTGTTGTCCATGACCAAGTACACCGCCCCACCAATGGCCGCAAAAAAAGCAATGGCCCCACCAATCCAAAGCCCCACATTGTTCCCCATATTGGTAGCTGGTTCCACAGGAAATACAGGTGGAATGGAACGGTTTCCGTCATCTTTTGATTGTTTATCAGCGGAAACAGCTTCTTTAATAAGAGCAGACTCAGGCACAGGGGGCGCTGGCGGCACCGCCACAGGCTGGGCCGCCATGGGGGCACGCGCAACGGCAGCGCCGCAATGGTTGCAAAACTTGGCCTCGGGCTTCAAAGGCGCTTGGCAAGCCGCGCAAGCCAATGGTGGAGCGAGCACCGGCGCAACGGCTGCGGCAGCAGGGTGGCCGCAGTCGGGGCAAAACTTGGCGCCGTCATGAAAGTCAGCATGGCATTGGGTGCATTGCACGGCAAAAATCCCCTTCTTATTGAAAAAACATGGCCTTTAAACCAGACAGGCGCGGATATTACCCCGCCAAAACAGCCCATCCCGTGCGGAAAACCACTTTGCCCGACAATCGCGCCCACCATGAAAGCCCCTGAACTGCTCCTGCCCGCCGGCTCGCTCGACAAGATGCGTGCCGCTTATGACTTTGGTGCCGATGCCATCTACGCCGGCCAACCACGCTACTCGCTGCGTGCCCGCAACAACGACTTTCGCCTGGAGCAAATCGCCCAAGGCATCCAAGAAGCCCACCAGCGCGGCAAAAAATTCTTCGTCACCAGCAACCTGATTGCGCACAACGACAAAGTGCGCACCTACCTGCGCGACATTGAGCCCGTGATTGCCTGCCGCCCCGATGCCCTCATCATGGCCGACCCCGGCCTGATCATGATGGTCAAGGAAAAGTGGCCCGCGCAGGAAATTCACCTCTCGGTGCAGGCCAACACCACCAACTGGGCGACAGTGAAGTTTTGGCAGAAGATGGGTGTCTCGCGCATCATCTTGTCGCGCGAGCTGTCGCTGGACGAGATTGAAAAAATCCGCCAAGAATGCCCCGACATGGAGCTTGAAGTCTTCGTCCACGGCGCTTTGTGCATCGCTTACTCGGGCCGCTGCCTGCTGTCGGGCTACTTCAACCACCGCGACCCCAACCAGGGCACCTGCACCAACGCTTGCCGCTGGGAGTACAAGACGCACGACGCGGCCGTCGATCCCAACACCGGCGAAGCCCTGGCCACACCGATGGAGCAAGGCTTTAGCTTTAGCAAATCGCGCGAAGATGCCGATAGCCAGTTTTCCAGCACCCACATGCAGCGCCACCCGCTGGCCGACCAAATCTACCTGCTCGAAGAAAAAGGCCGCCCCGGCGAGCTCATGCCCATCATGGAAGACGAGCACGGCACCTACATCATGAACAGCAAGGACTTGCGCGCGGTGGAGCACGTGGAGCGGCTGGTGAAAATCGGGGTGGATTCCCTCAAGATCGAGGGCCGCACCAAGAGCCTGTACTACGTCGCCCGCACCGCCCAGGTGTACCGCCGCGCCATTGACGATGCCGTAGCCGGCCGCCCCTTCAACCCGCATTTGATTACCGAGTTGGAAGGCCTGGCCAACCGGGGCTACACCGGCGGCCTGCTCGAGCGCCGCCCGGCCAACGACTACCAGAACTACGAAACCGGCACCAGCGTGCTGCAGCGCAGCCACTTTGTCGGCCAAGTGCGCGGCCACGCTGACGGCATGGCCGAAATCGAAACCATGAACCGCTTTGCCGTGGGTGACATGATCGAAATCATCCACCCCAGCGGCAACCGCACCGTTAAGCTCGAGCAGATGTTCAACCTGGAAGGCGAACCGGTACAGGTCGCCCCTGGCAACCCGGTGCGCGTGCGCGTGCCGCTGACGGGGCCGCTAGAGGGCGCACTGATCGCCCGCTTGCTGTAAGAACGTGTTCACGATCTAATAACAAATATCAAAAAAACCGATTGCCCCGCTCGGGCTTGGCAGGGGCCAACTCACCAAACCGTGCCGTGGTGCTGCTGCCCTCGCGGTAGGCCAGCACGGCGCTGGCCAGGGCAAAGTCTTCTGGGTAAGTCACTTTAAAGTTTTGCGCGCCGCCCGCCACCAGCTTGGGGCGGTGGCCTGCGGCCTCCATGGCGCTGGCTTCGTCGGTGGCCGCATCGCCCAACTTTTCTAGCGCGTGCAGCAAAGGCTCGAGGCGGAACATCTGCGGCGTTTGTGCCAACCATTTATCGCTGCGCTCCAGCGTTCCCACCACGCGCACACCACCCGGGCCGGTGACCGCCGTTTTTAAGGTATCGGGGATTTTGTGTGCCAGCAAGCCGCCCACACTGTCGTGCTGGCACTCGGCAATCAAGGTTTCAATTTGCAGTGAAGTGACCAAGCACCGCGCCGCATCGTGCACCAGCACCCAATCGTCGGCCTGTGCCCCACGCTGCAACAACGCGCGCAAAGCACCCAACACCGTTTGCGCCCGACTCGGGCCGCCGCAGGGCACCGTGAAATAGCGCGAGGAAGGGTAAGCGGCCAAAAAATCATCGCCAGAGGCCACCGCAACCAGCGTGCCCGCCAACTGCGGTACAGCGGCAAAGGCCGCCAAGGTATGCAGCACCAGGGGCTGCCCCAACAGCGGCTGGTATTGCTTGGGCAAGCTTGGCTCCAACGCCCCCGCAGCCATCGCGCGAGCACCCACGCCAGCACAGGGAATGACCGCCCAGAAACGGGGCGGTGAAGAAGGTTCAGGGGCAATAAAAGCGAGCGTCATGGCAGGCGATGATAGCGAGCACGGGCAAAGAAAAAGCCGTGCTTGCTTGCGCAACCACGGCTTTTATCAAACTTGGCAGGGGAGGAAGGACTCGAACCCTCGCATGCCGGAATCAAAATCCGGTGCCTTAACCAACTTGGCGACTCCCCTACGAAAAATCAAATTATGCACGATTTTTTCTGTCATTTTTTCCAAGCACTCAATTTTTTTAAAAATGAGCGCAATGCTCACAATTTTTCTCCCTGCTGTGCAGCGCACGGGGCCACTGTTCTGAATTGTGCGCTCTCCAAGAGGCATGCATTTTTTAAAACTAAGCCCTGGGGCAAGGATTTATGCAACTGCCCACAATGGTAGCTTTTTAATACGCTTTACTCGTTTTCATGTCTCAACACGAATCGGTCTCGCCAACTACGATCTGGGTTTTAACCCTTGCAGGATTGGGCGTTGCCTTGCTCATCATTTGGGGCTTTGTGGTACAGCGTCAGCAGCAAGAGGCGGCGCAGCAGCTGAAAAAACAGCAAGCCGCTTATGCCATCTATGAGCGCAATACCCGGGTCAATGCACTGACCACAGACAACTCGGCCGAACCCACCCCCACCCAACAAGAGCGCCAAAATGCTTGGGAAGAGGCCCGGCAAATCCGTAAATTCTTACTCGAGCACCCCAGCGTCACTCCCGGCCCCGGCTTTAGCGCCCCTGGCGTGCAAACCACTGGGGCGGCCATTGTTCGCGCGATTGACAATGCCCAAGAGCATTAAATCGGCCACCTAACACTATCAAGGCCTCACACCATGCCCCACCAGTCCAGCCCCCAGCAACCAACCGCAAGCATTTACCTGGCCGGTGGTTGTTTTTGGTGTACAGAAGCCATCTTTCGCCGCGTGCGCGGTGTTCAGCACGTGCGCAGCGGCTATGCCAATGGCACTGATATAGCAACCCCGCCGACGTACGCCGCGGTCTGCACCGGCACCACGGGCTATGCCGAAGCGGTTGAAGTGGTGTATGCGCCGCAGGAGTTGGCGCTGGTGGATTTGCTCGCCATTTTCTTTGCCACCCACGATCCAACCACGCTCAATCGCCAAGGCAATGACGTGGGCACGCAGTACCGCAGCGGGATTTACACCACCACCGCAGAACAGCTCGCGGTGGCACAAGGCTATGTGGCGCAATTGAACCAAGATCGCAGCTTCCCCGCGCCAGTGGTGACCGAAGTAGCCCCTCTCACCGCTTTTTACCCGGCAGAAGAGGAACACCACGATTATTTTGCCCAGCACCCCCAGGCGGGCTATTGCACCTGGGTGATTGCCCCGAAGGTGGCGAAATTCACAAGCCAATTCGCCCACTGCATGCGCTGAAGATGCGTGCGTGCGCCCAGCATGCGCCAAGGCCCAGCATGCATTGCATGGCCTTGTGCAGTACGCCGGTCATTAGCCGGTCATTAAAATCACAAATACCAATTAAGCGCCTCAGGACGGCGCTCGGTTGTAAACCACTGTGGTTCAAGCTGCAGACGATCGGGCCGAATGGGCTCATCTTGCCCCACCAGATAGACCATCATCTCTTTGCGGCGCAGCACCACGTGACTGACGGTTTCTTCGCGGCCACCTTGCAGCACCCGAACCCCAGGTTTGAACACCGGCATTTGAAACATGCGGTGGCGAGGCGTAGCCCCGGCCTGGGCCGCTTCGGTAAAAGTTGTGTTATTCATTCTGGAGCCCTTTCCAAGCTTTGCATTGCAGACAGCGAATACTTGCGCTATCGGCAGCTGCGGTAAAAAGTTAAGCTATTTTTCCAATCCGCCTGGTTTTCAAGGATTTTTGTGCGTTTCAAACCTGACACCTTCACCCTGCTCCTGCTTTCTACGGTAACGATAGCTAGTCTCGCACCAGCCACTGGGATATTTGCAGAAATTTTGAACAAAGCAACTACCTGGGTGATTGTTTTGCTCTTTTTTTTGCATGGCAGCAAACTCTCGCGCCAAGCCATCTGGGCCGGTATTGGCCACTGGCGCCTGCATCTGGTGGTTACGGCCACCACGTTCATGGTGTTTCCCCTGGTAGGCTGGCTGGCCCAACCGCTGTGGGCCCTGTTGCTGCCACCGCCTTTGGTGCAAGGCATGCTGTTTTTGTGCGCCTTGCCCGCTACGGTGCAATCGGCCATTGCGCTGACCAGCATTGCCCGGGGCAATATCCCTGCTGCGGTCTGCAGCGCATCGGCCTCAACCTTGCTGGGCATTGTGTTCACGCCTTTGCTGGTGGGCGCTTTGCTGGCCCACAGCGGCCATACCGGCGACCCACTGCAAGCCGTCAGCCGCATTGCCGTGCAGCTGCTGCTGCCCTTTGCCCTGGGCCACCTGCTGCGCCCCTGGACGGGCAAGTTGTTGCAAAAAGCAGGGCAAAAAATCCGCATCATTGACCAAGGCTCCATCCTGTTGGTGGTTTATGCGGCCTTTAGCAGCGCCGTCGTAGGCGGCCTGTGGCAACAAATGCCCCTTGCGGCCATGGCGACGCTGCTGGGCGTGTGCGCTGTGCTGCTGGCGATCAGCATGGCCTGGTGCCTTTGGATTAGCCGCCGCCTGGGCTTTAGCCAAGCCGATGAGGCAACCATTTTGTTTTGCGGTGCCCAAAAAAGCCTGGTCAGCGGCATTCCTATGGCCAACGTGCTGTTTTCAGCGGCGGTCGTGGGGCCCATGATCTTGCCGGTGATGCTGTTTCACCCCATGCAAATCATGGTCTCGGGCATTTTGGCGGGCCGCTATGGCCGCAGGCAGTCCCACGCCCTTGAAGAAAATAAATAAAGGGTTCACCTGGTAGCAAATTAAATAAAACCTTGGTTGCACCTCTAATTTTTCAATCAGAGAAAATCGTGCCATGTCCCCGTAAAGTGCCTGCCATGCAGCGTGCGAACGGGGATTTTTTCCTTTGAACACTGGCAGAGTTCCCCTCTGCTCCTCCGACGAAGAAGGGTTATCTCTCCTATGCACATCACCTTCAGTGCCTACTACACGCTGATCCTGGCCGTACTCGTGCTCCTACTGGGCAAGTTTTTGGTGCAGCGCATACGCTTTTTGCGCAACTTCAATATCCCAGAGCCCGTGGCTGGCGGCCTGGTGGTCGCCACGGTGATTTACACCCTGCACGAAGCGATTGGCCTGACGCTGGCCTTTGAAAGCAGCTTGCAAACGGCTTTTATGCTGATTTTTTTCTCGTCGATTGGCCTGAGTGCCAACTTCGCCAAGCTGCGTGAAGGCGGAATGGGGCTGGTGGTGTTCCTGGCCATCATTGCCGTATTTATCGTGGTGCAAAACACTGTGGGCATTGGGCTGGCCAGCCTGCTGGGACTGGACCCGCTGATCGGTTTGATGGCCGGCTCTATTACCCTGGTCGGTGGCCACGGCACTGCCGGGGCCTGGGGATCGGTGCTGGAAGGCCAATATGGCCTGACCGGCGCCACCACGTTGGGGATCGCCTGCGCTACCTTTGGTTTGGTCATTGGTGGCTTGCTCGGCGGCCCGCTGGCCAAGCGCCTGATTACCCGCCACCAGCTGGCCCAAGCCCGCCCCGATGCCGAGCAACTGGCCCCCACCGCCCCCACCGTACCGGAAGGCGGCGAGCGCACGAATTTCGAGTTTCCCTCGAATGCACCGCGCCTGATTACGGCCGATGCCGCCATTGAAACCCTGGCCTTGTTTGCCGGTTGCCTGGCCTTTGCCGAGTTCATGACCCACCTGACCAAAGGCACAGCCATTCAGCTGCCCACTTTTGTCTGGGCCTTGGGCACGGGGGTGGTGATTCGCAACGTGTTGGACTATGTCTTCAATGTCCAGGTTTTTGACCGCGCCATTGACGTGTTTGGCAATGCTGGCCTGTCGATTTACCTGGCCATGGCCTTGCTGTCCTTGAAGCTGTGGGAGCTGACCGATCTGGCCGCGCCGTTGATGGTCATTTTGGCGGTGCAAACCGTCATGATGGGCTTGTACGCCGGTTTTGTGACCTTCCGCCTCATGGGCAAAAACTACGATGCTGCCGTGCTGGCCGCTGGCCATTGCGGCTTTGGCATGGGGGCTACGCCCACCGCGGTGGCCAATATGCAGGCCATTACCAACCAGTACGGGCCGTCGCACAAAGCGTTTTTGATTGTGCCGCTGGTGGGTGCCTTCTTTATTGACATCATCAACGCCTTCATGATTCAGGGCTTTATCCAGTTTGTGCGCTAAGAACGTGTTCACGATCTCCTCATGGGTGTGCGGGCGCGGCTTCGGGCGGTCTGCGTCGTTGCAAATCCTCGCAATAGCCAAGCTATTGCTGTGGTTTGCGCCTCGCAACCCATCCCGAACCGCATCCCCCACACCTTCATTCGAGATCATGAACACGTTCTAACACCGCCTAACTTGCACCGCACCGGGCCGCGACTGCGCATACCATCGCGCATGTTTTTACGGTTTTGCTCCGCCGCCTGCATCGCCCTGCTGGCTTTGGCCCTTGGCGGCTGCGCCCTGCCCTCTTTAGAGGGGCGCAGCCACAGCCAAGCCATCGCCGCCACTGCCAACACACCGCTGGGCCAGACAGCCCGCCACTTGCGCCAATTGGCCCAAGCGCCAGAGGGCATCACCGCCATCGTGCCCCTGGACAGTCCACAAGAGGCTTTTGCGGCCCGCCATTTTCTGATCCAGCAGGCCACACACAGCCTGGATGTGCAGTACTACATCTGGCGGGCCGATACCAGCGGGCTGATGCTGCTGGGCGATTTGCTCGCCGCGGCTGATCGGGGCGTGCGTGTGCGCTTGTTGCTTGACGATGGCGGCACCGCCGGCATGGACAGCCTGCTGCACACCTTGAACACCCACCCCCAGATTGAGGTGCGCCTGTTCAACCCCTTTGTGCTGCGCTGGCCCAAAGTGCTGGGCTATGTGTTTGACTTTCAGCGCACCAACCGGCGCATGCACAACAAATCGCTCACCGCCGACAACCAGGCCAGCATTGTGGGCGGGCGCAATATTGGCAACGAGTACTTTGGCAATCCCCAAGGGGTATTGTTTGCCGACTTGGATGTGCTGGCCTGGGGCCCGGTGGTGCGCGATATTTCGCACGACTTTGACCGCTACTGGGCCAGCCCTTCGGCCTACCCCATCGAGCGCATCGTCACCCACCCCTACGCTTTGGATTGGCCCACGTTGCGCCAGCGCATTGCCACAGCGCACGCCAGCACCGAAGGGCAGCGCTACCAGGCCGCCAAGGCCAACAGTCGGCTGCCCGAGCATTTACAAGCCAACGACCAAGCCATCCTCTGGGCCCCGGCCCACCTGGTCAGCGACGACCCGGCCAAGGTGCTGGGCCAGGCCCGCCAGCAGGGCCTGATCGGCGCACAACTGGCCCGCGCCATTGGCCAGCCCAGCATTGCGCTGGATATGGTCTCGCCTTATTTTGTGCCCACCCAGGCCGGGCTGGATGCGCTGGCCCAGCTGCGTGCCCAGGGCATCCGCATTCGTGTGCTGACCAATGCACTGGAGGCCACCGATGTCAGCCTAGTACACGTGGGCTACGCGCGCTACCGCGCCCCCCTGTTGCGCATGGGTGTGCAGCTGTACGAGCTGCAGCGCCAGGCCCCCATTGAGCTGCCGCGCCAGCTGCATGAACGCATCAAACGCCGTTGGCTACTGGCCAGCAGCGGCACCAGCTTGCATGCCAAAACCTTTGCCATTGATGGGCAACGCGCCTTTGTCGGCTCGTTTAATTTTGATCCGCGCTCTATGTTGCTCAATACCGAGATGGGGCTGGTGATTGAAAGCCCCGCCCTGGCCGCACAAATCAGCAATATCTTTGAGCAGGACATCCCCTGGCGCTCTTACCGCTTGAGTCTCGACCCCGAAGGCCACCTGCAGTGGGAAGCCCCCCCCTTTGGCAGTGGCACCACGCACTCAACCGAGCCCAACACCGGCTGGTTCAAGCGCTGGGGATTGCGCCTGTTGGAATATCTACCGCTAGAACCATTGTTATAAATTTAATAGCTGTTAGCGCTTATATAAAGCCATTTCCCATGGAAAAACGGATAAAAAATATACATAACAAACGCAAATAGCTTCAAAAACAATAGTAGAACCCTGTTCTTGCTGGCCTACTTCAACCGCGCCAGCTCGCGCTCAATGCCTTGCACATCGCTTTCTTGGCGGGCGATTTTGGCTTTCAGGTCATCAATGCGGGCTTGGTACACCTCGGGCTGGCTTGCCTCCAGCTCGGCCGCAGTGGGCTGGCCACCATTGAATTGGGCTTTCAACTCAGCCAAGCGCGCTTGGGCCCGGCCCAGCTCAGACTGCAAAATCGCTCGGGCATCGTTATCGCGCACCTGCTGCTGAGTGCTGCTGACCTGCGCCGCTTCTGGCCCTCGGTTCACCGGGGTTGCGGGGCC
This sequence comes from Comamonas denitrificans, assembly GCF_042654745.1. Taxonomy (NCBI): domain Bacteria; kingdom Pseudomonadati; phylum Pseudomonadota; class Betaproteobacteria; order Burkholderiales; family Comamonadaceae; genus Comamonas; species Comamonas denitrificans. The sequence goes on from NZ_JBHSEY010000044.1 coordinate 9,684, forward strand.
ACTGCTGGATGCCGCCGCACGTGGGGCGGTGCCACCACCACTGCTGCCCCCACCCGTATGCACAATCGTCAGCGAGCCGCCCTCGACCAAACGACAATTTTCTTTTTTCGCTTGGGCTGCATTGTTCGTGTACTCATTGCCACAGCGGTACACCCGGCTTTGCCCCCAGCTGGCCGAAGCCACGCTCAGCAGCACCAGCGCACAAAAAAATTGGATGCGGTTTGTTTTCATCACAGCCTCTACCTTCTAAATTTTGCGTATCCTCGCACCCACTGGCGCTTTGCCCGCACTGTAAGCGAGGCCGACGCGCTTAAAGCCCCAATGAGCAGGGTTTCTCTGCATGAGATACTTCTGTGAAACAGTTTTTTACCTCCCCGTGTGCCCATGACTACAACGCCCCCCAACGCCGCCACCGAGCGCGTGATTAAAAAATACCCCAATCGCCGTCTGTACGACACCAGTACCTCGGCCTACATCACCCTGGGCGAAGTCAAGCAGCTGGTTTTACAGCGCGAAAATGTGCTGGTCAAAGATGCCAAAACAGGTGAAGACCTCACCCGCTCCATCCTGCTGCAAATCATCTTGGAAGAAGAAGCCGCCGGCATCCCCATGTTCAGCGAAGCGGCGCTGGCCAACATCATCCGCTTCTACGGCCACGCCATGCAGGGGCACATGGGCAGCTACATTGAAAAAAACCTGCAAATGTTCACCGACTTTCAAACCAAGCTGGCCGAGCAAACCGGCAACACCGATGCTTGGGCCAAGATGATGCAGATGCCCCAGGCCATGCTGCCGGCCGGTTACGCTGAACAAATACAAAAAATGCAGGAGCAAATGCGCCAACAAACCGAGCAAATGATGGGCATGTTTGGCCTCAAGCGCTAACCATGCGCTTGCCCGCTGCCAGTGGCACGTGATGGCTTGCCTGCGCACACAATAAAAAAGCCAGCTTGCGCTGGCTTTTTTTGATGGTCAATGTGGTCAATGGCTGACCAACAACCAATTAATAGCTGCTGCGACGCGAATCACTGTAGCCACCGCCGTAGCCACCGCTGCGGGGGGCGCGCGCTTCCATCGGGCGGGCGATGTTCACGGTCAGGTCACGGCCACCCATGTTCTTGCCGTGCATGGCCTGGATCGCTGCCTCGGCTTCTGCGCCACTGGACATCTCGACAAAACCAAAGCCTTTGGAGCGGCCGGTGTCGCGCTCCATCATGACTTTGGCGGATTGGACTTGGCCAAAGTGGGAAAACTGCTCTTGCAGATCGTCGTCACGGACCGAGTAGGACAAGTTACCGACATAAAGTTTGTTGCTCATTTTGGAGCCTTTCAAAAAAAGCGCCCAACAACGTTAGGGGCGCAGGTGAAAACACAGGTGTGCGAGAAATTAGTATTAGTGCTTGCGTTTGAAAGCAGGCGCTCGCGCAGCGCGGGGCTGGCGATTTTCGATATGGCGGAAAGTGATCCGCCCTTTGGTCAGGTCGTACGGCGACATCTCCAGCGTGACGTTGTCGCCGGCCAGAATGCGGATTCGGTGCTTGCGCATCTTGCCGCCGGTGTAGGCAATCAATGTGTGGCCGTTGTCCAAGGTCACCCGATAACGGGTATCAGGCAGCATTTCATCTACCTTGCCTTGCATTTCAATAAGTTCTTCCTTGGCCATAGAGCCTCCTTGAAGTTACGGTTTAGGGCAGCGAGGTGGGGTCAAGCAACCAGTGGCGGCCTTGTGCGGCGGCGTACATCAAGGCGCTGTCTTGCGTCTTGAACTCGGGCTTGAAGGTGTAAACACGGTCAAGTTGTTGGCGGCCTTGACCTCGCTGGATGGAAAGCAATGCGGTGTGTTGGTCGCTGCCGTGCGAGCGGCTAAGCGGTGTGATCCGAAAATCGCCGACAGCGAACGGATGGGTACTGGCAAATGGCATTAAAAACAATAGTGCTCGGGCCGATGTAGCCCGGGTTCATGCTGTCACGCTGTGCGACAAAGCATGGGCAGAGGCAACCGCGTAAAGGTTGCTCAAGTGAAGCTTGCCTTGGGAAAAGTCAGACCACCGAAGAGCCCACATTGAAGTGGTATGCAGTAGAGGTGTGCGGTTTTGGGGTACCGCTGCCCAGATCGAACCTGCTTGCAGCACGAGTAAGCAAAAAAACGCTGCAGCTGGGCTAATGTAGGGGGCTTAGGCCTGGTGCGCAAGCAGTTTTTGCATATTTGTAGAAAAAAGTCTAGCGCCAGGTGTGCGCCAGGTGTGCGCCAGTGCATTCGGGGCAAGCGGTTATAGCCAGTGTCGCCCTTGTATGCAAAGCGTTTGAAATAGAATGCCCGCCTTACGAATAAAGGCGTTACCGCAAAAGAAAATTAAATGAAATCAATGGATTGTGAAAATAATACCCAACCCGCCATTCCGAAAATTGGGATGGTGAGTCTGGGCTGCCCCAAAAATCTGACCGACTCTGAACTCATCATCACCCAGCTCAGTGCCGAGGGCTACCAGACCGCCAAAAGCTTTGCCGGTGCCGATTTGGTCATTGTGAACACCTGCGGCTTTATCGACGATGCCGTCAAAGAAAGCCTGGACACCATTGGCGAAGCCCTGGCTGAAAACGGCAAAGTCATCGTCACCGGCTGCCTGGGGGCCCGCAAAGACGATGGCGGAAGCAATATGGTGGCCGGCATCCACCCCCGCGTACTGGCCGTGACCGGCCCACATGCCACGCAAGAAGTGATGGATGCCGTGCATGCGTACTTGCCCAAACCACACGATCCCTTCATCGACCTGGTGCCCAGCCTGCCCGGTGCGGTGGGCGAGGCGGGCATCAAGCTCACCCCACGCCATTACGCCTATTTGAAAATCTCGGAGGGCTGCAACCACCGCTGCACGTTTTGCATCATCCCCAGCATGCGCGGCGACTTGGTTTCGCGCCCGATTGGCGATGTGCTCAAAGAAGCGCAAGCGCTGTTCGCTGGCGGGGTGAAAGAGCTGCTCATCGTCAGCCAAGACACTTCGGCCTATGGAGTGGACATCAAATACCGCATGGGTTTTTGGGAAGGCCGCCCGGTCAAAACGCGCCTGCTGGAGCTGGTGCAAGAGCTGGGCAAGCTGGCACAACAACACGGTGCCTGGGTGCGCCTGCACTACGTTTACCCCTACCCCAGCGTGGACGACATCCTGCCGCTGATGGCCCAGGGGCTGGTGCTGCCCTACCTGGATGTGCCGCTGCAGCACAGCCACCCCGATGTGCTCAAGCGCATGAAGCGCCCGGCCAGCGGCGAGAAAAACCTCGAACGCATCCAGCGCTGGCGCGAAATCTGCCCCGAGCTGGTGATCCGCTCCACCTTCATCGCCGGTTTTCCGGGCGAGACCGAAGAAGAATTTCAGCACCTGCTCGATTTTGTGCGCGAAGCACAAATTGACCGCGCCGGCTGCTTTGCTTATAGCGATGTCAGCGGTGCCACCGCCAACGACCTGCCCGGCCAACTGCCCCAGTCCGTGCGCGAAGAGCGCCGCGCGCGCTTCATGGCCGTGGCCGAGGAAGTCTCCATCCAGCGCCTGCAGCAGCGCGTGGGCCAGACGATGCAGGTGCTGGTCGATAAAGCGCACAGCCTGGGCAAAAAAGGCGGCATCGCCCGCAGCTGGGCCGATGCGCCCGAAATTGATGGCCTGGTCCACCTGCAACCCATTGCCAAGGCCAGCCAGCAGTACAAGGTGGGCGACATGCTCAAGGTGCGCATCACCGCCGCGCAAGGGCACGATCTGATCGGTGAAGTGCTCTAAAAAAAGCGATAAAAAGCCAATTCAGTAGCTATTGCCGCACGTTTTTATTCAAATTCAGGTGTTTTTAACCCTGAAAATCAATAAACACCTGCGGTAAAAGCTATAAAAAATCAGTGGCTGTTACTCAGGGTCGGAACGCTCAAAGAAGCGATGGCGCTGCGCTTGCAAGGTGTTTTTGATTTCGGCACGGATTTCCACCTCCAGCTGGCGCAGGTGGCTGGCAACCAAGGCATTGATGCGCTCCTCCAGTTGCTCTTGCAGTAGTTTTTTTGGTGGCCCCGCCGTGGGCTGCGCCACCGGTGTGTCCACTGCCGCCTCGATCGGTGGGGCGGCCAGTGGTTCTGGCCCACGCTGCTGCCCCACGGGCTCAGGCACAGGCTCAAGGATAGGCTCCACCGCCTGGGTCAGGGTTGGCACAAAGCGGGGGGGCTGCTTTTGCGGGTAGTGGCTCATGCTGCGCGCTGAAGCAAATAGTGCAGCAACAAGGCCACTGGGCGGCCCGTAGCGCCTTTGGCCGCGCCTTCTTTCCAGGCCGTGCCGGCAATGTCCAAATGCGCCCACGGTGCATCACCGACAAAGCGCTGCAAGAACTTGGCGGCGGTGATCGACCCACCAGCGCGGCCTGCGACGTTGCCCACGTCGGCAAAATTGCTTTTCAGCCCCTCGCCGTAATCCTCATCCAGCGGCATGCGCCAGCACAGATCCAGGGTTTGTTCACCCGCTGTTTGCAATTGCTGGGCCAGGGCATCGTCGGTGGCGTACATGCCGCTGCGGATGCCGCCCAGGGCAATCACGCACGCGCCAGTCAGTGTGGCAATGTCGATCAAGGCGGCGGGTTTGAAGCGCTGGGCATAGGTCAAGGTGTCGCACAGCACCAAGCGGCCTTCGGCATCGGTGTTCAGGATTTCAATGGTCTGCCCGCTCATGCTGGTGACCACGTCACCGGGTTTGACGGCTGCGCCATCGGGCATGTTTTCGCAGGCGGGGATCAAGCCGACCACGTTGATGGCCGGCTGCAACTGCGCCAAGGCGGTAAACACCCCCAGCACGCTGGCCGCGCCGCACATGTCGAATTTCATTTCGTCCATGGCTGCGGCCGGTTTGATGCTGATACCGCCGGTATCAAAGGTGATACCCTTGCCGACCAGCACCACGGGGGCCTCGGTTTTGGCGGCCCCTTGGTAGTGCAGTTCGATCAATTGCAAGGGCTCTTTGGAGCCTTGGGCTACGGCCATAAAGGCATGCATGCCCAGCTTGGCCACTTCTTTGGGGCCGTGAATTTTGCAGCGCATATTCTCGGCCTTGCCCAGCGCCTGGGCCACCTCGGCCAAGTGGCTGGGGGTGGCGTGGTTGGCGGGGCGATTGCCCCATTCTTTGGCGGTGGTTTGCCCGGCAGCAATGGCTTGGCCCAAGGTGAAAGCGGCCTCAGCAGCGCGTTTGTTGGGCACGCCCAGGGTCAGTTTTTTGATGGCGGGGACTTTGGCCGAGGGCTTGGTGTGCTGGTAGTGGTAGAGCGCTTCGTGCAGGGCTTGCACGGCAATGGCCACGTCAGGCGCATCTAAAGCGCTTAAACACAGCGCAGCGTGCTCTACTGCTGGCGCTTTGAGCGCGCTGGCTGCCCCCAGCAAGGCGCTGCGCAGCTCTTTGGCGCTGCCTTGCCCGGTGCCCAGCACCAGCACGCGGCGGGCTTTGATGCCCGCGACTTGGTAGGCCTGCAGCTGGCTGCCCGCTTCGGTGGAGGCATCCTTATGGGCGATGGCGGCGGCCAGCCATTGCGGCAAAACCTCTTGTTGTGCGGAAAAATCGCCACTTTGGCTGCTGATGGGCACGATCAGCAAATCACATTTGAGCGCTGCGGCCGCGCTAAGGCTTAAAGCTTTGAGTTCAAAGTTCATAATCGGGGTTTTCCTTTTTTGCCAATGTTATTCGATTCATCCATACGCAAAGAGCTCTCGCGCAGCTTTGGTGCCACGCTGTTGGTGCTGATTACTGTGGTGATGACCATGATGTTGATCCGCATGCTGGGCCAAGCGGCCAAGGGCGTTATCAGCCCCGCAGATGTGCTGCTGATTATGGGCTTTACTGTGCTGGGGTATCTGGCCACGATTTTGACGCTCAGTTTGTTCGTGGCCATGGTTTCCACCCTCTCGCGCATGTACCGCGACAGCGAAATGGCCATTTGGATGAGCAGCGGCCAAGGGTTGCTGGCGCTGCTGCGGCCGTTTTTGCGCTTTTCTTGGCCCATTTTGCTGGCCGTGCTGGGGCTGTCGGTATTTGCCTGGCCGTGGAGCAATAACCAGGTTTTGCAATTGCGCACCCAGTTTGAGCAGCGCAGTGACCTGGACCGCATTGCCCCCGGTGAATTCCAAGAATCGGCCGATGGCAGCCGGGTCTTTTTTATTGACAAAGAAAAACTCAGCGCTGAATCGGCCAGCAACGTCTTCATTGTAGAAAACCGCCCGGATCAAGAGATTGTGACTTCGGCCCAATCGGCCCATTTAGCGGTGCACGATGGCCTGCGCTATGCCATCTTAGAAAATGGCCAGCGCGTTGAAACCCAGCCCAGCACCCAAACCACCAAATCCACCCAATTTGCGCGTTACCAGGTGCTGCTCAAGGCAGAAAGCACCACGCAGACCGCAATGAGCGTGCGCGCCCTGCCCACCATGGCCCTGTTCAGCGCAGCAGAGGCGCAACACCGCGGTGAGCTGGCCTGGCGGCTGAGCCAGCCTTTGCTGGGCCTGAGTTTGATTTTCTTGGCGCTGGCCATTACGCGCGTCAATCCCCGAGTGGGCAAAAGCAGCAGTTTGATGCTGGCCCTGCTGGCCTTTGTGGTTTATTACAACTTGGTCAATGCCGGGCAAAGCTGGGTGGCTGCGGGCCGGGTGAATATGTGGGCGTTTTTAATCGTGCTGCATGGCAGCGTTTTGCTGCTGGGGGTGGGCGGGCTGCTGATGCGCCACCAACAAACCACCCTGGGCCAACTCCTGGGGGCCTGGCTGGGCCGTGGCACGGCAGGCAAAACCGGAGAAGCCGCATGAAGATTTTTCGCCGTTTGATTTACAAAGAAGTCATCAGCGCCGTCACGTTTGTCTCACTGGGGTTTTTGGCGCTGTTTTTCTTTTTTGACCTGCTCGATGAAATGCGCAGCGTAGGCCGGGCCCCGGGCTACACCCTGGGTTATGCGCTGATGGCGGTGACGTTTGAAATTCCCAATCACCTGTACGAGTTGCTGCCCATCACGGTGCTGATTGGCACAATTTTTGTCATGGCCCGGTTCGCCCAAAGCTCTGAGTTCACCATCATGCGCACCAGCGGCCTGGGGCCATGGCGTGCGCTGGGCACGATGGTGTTGCTGGGGCTGGGCTTTGTGCTGTTTACCGGGTTTTTGGGCGACTACGTTGCGCCAGCGGCCCAGCGTTTGGCCTTGCAAGCGCAGGCCAAGTATTTAGGCAGCAGCAAATCGACCGGCAGCACGGGCGCTTGGCTCAAAGAGCGCAGCGCCGATGGGCACATGCTGGCGGTGAATATTCGCGCCATTGATGCCAATGGCCGCTTGGGCCCGGTGCGGATTTTTACGTTTGATGCGGCCGGCCGCCTGCACGAGCAGCTGCACGCCAGCGATGGGCAGGTGCATGCCGAAACCGGAATTTGGGAGCTGAACGCGGTGCAGTACAGCCAGTTTTCATACGATAGTGCTGGAGAAATGGCGCAAGTAAAGCGCGAGCAGCTCCCAAACTTTAGCTTTTACACCAACATTACCGGCGACATGGCCCTGGCCGCAGCGCACAAGCCCGACCACATGCCCATGCTGGAGCTGTGGCGCTTTGCCCAGCACCTAAAAGCCAACGATCAATCGGCGCAAAAGTACGAAATGGCCTTTTGGCGCAAGGTGTTCTACCCCTTGAGCTGCCTGGTGATGGTGGTGCTGGCCCTGCCCTTTGCCTATTTGCACTTTCGCTCGGGCGGGATTGCCGGCTATGTGTTTGGCGGCGTGATGGCGGGGATCAGCTTTTTTCTGCTGAACAACGTCTTTGGCTACGCCGGCAGTTTGCAAAACTGGTCGCCGCTGTGGAGCGCTGCGGCTCCGGGGCTGACGTATTCGGTGCTGTCCCTGGCGGCCTTTGGGTGGCTGGTACTTAGACGATAAAACAACAGCGCAGTCAATCCTATATGCAAATAGATCATAATGACGCGCAGTTTTATTGTTTGCGTACCTTATGAACCTCCATCAATTTCGCTTTGTGCAAGAGGCCGTGCGCCGCAACCTGAATTTAACGGAGGCGGCCAAGGCCCTGCACACCTCGCAGCCCGGTGTCTCTAAGGCCATCATCGAGCTGGAAGAAGAACTGGGCGTGGACATCTTCGCCCGCCACGGCAAGCGCTTAAAGCGCGTGACCGAGCCCGGTGAGCATGTGCTGCAAAGCGTGGCCATCATCATGCGCGAGGTGGGCAACCTCAAGCGCATTGGCGAGCAATTCAGCGCCCAAGACAGCGGCACCCTGAGCATTGCCACCACCCACACCCAGGCGCGTTACGTGCTGCCGCATGCGGTGGCCAAGCTGCGCAGCAGCTACCCCAAAGTCCACATCAGCCTGCACCAAGCCACCCCACACGAAGTGGCCCGCATGGTGCTGGACGAGCAAGCCGAAATCGGCATGGCCACCGAATCCTTGGCCGACTACCCCGACCTGGTCACCCTGCCCTGCTACGAGTGGGAGCACGTGCTGGTGGTGCCGCCCAGCCACCCGCTGGCCACCAAGGAGCGCATCGGCCTGGACGATTTGGCCATTGAGCCGCTCATCACCTACCACCCCTCATTCACCGGCCGCAACAAAATTGACGCTGCCTTTGCCGTCCGCCAGCTGCATCCGCGCGTGGTGCTGGAGGCGATCGACTCCGACGTGATCAAAACCTACGTGCGCCTGGGCCTGGGCGTGGGCATCGTGGCCGAAATGGCCATGCGCGAAGACCCCGGCGTTGATTTGGTCGCCCGCCCGCTGGGCCATTTGTTTGGCCAAAGCGTGGCCCGCGTGGCCTTCAAGCGCGGGGCCTACCTGCGCAACTTTGTCTATAAATTTGCCGAAACCTTGAGCGACCGCTTAAGCCGCGACCTGATCATTCGCGCCATGCAAGGCCAACCCAGCGACTACAGCCTGTAACCCATGACTGCCACCCCCCCCTCCTTCCCCAGCCGCCTGCCCCAGGTGGGCACCACCATCTTCAGCACCATGTCGGCCCTGGCGCAGCAGCACCAGGCCGTCAATCTTGGCCAGGGTTTCCCCGACTTTGGCTGCGATCCGCGCCTGCTGCACGCCGTCACCGAGGCCATGCACGCCGGGCACAACCAATACGCCCCCATGCCCGGCATCGCCGCACTGCGCCAGGCCGTCAGCGACAAAATGCTGGCCCTGTACGGCCGCCGCTACAACGCCGATAGCGAAATCACCGTCACCGCCGGGGCCACCCAGGGCATCCTCACCGCCATCCTCGCATGCACCCAGCCGGGCGACGAGGTCATCGTGCTCGACCCCTGCTACGACAGCTACGTGCCCAACATCGAACTGGCCGGTGCCACCGCTGTACGCGTGCCGCTCACCCCCGGCAGCTTTGCGCCAGACTTTGCCAAAATCGCCGCCGCGCTAACCCCGCGCACGCGCCTGCTCATCATCAACACCCCGCACAACCCCAGCGCCACCGTCTGGAGCGATGCGCAGATGCGCCAGCTGCAAGAGCTGCTCGCCCCCACCAATGTGCTGCTGCTCAGTGATGAGGTGTACGAGCACATGGTCTTTGACGGCCAGCCGCACCAAAGCGCCGCCCGTTTCCCCGGCCTGGCCGCGCGCGCTTTTATCGTCTCCAGCTTTGGCAAGACCTACCACGTCACTGGCTGGAAAGTGGGCACCATCGCCGCCCCGGCCGCGCTGATGGCCGAGTTTCGCAAAGTCCACCAATTCAACGTCTTTAGCGTAAACACCCCCATGCAAGTGGGCCTGGCCAGCTACATGGCCGACCCCGCGCCCTACCTGGAGCTGCCCGCTTTCTACCAACGCAAGCGCGACCTGTTTTTACACGGCCTGCAAGCCACCCGCCTCAAGCCCTTGCCCACACGCGGCACCTACTTTCAGTGCGTGGACATTTCTGCGGTCACCGACCTGCCCGAGGCCGACTTCTGCCGCTGGCTGGTGCAAGAAATCGGCGTGGCCGCCATCCCACTCTCAGCCTTTTACGGCGACGGCTTTGACCAACAAGTGGTGCGCTTTTGCTTTGCCAAAGAAGATGCCACGCTACTGGCCGCGCTAGAGCGCTTGAAGAAGTTGTAGCGATAGCTGCTTACGCTGGTATTTAAAGGGTTTCATGGCTTTATTGCTTTGAAACCCTTTGTTTTTGTGCGCTGAAGGCTATGGAAGTCTTGGTAAAAGTTCTGTGGCAAGCTTGTTGCCGTCCGTTGAATAGAAAAAACCTCATTTTTTGCATAGATACTGCGTTTTATCCATTTCTGGCATCGCTGCAGGAGAAAGCCGCTCATGACTCCCCATTCAAAAACCCATTGGCTCCATGCCTCTTGCCGGGTGGCCTTGGCCGCCTACTTGCATGACTTGGGTAAATTTGCCGAACGTGCCCGCTTGGACGTGCCTGCCGACGCGCTGGCAGCGCACAAAACCCAGTACTGCCCCTGGCACAGCACCACCCCGGGGGGCAAAAACGGCTACCACAGCCACATCCACGCGGCCTACACCGCGCTGGCCTTTGACCACATTGAGCGCCACGCCCCCAGCCTGATCCAGGGCGACATGGCGCCTTTCGTCAACCGCCATCAATTGCAGGCGGGCAGCGAGGCCGATTCGCTGGTCAACGCCGCCGCTGCGCACCACCGGCCCGACACTTTTTTGCAGTGGATCATCGCCAGCGCCGACCGCCTGGCCAGCGGCTTTGAGCGCGAGGCGTTTGATGCCTACAACGCCGCGCAAGAGGGCAACCCCGACACTCCTACCGGGCGCAACCACTACCAGGCACGGCTGCTGTCGCTGCTGGAGCAGGTGGACATCAGCGCCGCGGCCAAGAAGTCTCACAGCCTGAAAAGCCTGCAATGGCGCTACCCGCTGAAAGCGCTCTCGCCCCAGGCCATCTTTCCCCAGCCGCGCGAAAAATGCGAACCCGCACAAGACGCGCCCGCCCAGCAGGAATACGCCGCCCTGTGGCAGCAGTTTTTGCAGGCCCTGCAAGCCATTCCCGCCGCGCACCGCAGCCAATGGCCGCTGTGGCTAGACCATTTCGACACCGCCTGGCTCACCTTTACCCAGGCCATTCCCTCGGCCACGGCCTTTGGCAGCAAGCCCGAGGTATCGCTGTACGACCACAGCAAAACCACCGCCGCACTGGCCGTGGCCCTGTGGCGCTGGCATGCAGCCCAAGGCCAAACCGATGCCGCCGCTGCCCAGCGCCTGAAAGAGCGCAGCGACTGGGACGAGCAAAAGTTTCTGCTCATTCAGGGCGACTTTTTCGGTATCCAAGACTTCATCTTTGCCGACGGCAGCCAGACCCGGCGCGATGCCGCGCGGCTCTTGCGCGGGCGCTCGTTCCAGGTGTCGCTGTTCACCGAACTGGCCGCGCTCAAGGTGCTGGAGGCACTGCAACTGCCGCCTACCAGCCAGATCACCAACGCGGCGGGCAAATTCCTCATCGTCGCGCCCAACACCGCCGAGGCCCGCGCCCAACTGGCTGCGGTGCGCACCGAGCTGAACAACTGGTTTTTGCAGCACAGCTTTGGCCTGGCAGGCCTGGGCCTGGCAGGCAAGGCCGCCAGCAGCAACGATTTTCTGGACAAAAAGCCTGCACACCGCTTCCAGGCGCTGATGAGTGAGCTGTTTGCCGACCTGGAAAAAGCCAAACTACACCGCTTTGACCTGACAGCCGCCAGCGCGCCCAGCGTCTTTGAAGTGCAGTACCCCCATGGCGTGTGCCGCTACAACGACCGCCTGCCAGCCGACCAACTGCAAGACGGGCAGGCCAGCGCCGCCCTCTCGCGCGATCAGATCGAGATCGGTAAGGGCCTGGCGCGCCAAGATCGCCTGCTGGTGCTGCGCCAGGGCGAAGCCGTGGTACCAGGCGGCAGCGTCAAGCGATTGGAGGTGCCCATCTTTGGCTACACCGTCGCCTTTACCGCCGATGAAGACCGCAGCGGCAAGTTTGGCAACCTCGCCAGCAACGCCAGCCTAGCGCGCTGCTGGGATTTCAGCCTGCCCGACACCCTGGACGCACCGCTATGGCACGGCTACGCGCGCCGCTACATCAACGCCTACGTGCCGCGCTTTGGCAGCCTGGACCTTCAAACCCAGGCCAAATACAAAGGCATCGAGGAAGAAGTGGATGCCGACGCGGTGGCGCACGGCGCGGGCAAAACCCTTAACCACATCGCCTGCGAAGACCGCCTGCCCAAGAGCGACGACACCAGCAGCGCCGCCAACTGGCAAGGCCAAGTGGCGCTGATGACGCTCAAGGGCGACGTGGACAACCTGGGCACCATCTTCCAGCAGGGGCTGCCGTCGCCCACGTTTGCCAAGATGGCAGCCCTGTCGCGCCAGATGAACGCGTTTTTTGCCGTGTACCTGCCCGCGTTGTGCGCGCAAGAATTTCCCAATACCTACACCGTGTTTGCTGGCGGGGACGATTTTTTCCTCATTGGCCCCTGGCACAGCACGCAAAAACTGGCCGCACGCATGGCCCGCGCCTTTGCCGACTACGTGGCGGGCAACCCGGGCATCACCTTCTCGGCAGGCATGTGCATGACCAAACCCGGCCTGCCCATGCACACCCTGGCGGCGCAGGCCGAAGATGCGCTCGATGCCGCCAAGGCAGGCAGCCACCCCGACCCCGCACAGCGCAAGAACGCCCTGGTGCTGTATGGCGAGCGGGTGCGCTGGCCAGAGTGGAAGGTGATTGAGTACACCCAGCAGCAACTCGACGACGTTCGCGCAGCCTACGGTCTTTCCACCAGCTACGTCTATAGCCTGCTGCACCTGATCGACCTCAAGGCCGACACCCACAACCCCGAGCACGCCATGTGGCGCAGCCGCTTTGCCTACCGCACGCGCCGCTACGTGATGGACAAGCTCAAAGACCGCGACCCCCTGGCCCGTGCGCAGGCGCAAACCCGCTTGGCCCAGGTGCTGGGCGAGCAGGGGCTGGAGCACCTGGGTACCCAATTTCGCATTCCGCTTTTCAACCACTTCTACCGCCAGCGATAAGGAGACAGCATCCCATGGCCACGCAATACCAACGCAACCAAGGCTGGACCGACCGGTCACGCCAGGATGCGCCACGCATCACGATTTCTGTTGCCGATGTGCAGCTGAAAAACATCCCCGCCACGCTGTTTTCTGACATTGCGCAAGACAAAGCGCGCACCGTGCATGAAGCGGGCGAAGGCAAAAAGAACAAATCTACCCAGCTGCGCCGCTTTTACGACGAGCTGGTGATGTGGTACGAGCGCGTGCAGTTCGAGCGCACCCCTGCCGAGCGCAGCGCCAAATACGAGGAAGTGGCGCCCTTCATCCAGATGCTGGTGGCTAAAGCGGCCTACGCCAAGGGGCGCGATCACGTGGATGAATGCTTTGAAACCCTGTTCGCCCACCTCATCCGCCAGATCAGCGATGCAGACAGCCTGCGCCACGCCAAATTGTTCATGGAAGCCTTCATGGGCTTCTACAAAGCCCAGGAGAAATAAGCCATGACCCAACAAGCACCCCAACAACTCACCGGCATCACCACCATCCAGGCAACGCTGGAGCTGGTCAGCGGTCTGCGCATTGGCGCGGGCGACAGCGAAATGCGCATTGGCGGCGTGGACAACACCGTGATTCGCCACCCGCACACCCAGGCGCCCTACATCCCCGGCTCCAGCCTCAAGGGCAAGATGCGCAGCCTGCTCGAATGGCGCAGCGGTGCCGTCAAAGAAGCCCCGCTGGGCTACCCAGACCTGCAAAACGCCAGCGGCGCGGTGCAGGCCGAGGTCAAGCACATCCTGCAGCTGTTTGGCATCAGCGGCGATGCCAAGCTGGGCAAAGAGATGCAAGAGCTGGGCCCCAGCCGCCTGTCATTCTGGGACTGCAACTTGCAAGCTGAGTGGGAAAAAGAAATCCGCGACAACAACCAGATGCTCACTGAGGTGAAAAGCGAAAACCGTATCAACCGCATCTCGGGCGTGGCCGAGCACCCACGCCAAACTGAGCGCGTTCCAGCCGGGGCGCGCTTTGACTTTCGCCTGTCCGTTAAGCGCCTGGCTGGCGATGGCGATGCGCTGCTCACCACCGTGCTGCAAGGCCTGAAGCTGCTGGAGCTGGACAGCCTGGGCGGCAGCGGCTCGCGCGGCTACGGCAAGGTCAAGTTTGTTGGCCTGACCATCGACGGCCAAGATGCCCAGGCCCGCTTTGACACGGTGCAACCGTTTGCGAGGTAAGCCATGAACCACGCCGCCTTAAGCCAAAGAATTTTTGACACCGTGCAGCAGCTGCCTACCGCCTTGCAGCAAGAAGTGCTGGACTTTGCGGCGTTTCTGGCCCAGCGCGTCCAGGCATCTGCACAACAGGAATGGCACGACCTGCAGGCTGCGCAAACCACCGCGTTGCACGACGTATGGGACAACCCCGAAGACGAGGTGTGGAATGACGCTTGAACCCGGCAGCGTGGCCCTGGTGCCGTTTCCTTTCAGCGATTTGAGTGCCTCTAAAAAGCGCCCAGTTTTGCTGCTAACCGCCGCCGACGCACGCGGCGACTTTATCGCCATGGCATTGACATCCAAGGCGCAGAACCATCATGCCATCGCGCTACCCGCAGGCCCCTTGCCGCAAGGCGGCGCCCTGCCCGTAGCCAGCTGGATACGCACCGACAAAGTCATCACCCTGCGCAGCACCATCGTCACCAAAACCCTGGGCCGTGTGGACGAAGCCACGCGCCAGGCCTGTGTGGCGCAACTGTGCAGCCAACTACACCAAGGAGGTTGAATGCAAACCTACCGCCTCACCCTGCAACCCCTGTCCGCTTTGGGCACGCCTCTGGCGGGAGATACGCTGTTTGGCCAGCTGTGCTGGACGCTACGCCACCAGCTGGGCAACGACGCCCTGACCACCCTACTGGAGGGCTACACCCAAGGCCAGCCCTTTGCCGTGGTGTCCGATGCGCTGCCGCAGGGCCACCTGCCCTTGCCCAGCCTGCCCAGCAGCGCCTGGCAGGCCGAGGCGGGCAGCGACCGCAAGGTTTTAAAGAAAAAACGCTGGTTGCCCTTATCCAGCTTGCGCGAGCAGCTACCAAAATGGCAGCAATTGGCCCAGGCCGACAGCGCCCTGGGTGCCACCCTGGAACGTGCCCAGCCGCACAACAGCATCAACCGCCAGACCGGCACCACCGGCACCGGCATGTTTGCCCCGTACACCATGGGCCAGACGTGGCTAGCGCCGGGCAGCCAGTTCGATGTGTACGTGGCCCTCGATAGCGCACGCCTGTCGGTGGCGCAACTGCAGGCCGCTTTGGCGTACATCGGCCAGCACGGCTATGGGCGCGATGCCAGCATTGGCCTGGGCAAATTTGCGTTGGTGGGCGAGGCCACACCCGTCACCTGGGAGCTGCCCAGCCAAGGCACGCCCAACGCCTGGCTCACGCTGGCCCCCTGCGCGCCGCAAGGGCTGGGTTTTTGCCCGGTGCGCAGCCACTGGCACAGCGTGACGCGCTTTGGCCGCCATGGCGATGTGGCCGTGCAAAGCGGCACCCCCTTCAAGCGCCCGGTGCTGCTGGCCAAAACGGGCAGCGTGTTCTGGCCCGAGCAGCTGGATGCGCGCCGCGCCTTTATCGGCCAGGGCCTGGGCGGCACGGCGGCACCGGTGTCGCTCACCCTGCCCGAGACGGTGCAGCAAGGTTATGCCCCCGTGGTGCCGATTCATATTCCTGAAACTCCTGAAACCATAGCTGCCAGCGCAGTACTGGAGAGCATATGAGCCCGTTTTTAACCACCCACCGGCTGCACCTGACGCCGCTGTCGCCCATCCACATTGGCTGCGGCGAAGACTTTGAGCCGACCAACTACGTCATTGATGATGGCTTGCTCTACGGCTTTGACCCCAGCCGAGCTGCCCTGAACGACTTGCAGCGCAAGCAACTCACCGACGTGGCGCGGCGCGGCTCGCTGGCTGGCATTCAGCGCTTTTTTCGCGACCATGCTGCCGCCTTCAAACCCCATGCGTATGTAGTCATGCCGGTGTGTGCTGGAGTGGAAGAGAAATATAAAGAAACGATTGGGAAAGCCGCCAACATTGAAGCCAGCGGCAAACCCGTTTTCAATAAGCAGGAAATCGAACGCCACGTGTACACCGGCGCGCTGCAACAGCCCTTTATCCCCGGCACCAGCTTCAAGGGCGCCTTGCGCACGGCATGGCTGGATGATTTGAATGCCGAACAGCGCCCTCAAGAAAACACCAGCAGAAGCACCACCGCCATGGAAAAGCGCCTGCTGGGCGGCGACTTCCAAACCAGCCCGCTGCGCCTGCTCAAAGTGGCCGACCTCATGCCCACGCGCGAGCCCGAGCGCGAAGTGCTGTTTGCCGTCAATCGCAAAAAGCGCGAAGTCTTGGGGCGCGATGGCCAGCCCCTGCAGCCCAAAGGCATTGCCGCGCGCAAAGACTGCGTGCTGCACGGCCAGTACCGCCTGTTTGTGGCCGATGTCACCCTGCCCGCACTGCTGCAGCACGTGGGCGCCAGCGACAACAAAGGCAAGCCCGCCACGCCCCAGGCGCAGCAGCTCAACGCCCACGGGGCCGTGGATATGCGCAAGCTGGCGCGGCAATCCAACGCCTACCACCTGCAGCGCTTGCGCCGTGAACTGGCCGTGCTAGACGGGCGCGGCCTGGTGCATCCCACCTGGAAAAACAGCATCAACCTGTTGTTGCTGGCTCAAGGCACCCTCGGCAAAAAACTGTCGACGGGCGATGCCTTCCTGGTGCGCATTGGCCGCTACGGCAGCGCCGACAGCAAAACCCTGACCGGCGAAGGCGTGGCCAGCATCAAGATCATGGGCGGCAAAGGTCAACCCCCCACGTTTGAGAGCACCACCAAAACCGTCTGGCTGGCTGCGCAAACCGAAGGCGACCAAAAACACCTCATCCCCTTTGGCTGGGCCGTGGTCGAAATCGACCCCCAGGGCGACTGCCCCGAGCTGCAAGCCTGGTGCCAGCAGCAAGCCCAGGGCCGCCCCAGCATGGCTGCGATGCGCGCCCAACTGGCGCAGCAGCGCACACAGGCCGAAGCCGAGAAAACCCGCCTGCACGCGCAGGCCCAAGCCAAAGCCGCCGCGCAAGAGGCCGAGCGCCAAGCCCTGGAGCAGCGCGCCCAGGCCTTGAGCACACTCTCCCCCCAGGGGCAAGAAATAGAAAAACTGCGCCAAGCCTGTGCCGACTGGGCCGCCAAGCTACCGCCCCACGGCAACTTCAAAAAGCAACCTGCCGATGCCAACAAGCCCGGCCTGTACCAAGATGCGCTGCGCCTGGTCAAAACCGCCCTAGAAAGCGCCAACTGGAGCGCAGCCGAGCGGCTGGCACTGGCTGAGATGCTGCCCACTGCCCTGGCCCCAGTGATCGAGCGCTGGGACGCCAAAGAGCAGCGCAGAAAGCTGCAACTGGCCCAACTCAAGGGCAGTGCATGAGCATGCAAGCGCCTACACAGCACCAGCACGACGGCCACCCCCTGCCCATAGCGCGCTACCGCTTCAGCGCGCGTGCGCTGGATGCCGTGCAGCTGCCGCATTACGCCGGATCGCTGCTGCGCGGGCAGTTTGGCGCGGCACTGCGCCATCTTGCCTGCATGACGCGCCAGCCCAGCTGCACCGACTGCCCGCTGCGCAGCACCTGCCCCTACACGCGTATTTTTGAAGCCGCTGCGCCCGAGCAACACCAGCTACAGCGCTTTTCCGCCATCCCCAACGCCTATGTAGTGGAGCCGCCGCCACCCGCCTTGAACAGCATGGCGCATGCCAACGACCGTTGGCTCCCAGCAGGGCAAAAACTGGTGTTTCACCTGGTGTTGATCGGCTATGCCTTGGAGCAATTGCCCCTAGTCATCGTCGCCTGGCAACGCGCACTGGCGCGTGGCTTGACCAAGAGCCGCAGTCGGCTGGAGCTAGAGCAAGTGCAATGGCAAGATTCAGAGGGGCAGTTGATCCCGGTGTGGACAGCGACCAAAGCGCACATCCAACCCCACGCTGCCAGTCTGCATATTCCCCCTCTACCCAAAGCGACCCAGGCACTGCAATTGCACATCCACACCCCACTGCGCCTGCAACACCAAGGCCATGCCCTGCCACCGAGCAAGCTCACGCCACGCACCCTCATCAGCCACCTAGCGCGCCGAGCTGCGCTGATGCTCGAATTTCACGCCAACCAAACCCATTGGGGCACCCAAGTGCCCGCTGCCGTGGCACTGGCCGAACAAGTGGGCGATGAGCGCCAATTGCGCTGGTTTGACTGGACGCGCTACAGCAGCCGCCAGCAGCAGGAAATGGCGCTGGGTGGTGTGGTCGGCCAATGGCACCTGCACACCAACGCCGACACATTGGAGCAGCTGTGGCCGTGGCTATGGCTGGGCCAATGGCTGCACGTCGGCAAAAACGCCAGTTTTGGCTTAGGCGGCTATCGTTTGCAGGGGCTGAGCACCGATGCCCACGCCTAGCTTTGGCAAGCTTGCGACAGCCCCCACCAAGCTGGTGCCCCTTACCATCACGGGCAATGACCACCTACTTTGTCTCGCGCCACCCCGGCGCACTGCTTTGGATGCAACACCATGGCCCCGCCTTTGATCAGCACGTAGCGCACCTGGACACCACCCAGGTGCAGCCGGGCGACTGCGTAATTGGCACCTTGCCCGTAAACCTGGCCGCGCAGGTGTGCGCCCGCCAGGCCACCTACCTGCATCTAAGCCTGGACATCCCCGCGCAAGCGCGTGGCCAAGAACTCAGCGCCGAGCAACTGCAAACGCTGGGGGCCACCCTGCAACAATTCCACGTTCAATCCCATAAAGTGAGACCTGCACCATGACCACCTTGCACCTGTGCATTGCCACCGGCCAAAACGCCGCCAACTTCATCCCCTTAAAACAGCTCCAGGCCCAAGAAATTTGGATTCTGGAAACCCCCGAAATGCAAAAGCAGCAAAGCGCCAAGGCACTGAGCATGGCGCTCAAATCGGCACTGCCCGAGGCGCAGCTGCGCACCTTGGCATTTGATGACAGCACACCTGCCAACATGCAAGCTGCAGCGCTGCAGCTGGCCTGTGACCAGCTCGATGGCCGCGATGTCGTATTTCACGCCACCGGTGGCACCAAGCTCATCGTGCTGGCCATTCACCAGCAACTGCTCAACCTGGCCAGCGGCCAAGGCCGCTACCGCCTGCTCTACGCCGACACTTTTCAGCAAACACTCAGCTGGCTGGATGACACCCCGCGCCAAGAAGCCATGCAAGACGTGCTCACCCGCGACGAACAACTCTTGCTGCGCGGCTACCGCACAACCAACGACACCCGCCCAGCGCAAATTCAGCAGCGCGCCGCTGAACGCGCCAAAGTCACGCGCTTCATGGGCGAAAAATCAGCCCAACTCAAAGGCTTTCTGAGCACGCTGAACTACCACGCCAACCAAGCGGCCGATGGCAAAAGCCTGACCCGTGACATGGACTACCTGCCACGCGCCAGCACAGCCGCTGGCAAGCTGTTGGATTTAGCCCAAGAGCACGGCCTGCTGACCATGGACGAGGCCTACAGTTCCATCACCTTCACCAACCAAGAAGCAGCCAAATACCTCGGTGGCGGCTGGGTCGAGGAATACGTCTTCCTCAAATTCACCGGCACCCTTGCCCCCACCCAATACACCCTGGGCGCACAAATTACGCACAGCGTCAGCAAAACCAGCAACGAAATCGACGGCATCGCCGTGGCCAACAACCGCGCCCTGATCATCGAGTGCAAAGCCAAAAAGCAAGACCAGGCACAAGACGCTATTTACAAATTGGGCCAACTCGTCAAACAAGTCGGTGGCCTGATGGCGCGGGGCCTGTACGTCAGCGCCAAACCCGTCAGCGACACCGACCGCGCCCGCGCCCGCGAATACGGCGTCGATATCCTTGCTGGCGATGAACTGGCCACCCTCAGCGACTACCTGCGCCGTTGGAAAGACAGCGAGCAAGCATGATGACCTTCCCCCGCCGCATCCTCTTGGCCGCCACCGGCCTGTTTCCGCAAATCGTCACTGAAACGCTGTACGCCCTGGCAGTGCAACCCGGTGCGGCAGGGCAGGCATTTTTGCCTACAGAAATCCACCTGATCACCACCGCTGAAGGCGCACGCCTGGCACGCACAGCCCTGCTGCACCCCGATGGCGGGCAATTCCACGCCCTGCTGGCCAACTACCCCCAACTAGGGCACCCCGTGTTTGACGATGCCCACATCCACCAAATACACAACGCCCAGGGCCAGCCCCTGCCCGACATCCGCACCCCGGAAGAAAACGCCTGCGCTGCCGACGCCATCACCACACTGATGGCCCAACTGACCCACGACCCCCAAGCCGCGCTGCATGTGTCGATTGCCGGGGGCCGCAAAACCATGGGTTTTTATCTGGGCTACGCCTTCTCGCTCTTTGCCCGGCCGCAGGACGAACTCTCGCACGTACTGGTCTCCAGCCCCTTTGAAAGCCACCCAGAGTTCTTCTTCCCCCCCGCCACCCCCCGGCGGCTGGCCACGCGCGACGGCCAACACATCGACACTGCAGATGCCACCATCACCCTGGCCCGCATCCCCGTCGTGCGGCTGCGCCACGGCCAGCCCCAGGCACTGCTGGACGGGCACGCCAGCTTCAACCAAACCGTTGCCACCATCCAAAAAAGCCTAGAACCGCCACACCTGCACATCGACCTGCGCAGCAAACAAGCCCTTTGCGGCGGCACACCCGTGCCACTGCCACCGGCACTGCTGGCCTGGCTGGCCTGGTGGGCACACCAAACCCTGCACCAGCGCGGCCCGCAAAGCTGGCGCAGCGCCAATGCCCAAGAATTTTTAGCCCTGTACCGCAGCGTTGTAGGCATCGATGCCGAAGCCTACGAAAAAGCCGCCCTGCGCCTGCAAGAAGGCATGGAGAAAGAGTTTTTCGAACAAAACAACTCCAAACTCGAACGCGCCCTAAAGGCCGCACTGGGCCTGGCCGCCACCCCCTACCTGCTGGCCACCAGCGGCAAACGCCCCCACACCCAGCGCAGCCTCAGCCTGCCGGCAACCGCCATCACCTGCCACACCTAGCCCCAGCCGCCCCCACCCGCCGCCGCCCCACCCGCGATAGCTGCAAACGCTGCCCCACAGCGACTGCAGCTATTTTTTTTACCCCACGGGGGCCAGCGCAGCCACCGCCCTGAACGGCAAGCTTGCCATAGCACCCTGGCAGCGCCCTGAACAGCACACTGGCAGCCATCCCAACCACACCTGAAAAGGAAACAACATGAAAAAAACCACCGCCGCCATTTTGGCTTGCACCCTGGCAATCAGCGCCTGCTCAACCTCCTCGAAAAAAATCAGCGCCACCTACATCACCCCCACCCAGTACCACAACTACGACTGCGATCAACTGGCCAGCGAAACCCAACGCCTGCATCCACGCATCACCCAACTGGGCGCACGCCTGGACGAAGCGGCCAGCAACGATGCTGCCCTCATGGGCGTTGGCATGATTTTGTTCTGGCCCGCCCTGTTCGCCCTGGGCGGCACCAAAGAACAAGAAGCCGAATACGGCCGCCTCAAAGGCGAATACGAAGCCATCCAGCAAGCGGCCATCGCCAAAAAATGCACCCTGCCCACCCTGCCCCCGGTCCAAGCCGCCAACACCGCCGCCGCCCAGGCCACGCCTGACGGCAGCCCACAAGGCACCACCCCCTAACCCTTTACACCCCCCATGGCCCGCACCCTCTACCTCATTGCATACGACGTTTGCCACCCCAAGCGCCTGGCCAAAGTAGGGCGCTACTTTCACAGCTACCGCGTCGCGGGCCAAAAAAGCGTGCCAGAAATCTGGGTCACTGGCACCGAACTCCAACGCATCCAGCACGACCTGGAAAACCTGCTCAACCCCCACGAAGACCGCCTGCACATCATCGCCCTGGACCCCCGGCAACAACGCCACTGCCTAGGCCAGGCCCAAACCTTTAACACCCCATTTTTCAGCGTCGTTTAAGACAGACAGCCCCGCCCATGACCAGCCTCTACGTCGATCGCCGCGATGTCCTGCTCAAACACGATGCCGGAGCCATCGTCTTCTACGAAAACGGCCAGCGCAGCGCCACCGTCCCCCTGGCCCCACTCACGCGCCTGATCCTGCGCGGCAAAGTCACCCTAGAGGCCGGCCTGCTCGGCCAACTGGGCCAGCGCGGCGTTGGCGTACTGTTTTTATCCGGGCGCAATGGCGACCCCCACCTGCTGCTAGGCCCTGGGCACAACGACATCCAGCGCCGCGTCGTCCAAGTGCGCCTCAGCCTGGACAGCCACTTTTGCCTCAGCTACGCCAACGCACTGGTGCAAGAAAAAATCCAAACGCAAATCAACAGCCTGGACGAACTGCGCCAGCACTACCCCCAGGCCCGCCTGCCCCTCACCCAAGCCCTGCGCCAACTGCAAGAACAAACCCAGCGCCTACCCCAAGCGCCCAACCTAGACAGCCTGCGCGGCATGGAAGGGGCCGCCGCTGCCGCCTACTTTGCCGGCCTGCGGGCCGTAGTCCCCGCCAGCCTGCACTTTCAAGAACGCAACCGCCGCCCCCCGCGCGACCCCTTTAACGCCCTGCTCTCGCTCACCTACACCCTCGTCACCGCCGAAGTGGCCATGGCCCTGCACATCGCCGGCTACGACCCCTGCATTGGCTACTACCACCAAATCAGCCACAGCCGCCAATCCCTGGCCTGCGACCTCATGGAACCCCTGCGCCCCCTGGCCGACCGCCTGTGCCTGCGCATGGTCGCCCAGCAAACCCTGCGGGCCGAACACTTCACCCACACCAACACCGGCGGGGCCTGCCTACTGGGCAAAGCCGGGCGCGTGCGCTACTACCAAGCGTATGAAGAAAACGCCCGCCCCCTGCGCCGCGCCATCAGCGCCCAAGTCAAAGCACTGGCCCAGCGCATCAACCCCGAGCTACCCCAGCCAGCCACAAATTTAAAAGCGCCTACCGCTGACGAATCCTATGCTTTAGATGATTAAGTATTAAAAAACGCCTATTCACAAGCGGCTAATGCTCCTAGAAAAGAGGTTTTTCATGTCCGAATACATCATCTGCTACGACATCACCAACCCCCGGCGGCTAGGGCGCATTCACCGCACCTTGAAGCAATACGCCGTGCCGCTGCAGTACTCAGTGTTTTTATTTACCGGCAGCGCGGCCCAACTAGCGCAATGCCTGGCCCGCCTGCAGGCCATCATGGACGAGCACAGCGACGACATCCGCGCCTACCCCCTGCCCCAGCGCGGCCTGCGCTTTACCCTGGGGCCCAGCAAACTGCCCGCAGGCGTTACCCTGGGCGGCGTGGCCAGCCACTGGCAAAACACCGAAGACTGCAGCGCTGAAAATGAAGATGCAGAAAATGAAGACGATGATTAATTTCACCCCCACCACGCCGTTAGAATCGGCCTCGCTTGAAACATTGAAACTGACTGAGAAAAAACTGCTTGTACCCAAGCCCCCAAAAGACATCTTTTTGAAAATGAAAAAATCACTAACACCCCGTGCAAGTGCTTGTTTTCAAAAGTATTTTTTGCGCGAACGGTTTCAAGCTTGCCCTGATTTCAAAGGGATTAAGACAATTTCTTGGCTACTAAGCCAAGATACTCTACTGTTTCAAGCTTGCCCTGATTTCAAAGGGATTAAGACAGCCATGGCTCGGGAAACTTCCCGAACAGAGACGTTTCAAGCTTGCCCTGATTTCAAAGGGATTAAGACTGCTGATTACTCCTTAAATGTGAAAGCGCCCGCGTTTCAAGCTTGCCCTGATTTCAAAGGGATTAAGACTCGGTGCCGTCGCCTTTTTTCAGCGCGTCGAAGTTTCAAGCTTGCCCTGATTTCAAAGGGATTAAGACGTCTACACGTTTCTGATACAGACGTGAACGGAAGTTTCAAGCTTGCCCTGATTTCAAAGGGATTAAGACACTTCGGCGTGTTGCACCTTGTCGAGAATCAAGGGTTTCAAGCTTGCCCTGATTTCAAAGGGATTAAGACATCAGAATTGTTTTAGGCTTACGGCGGTACTCGTGTTTCAAGCTTGCCCTGATTTCAAAGGGATTAAGACGGCGCAGGCCGTGCAGACCGGCGTGCAGGCCGCGGTTTCAAGCTTGCCCTGATTTCAAAGGGATTAAGACTTTCCCGCTGCGGATTGGGTGGTAGAGGTGTTGCGTTTCAAGCTTGCCCTGATTTCAAAGGGATTAAGACCTTTGATAATGATTGTGTCATTGGTGTCGTCTGTTTCAAGCTTGCCCTGATTTCAAAGGGATTAAGACGATCGGTAGTCAGCATTACCCAGCCTTGGTGAAGTGTTTCAAGCTTGCCCTGATTTCAAAGGGATTAAGACCTTTTCTACGACGGCCAGCGTGGACGTTTTGTTTCAAGCTTGCCCTGATTTCAAAGGGATTAAGACGCCTCGATCAGAACTTCTTCCGCTGTGTACGGGTTTCAAGCTTGCCCTGATTTCAAAGGGATTAAGACTTGTCGTCCGCTAAAGTTGGCGTAGGCCACCCAGGTTTCAAGCTTGCCCTGATTTCAAAGGGATTAAGACGCCGCGCGGGTGGCCAATGTGTTATTGGTGGTGGGTTTCAAGCTTGCCCTGATTTCAAAGGGATTAAGACATACTAGAGACTATTGATCGGGCAGTTTGCTGACGTTTCAAGCTTGCCCTGATTTCAAAGGGATTAAGACATCCAAAGCATTTAACAAGGCGCTCTGCTTTTCCGTTTCAAGCTTGCCCTGATTTCAAAGGGATTAAGACATAAAAGTGTGAATGCATTCTTTGTGATACCGTTTCAAGCTTGCCCTGATTTCAAAGGGATTAAGACTTCGGGGCGCTGGAGACTATTCGCACGCTGACACCGTTTCAAGCTTGCCCTGATTTCAAAGGGATTAAGACTGGCTCTATTGTATGCGCATTAAATTGCGTGTTGTTTCAAGCTTGCCCTGATTTCAAAGGGATTAAGACCACGGGCTGGGTATCGGTTAGAGCACCGACCAGAGTTTCAAGCTTGCCCTGATTTCAAAGGGATTAAGACGCCCAACGTTTTGCACTATCAGCACCTAAATCCTGTTTCAAGCTTGCCCTGATTTCAAAGGGATTAAGACCCGTGAAGGTGGTCAAATTCCATGAAAAATTCTTGTTTCAAGCTTGCCCTGATTTCAAAGGGATTAAGACATGAACATGGAATTTCTCCTAGAAAATAGAAAGCGGTTTCAAGCTTGCCCTGATTTCAAAGGGATTAAGACTTGCCATTGACGGCGAGGGCTTGCAAGCCCTTTTGGTTTCAAGCTTGCCCTGATTTCAAAGGGATTAAGACAAGTTAGCTGCATTGACCTGAAGCTGGGTGATGTTTCAAGCTTGCCCTGATTTCAAAGGGATTAAGACAGCGCTCCTTCGGCATTGGCCAGCTTTTCTAGCGTTTCAAGCTTGCCCTGATTTCAAAGGGATTAAGACGATAACTGTAGCTTGTTTCTTCTCCAGTTTCGGTTTCAAGCTTGCCCTGATTTCAAAGGGATTAAGACAATGACCTGCAGGTCTTCGGTGAGGTGTTTGAGTTTCAAGCTTGCCCTGATTTCAAAGGGATTAAGACTAGATAATCCCTGCAACAATCAAGAGCGCTCCCAGTTTCAAGCTTGCCCTGATTTCAAAGGGATTAAGACAAATCGCGTGTTTTCAGCGGTAACTCGTGCCCCGTTTCAAGCTTGCCCTGATTTCAAAGGGATTAATACGGCTTTCGGCCTGCGCCTGGGGCGCGCTTGCGGGTTTCAAGCTTGCCCTGATTTCAAAGGGATTAAGACCTGGCGGATCCCGGCAGTTAACCAAGGCCCACAGTTTCAAGCTTGCCCTGATTTCAAAGGGATTAAGACTGTAGGGGCAGACCTGTGTGTCTGCCCTGGTGCCGGTTTCAAAATACCGCCCCCAACGGCATGGGGCAGCAAAGCCATAAATAAATGAATAAATAAATAAATGAATGACTGCCTGGCTCCCCATGCCTGCTGTGTTTGGGCATGGCCTACAGCAGGGGGCCGGGCTACACCAGCGCCTGCGCTACGCTGCAGCAGTTGGCAGGCAGGCCCAGCCAGCGCTGGGCGGCCGCTTGCAGTGCCGGTAGCTGGCCCGTGGTGAAAAGCTGCATGGCTGCGGTGGTGGTGGCTGGTGGTGGGGGGGCAAGCAGCTGGCTTTGCAGCAGCAGGCGCTGGGTTTGCTGGGCCACGGCTTTGCCGGTGTCCAGCAGGTGTACGTGCGGGCCGACCAGGCGCTGCAGCACGGGCCGGGCAAACACGTAATGGGTGCAGCCCAAAACCAGGGTGTCCATGTGCCCAGAATTTGGGCCAAATGGGCCTAAAACGCTTATGTAGCGTGCGCAGAGTGCTTCTATTTCTGCCAAGTTTCCGTCGGCTTGCCAGGTGCTGGCTTCAATGGCTTGGGCCAGGCCATCGCAGGCTTGCACGTGCCAATGCACTTGCTGGCCATGGGTGTGCAGCAGATTTTGAAAACGGCTGCTGCCCACCGT
Source organism: Comamonas denitrificans (assembly GCF_042654745.1). NCBI lineage: Bacteria > Pseudomonadati > Pseudomonadota > Betaproteobacteria > Burkholderiales > Comamonadaceae > Comamonas > Comamonas denitrificans. The sequence continues at coordinate 36,257 of NZ_JBHSEY010000044.1, forward strand.
GCCGCGCGTGGCGATAACGCCGACGTGGCCGGTGCGGGTTTGCAGTGCGGCGGGTTTGATGGCCGGCTCCACCCCGACCAGGGGCAATTGGGGCCAAAGGGCACGCAGGTGGCCAATGGCGGCAGCGGTGGCGGTGTTGCAGGCCACCACCAATAATTTGATGGCGTGGTGCTTGAGCAGGTAGTCGGTGATTGCAGCGCAGCGCTGTTGCACAAAAGCATCACCACGCTCGCCGTAGGGGGCGTGGCCGCTGTCTGCGACGTAGATGCAGGGCTCGTGCGGCAATGCCGCGCGCAGGGCTTGCAAGACGCTCAGGCCGCCAATGCCGCTGTCAAAAATTCCAATGGGTGCCATGCCAGAGGCTGTTTGCATACTCAAAACGTCCAATTGCGAAGGGGTGAAGTATGCACCTTGGCGCGGCTGGCAAATGGGGGGAATGGGGAAATGAGGGGGGTGCCGAGGGGCCGGGCAGTGGTGGCTGCCGGCCCGTCTTAGAACGTGTTCATGATCTCGAATGAAGGTGTGGGGGATGCGGTTCGGGATGGGTTGCGAGGCGCAAACCACAGCAATAGCTTGGCTATTGCGAGGATTTGCAACGACGCAGACCGCCCGAAGCCGCGCCCGCACACCCATGAGGAGATCGTGAACACGTTCTTAGGGCACAGGGCGTAAAGCGGTTTTTGCAGCAGTTTTTGCAGCAGTTTTAGGGCTGGCTTTAGGGCAGTGCCGCAACGTAGGCAGCGACGGCTTTCATGTCGGCCTCGCTCATGCCCTGGACGATGCTTTCCATTTCGGGGTTGGAGCGAATGCCGTCCCTCTTCTTAAAGTGTTGGAGTGTGGCCAGCACATACCCTGGGTGTTGCCCAGCCAGGCGGGGCATGTGGGCGGTGCCCCGGGCATCAGCGCCGTGGCAGGCGACGCACACTTTGCCAAAGTACTGTTTGCCTTTTTCGACCAAGGCAGCGGGTTGAGTGGGCTGCGGCTCGACAGCTTGCGCGGCGTAATACAGGGACATGCCGGCGATTTCATCCACGCTCAGGGCTTTGAGCACGCCCTGCATAAAGGTATCGCGGCGGCGGCCGTCGATGTATTTGCGGGACTGCTCAATCAGGTAGTCCGGGTTTTGCCCGGCCAGCACGGGGATTTCTTCGGTATTGCTATGCCCTTTGTCGCCGTGACAGTTGGCGCAGACAGCGGCGACTTTGCGGCCCAGGATGAAGAGTTTTTTTCTAACTCCGGGTTGGCGCGTGCCGCTTGCATCCTGTCATGAATGGGGCCGGTGCCTACAGCAGGTGCCTGGGCATACGCGCAAGTGGCAATGAAAGTGGCCGACAGCGCTGCCACTGGCAGCCGAAAAAAACGAGACACCCGCAATTTCTGGTTCATGACAATGCTTTATCAAAACAAACCGAAAGATCATAGGGGCAAGCGCTGCGCATCCCACGCAATGCACGACCAAAATAGTCGCGCTTTCAAAAAAGAGGGATGAAAAAACCGCCCGAAGGCGGCAGTTAGTTGGCGGGAAATAAGGCGGCGCTGGCTTAGAACGTGTTCACGATCTCCTCATGGGTGTGCGGGCGCGGCTTCGGGCGGTCTGCGTCGTTGCAAATCCTCGCAATAGCCAAGCTATTGCTGTGGTTTGCGCCTCGCAATCCATCCCCAACCGCATCCCCCACACCTTCATTCGAGATCATGAACACGTTCTTAGACGGCTGCCAGACGCTTGACCGTGTCGGGATACTTTTCAACCAACCGCATGATGAGTGCGGCCTGGGCGTTGGGCTTGGCCCGGCCTTGCTCCCAGTTTTCCAGGGTACGAGGGTTGGTGCGCAGATAGCGGGCGAACACAGCGCGGGACAGCCCCAGGCGATCGCGCAGGGAAACGATTTCGGCTGCTTCGATTTTTACTTCAGGCCTGATCTGCACCTCATGGGTACGCAAAGTGCGCTTGCCGGTGCGCTGCTCTTTCAGGGCCTCAAAGCCTTCGGTCAGTTCTGCAAAGATGTCGCGTTTGGTCATTGTCGGGCCTCCAGTTCTGCCTTGAGCATGGTCTTGAGCGCAGCCTTTTGCTTGGGGCTCAAGCCGTCTAGTTCGTGTTTGTCGTAGAGGGTAAAGAGCCAGAATTGGTTCTTGCCATCCCACCGATTGCGTAGAGATTACAAAGAAAAAACCGCCCGAAGGCGGTTTTTCTGCGCAGGCCAGTGGTTTACGCGCTCTTGCGTTTTGTCACTGAAAACTCGCCGCTGGCAATGCGCTGCTGCCACTGGGCCGGGCCGGTGATGTGGGCGCTGGTGCCGCCGGCATCTACGGCCACGGTGACGGGCATATCGACCACGTCAAATTCGTAGATGGCTTCCATGCCTAAGTCTTCAAAGGCCAGCACTTTGGCGTGCTTGATGGCTTTGGATACCAAATAGGCTGCGCCGCCCACGGCCATGAGGTAGGCGCTTTGGTTGTCTTTGATGGCTTCGATGGCGACCGGGCCGCGTTCGGATTTGCCGATCATGGCAATCAGGCCGGTTTGCTCCAGCATCATGCGGGTGAATTTGTCCATGCGGGTGGCGGTGGTGGGGCCGGCGGGGCCCACCACTTCATCGCGCACGGGATCGACGGGGCCGACGTAGTAAATCACGCGGTTGGTGAAGTCCACGGGCAGCTTCTCGCCCTTGGCCAGCATGTCGTGAATGCGTTTGTGGGCAGCATCGCGGCCGGTGAGCATTTTGCCGTTCAAGAGCAGGGTTTGGCCGGGCTTCCAGCTGGCGACTTCTTCCTTGGTCAGGGTGTTCAGATCGACGCGCTTGCTGGTTTCGGTGTTGGGTGTCCATTCCACCTGGGGCCACAGATCGAGGCTGGGCGCTTCCAGGTAAACGGGGCCGCTGCCGTCCATCACAAAGTGGGCGTGGCGCGTGGCTGCGCAGTTGGGGATCATGGCCACGGGTTTGCTGGCCGCGTGCGTGGGGTAGAGCTTGATTTTTACGTCCAGCACGGTCGAGAGGCCGCCCAGGCCCTGTGCCCCAATGCCCAGGGCATTGACTTTTTCGTACAGCTCCAGGCGCAGCTCTTCGACCTGATCGAGTTTTTCGCCGCGTTCGGCCTTGGCTTGCAGCTCGTACATGTTCAGGTCTTCCATCAGGCTTTCTTTGGCCAGCAGCACGGCTTTTTCGGCTGTGCCGCCCACACCAATGCCCAGCATGCCCGGCGGACACCAGCCCGCGCCCATTTCAGGCACGGTTTTGAGCACCCAGTCCACCAGGTTGTCGCTGGGGTTCATCATGATGACTTTGGACTTGTTCTCGCTGCCGCCGCCTTTGGCCGCGACGGTCACGTCCAGCTTGTCGCCCGGGACGATTTGCACGTTGATGATGGCCGGGGTGTTGTCCTTGGTGTTTTTGCGGGCAAACAGCGGGTCGGCCACAACCGAGGCCCGCAAGGTGTTGTCTGGGTTCAGGTAGCCCCGGCGCACGCCTTCGTTGATGGCATCTTCCAGGCTTTGGTCAGCGGGGAAGCCTTCAAAGCGCACGTCCATGCCGATTTTCAGGAAGACGTTCACGATGCCGGTGTCCTGACAAATCGGGCGGTGGCCAAAGGCGGCCATTTTGGAGTTGGTCAAAATCTGCGCCATGGCATCTTTGGCGGCAGCGCTTTGCTCGCGCTCATAGGCACGGGCCAGGTGCTGGATGTAGTCGGCCGGGTGGTAGTAGCTGATGTATTGCAGGGAAGCTGCAACAGATTCAACCAAGTCTTGGTAGCGAATGGTGGTAGTCATCGTCTCTCTACGGTCAAAGAAAGCGCTGTGCGCGGGAGGGTATCCCGGGATTATCGGGCCAAGACCCCTACACCCAGCTGACCTGGGCAAGCTCTTATACAAGAGTGGCAAGAGTGGCGCATTGGCTATCGGCCCGTTTGCTGCCCCAGCGCCTGTTGGGCTAGCATGACCGCCATCACACACAAGGAGTTGCACGATGACCGACACCCGCATGGAATCCGACAGCTTTGGCCCCATCGCCGTCCCGGCGCAGCGCTTGTGGGGAGCGCAAACGCAGCGCTCGCTGATCCACTTTGCCATCAGCGGCGAAAAGCAGCCGCGCGAACTGCTGCACGCGCTGGCCCTGGTCAAACGCGCCAGCGCCACCGTCAATCACAAGCTGGGGCTGCTGGACGAGAAAAAAACCAAAGCCATCCTGGCCGCTGCCGATGAGGTGCTGGACGACAAGCACCCGGAAGAATTCCCCTTGGTGGTCTGGCAAACCGGCTCGGGCACACAAAGCAATATGAATATGAACGAGGTGCTGGCCAACCGCGCCAGCGAGTTGCTGGGCGGCCAGCGCGGCGAAGGCCGGCTGGTTCACCCCAACGATGATGTGAATAAAAGCCAATCAAGCAACGACGTGTTCCCCACCGCCATGCATGTGGCCGCCGTGGTCGCCTTGCAGCAGCGGCTGCTGCCCGCGCTGGAGCTGCTGCGCCAGACGCTGGCGGATAAATCCACCGCATTTGCCGACATCGTCAAAATTGGCCGCACCCACCTGCAAGATGCTACGCCGCTGACCCTGGGGCAGGAAATTTCTGGCTGGGTGGCCCAGCTCAGCCACGGCGCGGCCCATGTGCAAGCCGCCCTGCCCCACCTGAACGAGCTGGCCCTGGGCGGCACGGCCGTGGGCACCGGCCTGAACGCCCCCAAGGGCTACGCCGAAGCGGTGGCCAAAGAACTGGCCCGCCTGACCGGGGAAAACCTGGTCACCGCGCCGAACAAGTTTGAGGCCCTGGCCAGCTGCGATGCCCTGGTACACGCCCACGGCGCTTTAAAAACCTTGGCCGCCAGCCTGATGAAAATCGCCAACGATGTGCGCTGGCTGGCCAGCGGCCCGCGCAGCGGCATTGGCGAAATCCGCATTCCAGAAAACGAGCCCGGCTCGTCCATCATGCCCGGCAAGGTCAATCCCACCCAGTGCGAAGCGCTGACCATGGCCTGCGCCCAGGTGCTGGGCAACGACGTGGCCATCAACGTGGGCGGCTCCAGCGGCAACTTTGAGCTGAACGTTTTTCGGCCCATGGTGGCGCACAACTTTCTGCAAAGCGTGCGCCTGCTGGCCGATGGCATGCGCAGCTTCAACGACCACTGCGCCGTTGGCATTGAGCCCAACCGCGAGCGCATCGACGAACTGGTGGAGCGCTCCCTGATGCTGGTGACGGCGCTGAACCCGCACATCGGCTACGACAAGGCCGCCACCATCGCCAAGAAAGCCCACCAAGAAGGCAGCACCCTGCGCGCAGCCGCCATTGCCAGCGGGCACCTGACAGCCCAGCAGTTTGATGCCTGGGTGGTGGCGAAAAATATGGTGGGAAATTTGTAAACAGGTGACCGGTGACAGGTGGCGGCAGTGGGCACCGTAATGAGCGCCGTATTTAGGGTGCTTGGTAGATGATTTGCCCCTCTTTGAGCGTCTGGATGACACGAATGTCCTTGATCGCCATGGGATCAACGGTCAGCGGGTTGTTATCCAAAATCACCAGATCGGCCAATTTTCCAGGCTCTAGCGAGCCCTTGGTGGCCTGCTCACCATGCTGCTCGGCAGCCCACAGCGTCATGGCTTTGAGGCCCTCCAGCGCGGTGATGCGCTGGTCCGGGCCAATGGGCACGCCGTCCCGCGAAATCCGATTGACCGCAGACCACAGCATAAACATCTGGTCCAGCGGGGCAACCACCGCGTCCGTGTGGTTGGTCGGGCGCAAGCCCGCATCAATCGCATCGCGCATGGGACTGATGTACATGGCTTGCGCTTTGCCACGGTTGTTAATGTGCGCTTGGGCAAAGTAATAGGTGTGCAGTGTGTAAAAGGACGGGCGAATCTTGTACTGCACAAACTGCCCAATCTGGTCTTTGCGCGCGAACTGCGCGTGAATGGCCGTCACATTGCGCGGCTTGCCCAGATCGGGGGCGGCGGCAAATTCATGCGCTGCGAGCAGGGAATCAATCGCTGCATCGCCATTGACGTGAAAGAGCACTGGCACATTCAAGTCGTACACCTGCTTGAGCGCTTGGTTGATCACCGCCTGCGAAGCAATCAGCTGCCCCTTTCAATCCTTTTCGCCGCCCGGCCCGCCCGTGAGGTAGGGGGTGGTGAAGGCAGCGGTTCGCCCTTGCGGGGAGCCGTCAATGGTGATTTTGACCCCGCCAATTTTCACCCGCTGCTGGTACTGCCCCCAGCTGGCCACCGGAAACTGGGTGAGGGTATTTTGCAGATCGGTGATGAACGGGTAGGCAACCACATCAATGCTGTTGGCCCCGGCAGCGGCGGCGCGGTAAATGGTTTGCAACGCGCTCAGGTGCGTGGCCCCCTCTTGCGCTGTGGTGATGCCCGCTTGGGCGTACATCTGGTGCGCGGCCTTGGTGCCCTCAATCTCTTGCTGCGGTGTCAGCGGCGCGGCTTTTTCAAATATTGGCAAAAAAGCCGTTTCCATGATCAAACCGTAGGGCTCATTCGTCCCAGGCTTGCGCACGATGATGCCGCCGTCGGGGGTTTGGGTGTCCGCACCAATGCCGTAGAACTTTTGTGCCAAGGTGTTGAGCACCGTGCCGTGCATTGAGACGTGATCCACGCGCACCGGGTGGTTCGGGAAGGCACGATCGAGATCGTCGCGATTGAGCAAACGCCCCTGGGGCATCACCGTATCGTCATAGCCGTAGCCCATGATCATTTCACCAGGCGCAATCTTGCGCTCTAGGGCAAACCGTTGCAGCGCCGCAATGATGCTGGGGACATCTTGGCCCGGCCCTGCCGGTGGCGCGTACAACTTGGCCTGATGGGCCACCGAAAGCGCGTTGATGTAATGGCTGTGGGCATCAATAAAGCTGGGCATCAAGGTTTTTCCGCCAAGATTGACCACCTGGGTGTGGGCTGCCTGGTGGTTTTTTTCGATCTCGGCTTGTGGGCCAACTGCCAAAATTTTCCCATCCCGAATGGCCAGTGCCTGGGCGCTGGGCTGCGCATCGTTGAGGGTGACGATATCGCCACCCAGATAAATCACTTGCGCCGCGCCAGAGGGTAAAGCTGGCGCTAGTGCCAATGCGTGGGCTGCTGTGCCAGCGTATGGCAGCCAGCCAGTGCGGCAGCGGCCAAACAGCCAATCAGCACGCGGGGATGCATCAATCTCATGGGTGTCTCCTGGTATTAAATAAATGGCCCAAGCCATCGGGTCATCGTCTGCTCATCGTCTGGCAATCGGTCAGGGTACAGCAAAGTGACACCCATAAAGCCAAACACCCCAAGGCCAGGTTGCCCGGCTTTGGGGTGTTGCTAGGGTATAAAAGTATGAATTAAATAGCTTGTTCCGCTTGTTTAATAAAGAATTAAAGGCTTTTTCAATATAAAAGTCTTTAAATTAAAGCGCAAGCAGCTATCAAATTTATTAAATGTATTTCACCGACACAATTTCGTAGCTGCGCTCGCCGCCGGGGGCCATGACCACGGCCACATCGCCCTCTTCTTTGCCGATCAGGGCGCGGGCAATGGGGCTGGAGACGTTGATCAGGCCAAACTTCAAATCGGCCTCGTCCTCGCCGACGATTTGGTAGGTCACCGCGGTGCCGGTGTCTTCATCTTCCAGCTCAACCGTGGCACCAAACACAATGCGGCCACCGGCATCCAGGGCGGTGGGGTCGATGATCTGCGCGGCCGAGAGCTTGCCCTCCACCTCCATGATGCGGCCTTCGATAAAGCCTTGGCGGTCTTTGGCGGCCTCGTATTCGGCGTTTTCGCTCAAATCGCCTTGGGCACGGGCCTCGGCGATGGCGGCGATCACGGCGGGACGCTCCACGGTTTTCAAGCGCTGCAGTTCTTCTTTGAGCTTTTCAGCGCCACGCTTGGTAATGGGCAGGGTTGCCATAACGAGTTTCTCCACAAATTAAACGCACAAAAGCAAACCGCCGCGCAAACAATTGACGCGGCGGTTTTCTCAGGTATCGGCGGCTATTATGCCCCGTTTATCGCGTTTTTAGTGCGATGAATTGGCCCGGACGGGCTGGCTTTCAGGCCAGCAGGGCGTGCAGCTCTTGCACCGAAGTGACTTGCAGCGCACCGGCGCGCATGGCTTTCATGCCATCGACGGCGGCTTCGGCACCGAAGATGGTGGTGAAGGTGGTCACGCGCGCAGCCAAGGCGCTGGTGCGAATCGCCCGCGAGTCGGCAATGGCGTTGCGGCGGTCTTCCACGGTGTGGATGACCATGGCGATTTCGCCGTTCTTGATCATGTCCACCACGTGGGGGCGGCCTTCGGTCACTTTGTTCACCGCCTGCACCTGCAAACCGGCGGCCGCCAGCGCAGCGGCGGTGCCTTTGGTGGCCACCAGCTCAAAGCCCATGGCCACCAGGTCTTTGGCAACCTGCACAGCACGCGGCTTGTCAGCGTTTTTGATGGTCAAAAACACCTTGCCCTGGGTGGGCAGCTGCACGCCAGCGCCCAGCTGGCTTTTCACGAAGGCTTCGCCAAAGGTCTTGCCCACGCCCATGACTTCGCCGGTGGATTTCATCTCGGGGCCGAGGATGGTGTCCACACCAGGGAACTTGACGAACGGGAACACGGCCTCTTTCACGCTGAAGTACGGCGGGGTCACCTCTTTGGTCACGCCCTGGCTGGCCAGGGTTTGGCCGGCCATGCAGCGCGCGGCCACCTTGGCCAGCTGGATGCCCGTAGCCTTGGAGACAAACGGCACCGTGCGCGAGGCGCGGGGGTTGACTTCCAGCACGTAGATCACGTCGCCGCCCTCGGTTTCCTGGATGGCGAACTGCACGTTCATCAGGCCGACCACGTTCAGGCCTGCGGCCATGGCAGCGGTTTGGCGCTTGATCTCGGCCACGGTTTCGGCCTTGAGGTAGTACGGCGGCAGCGAGCAGGCCGAGTCACCGGAGTGCACGCCCGCTTGCTCAATGTGCTCCATCACGCCGCCGATGAACACCGCGCCAGTATGGTCACGCACGCAGTCCACATCGCACTCGATGGCGTTGGACAGGAAGTGGTCCAGCAGCACGGGCGAGTCGTTGGAGACCTTCACGGCTTCGCGCATGTAGCGCTCCAGATCGCGCTGCTCGTGCACGATTTCCATGGCACGGCCACCCAGCACGTAGCTAGGGCGCACCACCAGGGGGTAGCCCAGGGCTGCGGCTTTTTCCAGCGCTTCAGCCTCGGTGCGGGCGGTGGCGTTGGGCGGCTGGCGCAGGTTCAGATCGTGCAGCAGCTTTTGGAAGCGCTCGCGGTCTTCGGCGGCGTCGATCATGTCGGGCGTGGTGCCGATGATCTTCACACCTTCGCGCTCCAGGCCCAGGGCCAGCTTCAAAGGCGTTTGGCCGCCGTACTGCACGATCACACCTTCGGGCTGCTCCAGATCGACGATTTCCAGCACGTCTTCCAGCGTCAGCGGCTCGAAGTACAAGCGATCAGAGGTGTCGTAGTCGGTCGAGACGGTTTCGGGGTTGCAGTTGACCATGATGGTCTCGTAACCGTCTTCGCGCATCGCCAGCGCTGCATGCACGCAGCAGTAGTCAAACTCAATGCCTTGGCCGATACGGTTGGGGCCACCGCCCAGCACCATGATTTTTTTCTTGCTGGTAGGCGCTGCTTCGCACTCTTCGTCGTACGTCGAGTACATGTAAGCGGTGTTGGTGGCAAATTCGGCCGCGCAGGTGTCCACGCGCTTGTACACAGGGCGCACTTTCAGCGCACGGCGGGCTTCGCGCACGGCTTTTTCGGTGGTGTGCAGCAGCTTGGCCAGCCGACGGTCCGAGAAGCCTTTTTGTTTGAGCGTGCGCAGCGTGGCCGCGTCGATGCTGGCCAGGGCTTGTTCGCCTTTTTCGGCGTACAGCTTGTCCAGGTCGAGTTCGATCTTGACGATTTGCTCAATCTGCACCAAGAACCAACGGTCGATCTTGGTCAGGTCAAACACTTCATCGACCGACAGGCCCATGGCAAACGCATCACCCACGTACCAGATGCGCTCGGGGCCGGGCTCGCCCAGCTCTTTTTCCAGGGTTTCGCGGTCCTGGGTTTTTTCGTTCATGCCGTCCACGCCCACTTCCAGGCCACGCAGGGCTTTTTGGAAGGATTCTTGGAAGGTGCGGCCCATGGCCATCACTTCGCCCACCGACTTCATCTGGGTGGTCAGGCGGTCGTTGGCTGCGGGGAATTTTTCGAAGGCAAAACGTGGGATTTTGGTGACCACGTAGTCGATGCTGGGCTCAAACGAAGCGGGGGTTGCGCCGCCGGTAATTTCGTTTTTCAGCTCGTCCAGGGTGTAGCCCACCGCCAGCTTGGCCGCGACCTTGGCAATCGGGAAGCCCGTGGCCTTGGAAGCCAGTGCCGAGGAGCGGCTCACGCGCGGGTTCATCTCGATCACGATGACGCGGCCATCCTTGGGGTTGATGGCAAATTGCACGTTGGAGCCACCCGTGTCCACACCAATTTCGCGCAGCACGGCAATGCTGGCATCGCGCAGGATTTGGTACTCGCGGTCGGTCAGGGTCTGCGCCGGGGCCACGGTGATCGAGTCGCCGGTATGCACGCCCATGGGGTCGAGGTTTTCGATCGAGCAGATGATGATGCAGTTGTCCGCCTTGTCGCGCACCACTTCCATCTCAAACTCTTTCCAGCCCAGCAGCGATTCTTCAATCAGCAACTCGGTGGTGGGCGAGGCTTCCAGGCCGCGCTTGGCAATGGTTTCAAACTCTTCGGCGTTGTAGGCAATGCCGCCGCCGGTGCCGCCCAGGGTGAAGCTGGGGCGAATCACGGTGGGAAAGCCCACGCGCTTTTGCACTTCCCAGGCTTCGTCCATGCTGTGCGCAATGCCCGAACGGGCCGACTCCAGACCAATTTTGGTCATGGCATCTTTGAACTTCAGGCGGTCTTCGGCCTTGTCGATGGCCTCGGGCTTGGCACCAATCAGTTCCACACCGTATTTGTCCAATACGCCGTGGTGCCACAGATCCAGGGCGCAGTTCAGCGCCGTTTGTCCGCCCATGGTGGGCAGGATGGCATCCGGGCGCTCTTTGGCAATGATCTGTTCCACCGTCTGCCAAGTGATCGGCTCAATGTAGGTCACGTCCGCCGTGGCCGGGTCGGTCATGATGGTGGCGGGGTTGCTGTTGATCAGGATGACTTTGTAGCCTTCCTCGCGCAGGGCCTTGCAGGCCTGCACGCCGGAATAATCGAACTCGCACGCCTGGCCAATGATGATGGGGCCGGCGCCAATGATCAGAATACTTTTAAGGTCGGTGCGCTTGGGCATTATTTTTTCTCCTGGGTGGCTGCCATGGACGCAGTAAAGCGGTCAAACAAGTGGCCAATGTCGTTGGGGCCGGGTGCCGCTTCCGGGTGGCCCTGAAAGCTAAAGGCAGGCTTGTCCGTGCATTCCAAGCCTTGCAAGGTGCCATCAAACAAGCTGATGTGGGTAGCGCGGACATTGGCAGGCAAAGAGTCGGTGTCCACCGCAAAGCCGTGGTTCTGGCTGGTGATGCACACATGGCCGTTGGCCAGGGTTTTGACAGGGTGGTTGCCGCCGTGGTGGCCATGCGCCATCTTGAAGGTCTTGGCCCCCAGCGCCAGCGCCATGATTTGGTGCCCCAGGCAAATGCCAAACAAGGGAATGCCTTGCGCCAAGAAGGTCTGCACTGCCGCAATCGCGTAATCGCACGGCTGCGGATCGCCAGGGCCGTTGGAGAGGAAAATACCATCCGGATTGAGCGCCAGCACCTCGGCCGCAGGCGTTTGCGCTGGCACCACCGTCAGCTTGCAGCCGCGGCTGACCAGCATGCGCAAAATGTTGCGCTTGACACCAAAGTCATAGGCCACAACGTGAAAGCGCGGGTTTTCCAGCTGGCCAAAGCCCTGGCCCAGCTTCCATTCGGTCTGTTCCCAGACATAGGTTTCAGGGGTGCTGACCACCTTGGCCAGATCCAACCCCGCCATGCTGGGGGCGTTTTGCGCGGCAGCGATGGCGGCGGCGATGCGTTCGGGGGTGACCTGCTCACCGGCGGCCAAGCCCACAATGGCACCGTTTTGCGATCCTTTTTCACGCAGCACGCGCGTCAGCCGACGGGTGTCAATATTGGCAATGGCCACCGTGCCTTGGCTGGTCAAAAATTCAGACAAACTTTGCTCGGCACGGAAATTGCTGACGGTCAAGGGCAGATCGCGAATGACCAGTCCAGCGGCCTGCACTTTGGCAGATTCCATGTCTTGCGCATTGACGCCGTAGCTGCCAATGTGCGGATAGGTCAAAGTGACGATTTGCTGGCAATAGCTGGGGTCGGTGAGGATTTCTTGATAGCCGGTCATGGCGGTGTTAAACACCACTTCTCCGACGGTAGTCCCTGTGCTACCGATGGAGTTGCCAATAAAGACCGTGCCGTCTGCGAGCGCCAAGATGGCGGAAGGGAACGCTCCCTGAAGAGACAAAAGCACTGGGTTCTCCGAGTTGATTTCGGTTACGCCCAGCGTGTGCTTGACAACCTAGAGTTGTGCGGCAGCTTACAGCAGAAGTGGCCAAAAAACGACGCTAGGCGTAAAGTAGGTTAGCTGAAAGCCTCTCATTATAGCGACTCGCTCCTCACGTTTTGCGCATGCCATTCGGGATTACCCGACTTGCTTGCAGGCCTGTAGCGCACTGGCGTGCAAACAAATGGCTGCTGCGGCAGCGACATTGAGCGACTCCTCGCCCCCAGGCTGGGCAATGCGCACCCACAGCTGGGCCTGGTTGGCCACCTCAGGGCCTACGCCCTGCCCTTCATGGCCCATGGCCCAGGCGCACGGCCAGGGCAAATCGGCCTGGTGGAGAAACGCGCCTTGGTGCGAGCTGGTGGCCAGCAGCGGCACATTCAGCTGGGCAATATCGGCTGCACTGGCCGACTCCACCAAGTGCAAACCAAAATGCGCCCCCATGCCGGCGCGTAGCACTTTTTGGCTCCACAACGCTGCCGTGCCTTTGAGCGCCAGCACCTGGGCAAAACCAAAGGCACTGGCGCTGCGCAGCATGGCACCGACGTTGCCGGCATCTTGCACCCGATCAAGCACCAAGGTGGCCACCCCCGGTTGCAACTGGGTGGCAGCCCCTTGCCAGGGCAAGATGAAACCCATCTTGGCGGGGGACTCCAGGGCGCTGATCTCGGCAAACAAGGCATCCGGCAGGATTACAACTTTGCTAGCTGTTTGCGCCCATTCTTTCGATGTTTCAGACCAATAAGAGTCAGAAAACACCGCTGTATCAGCGCGAAGCCCTCTTGTAAGTGCAGCACGGCACAGGTGATCGCCCTCCAGCCAGACATAGCCCAAGCGCCGGTAAGCACTGGCCTCGCGGGCCAGGCGCTTGAGGTCTTTGATAAATCCGTTGTCACGGGAGGTGATGGTGATGATTTTCATAATGCCTTTTCTCCTTGCCCGGCCCCTTGGCTTTGCAGCGCCCGGGCCACCGGAGCAAAGCTGCGCCGGTGTGCCGAAGTGGCCCCCAGCCGGGCCAAGGCCTGCATATGCTGCGCTGTGCCATAGCCTTTGTGCGCGGCAAAGCCGTATTCGGGATAGCGCACATCAAACTCGGCACACCAGCGATCGCGCGTGACCTTGGCCAAAATAGAGGCCGCCGAAATCGCCGGCACCAGCAAGTCGCCCTTGACAATCGCTTCGCCCTGCACCGCCAGGCGCGGCAGGCGGTTGCCGTCTACTTGCACCAAGGCCGGTTTTAAGCGCAGGCCTTCCACCGCCCGCTGCATGGCCAGCATGGTGGCGTGCAAGATGTTTAACTGGTCAATTTCTTCAACGCTGGCCTGCGCCACGCAAAAGCACAAGGCTTTGGCACGAATTTCATCAAACAAGGCTTCGCGGCGTTTGGCGGTGAGTTTTTTCGAGTCGGTCAGACCGGCAATGGGCTGCAGCTCGTCCAAAATGACCGCAGCAGCCACCACGGGCCCCGCCAAAGGGCCACGCCCCGCTTCATCGACCCCGGCCAACAAACCTGCGCAGGGCCAGGGCAAACCAATTTGCTCAGGCATAAATCAAAGTCTCAATGGCTTGTGCCGCCAAGGTAGAAGTATCACGCAGCAAGGACTGGTGCAGGGCCGCAAAGCGCTGCTGCACCGCCGCCACCTGGGGCGCGGCCTCGGGGGTCAGCCACTGCTGCACCGCATCGGCCAGGGCGGCCGGGGTGGCGCGGTCTTGCAGCAATTCCGGCACCACAAAATCCTGGCACAAAATATTCGGCAGCCCCACCCAGGGCTGCAATTGCTTGCGCCGCATCAACCACCAGCTGATCGGGTGCATGTGGTAGCCAATCACCATCGGGCGTTTGAACAAGGCCGCCTCCAACGTGGCCGTGCCACTGGCAATCAAGGTGCAATCGCACGCCGCCAAGGCCGTGTGCGACTGGCCGGGCAGCAACTGCACGCGCGCGCCCAAACCCAACGCACTGAGCAAGGCCTGGAGCTGGTCATACAAAGCGGGCACGGCGGGCAGCAACACTTGCAGTTGCGGCATGCGCTGCAGCAGCAAGGCCGTTGCCTGCAAAAAAGGCCGCGCAATGTATTGCACCTCCGCGCGGCGGCTGCCGGGCAACACGGCCAACACGGGGGCATCCATGGCCAAGCCCAAAGCCTGCCGCGCCGCCTGTTTGTCGGGCTGCTCAGGAATCACCTGGGCCAAGGGGTGACCGACAAAAGTGGCCGCAATGCCTTGCGCAGCCAGCAACGCGGGCTCAAACGGAAACAGGCACAGCACGTGATCGGCTGCAGCACGAATTTTGTGGATTCGCTCAGGCCGCCAAGCCCAAATCGAGGGGCAGACAAAATGCACGGTTTTGATGCCTTGCGCCCGCAAATCGCGCTCTAACCCCAGATTGAAATCGGGGGCATCCACCCCGACAAACACCGCTGGCCGCTCTTGCAGCAGCTGGCTGCGCAACGCAGAGCGAATTTTTAATATATCTCGCAGTTTTAGGAGGACTTCAAAGCTGTAACCGTGAACTGCCAAGCGCTCACTGCTATACAAAGCATGAAATCCGCGCCGCTGCATCATGGCCCCGCCAATGCCGTAGGCGTGCAAATCGGGCCAACGGCGCAGCAAGCCATCCAGCAGCAGGCCAGAGAGCAAATCGCCGGAGGTTTCTCCGGCGACCATGGCAATACGGGGTGACTGAGGTGGCGTGACCGCCACAGGCATAGGATCGGGCATGGCGATTAACGAAATTCGTCGGCTCAAGGCGCCAAACAGGGTTTAGCGTGCAATGCCACGGGTCGAGGCCTGCAGAAAATCCTGCATCAAGGCCACATCGGCAGCAGCTTCGGGCGTTTTCTCGGCCAACACTGGCAAGGCGGCCAAGGCCGCTTGCAAAGTCAGCCCCTGGCGGTACAGCAGCTTGTGCATGGTTTTGACCGCTTGAATCCGTGCCGGAGTGAACCCCCGGCGGCGCAAACCTTCGATATTGAAACTGCGCACAGCCAAAGGATTACCATCGACCATCATAAAAGGCGGAACATCCTGAGAAATATGGCTGGAAAATCCCGCCATAGCATGGGCACCAATACGGGTAAATTGATGCACTCCTGTAAGGCCACCCAAAATGACCCAATCCCCCACATGCACATGCCCCGCCAAAGTGGCATTATTGGCAAGAATGGTGTTATTGCCGACTTGGCAGTCGTGGGCAATATGCACATAGGCCATCACCCAGTTGTTATTGCCAATCCGGGTGACCCCTTCGTCTTGCGCTGTACCGGTATTAAAAGTGCAAAACTCGCGAATGGTATTACCATCGCCAATTTCCAAGCGCGTGGGCTCACCGGCATATTTTTTATCCTGCGGCTGCGCCCCCAACGAAGCAAATTGAAAAATCTGGTTATTGCGCCCAATGCGGGTATGGCCCTCAATCACGCAATGCGGCCCAATGCATGTGCCTTCACCAATCTCAACGTCAGGGCCAATAATGCTGTACGCGCCCACCGATACCGACGGGTGCACAACGGCACCTTCGGCAATCAAAGCGGTAGAGTGAATGTGTTGCGACATAGGCAGCCGCTTACGCCTGCTTGTCCTGCTTATCAGGGCCAACGTAGCGCATGGTACACATCAGCTCGGCTTCGCAAGCGATTTCATCGCCGACACGTGCAACACCTTTAAATTTCCAAATTCCGCCCCGAATGCGATCAATCGAGGCCTCCAAAAGCAGCTGGTCACCAGGCTCGACCGGGCGCTTAAAACGGGCCGAATCAATGCCAACAAAATAGTAGATATTATTTTCATCCGGCACTTGCCCCATGGCATCAAATGCCAGCAAACCGGCTGCCTGGGCCAAGGCTTCGAGCATCAAGACACCGGGCATGACCGGGCGACCTGGAAAATGCCCCATAAAGAACGGCTCATTGAAAGTGACGTTTTTTACCGCCAAAATTCGTGCATTGCGCTCAAGCTCAACAACTTTATCAACCAGTAAAAACGGGTAACGGTGCGGCAGTTGTTTCAGGATTGCGTGAATATTCATCATGTTTTTATTTATCCTCTGTCAAAGCATTGAGTGCTTTTTCAAGTTTCTTAATTCGTTCGCGCAGTTGTGACAACTGCTTTAACGAAGCCGCATTTTTTTCCCATTCGGCATTGGTTTGAATTGGGAAAATTCCAGTATATAAATCCGGCTTATGAATAGAGCGCGTGACCATCGAAGTGGGTGAAATACTGGTGCCATCAGCGATTTGCAAATGCCCCAAAATATTCGCCGCCCCACCAATAGAGCAATGGGCACCAATTTTTGCGCTACCAGCAATGCCGGTATTGCCCGCAATCACCGTGTGCGCGCCAATTTTGACGTTGTGGGCAATTTGCACCAAATTGTCGATTTTTACACCGTCGGCAATCACCGTATCATCCAAAGCGCCCCGGTCAATGCAGGTGTTGGCACCGATTTCAACATCATCACCAATCACCACAGCACCCAGCTGCTCAATTTTTTGCCATTGGCCATTTTGTTTGGCAAACCCAAAGCCATCGGCACCAATAACCACGCCGGGATGCAAAATGCAGCGCTCGCCAATGGTGCAGCCTTGGCCAATGTGCACCCGAGCGCGTAAAACCGTCTGCGCCCCCACAACGGCACCACGCTCGATGGTGCAATGGGGGCCAACGCTGGCAGAGGGATCAACCCGGGCTTCAGGATGCACCACCGCAGTTGGATGCACCCCTTGCGGCCAGGCCGGAGGTTGCTGGGCCTGCCACAGCTGGGTCAAGCGCGCAAAGTAGGCATAAGGGTCTGGCGTGGTAATGCAAGCACCATGGGCCAAAGCAGCTTCGCGCATGGCGGGCGCAACAATAACGCAGGCCGCCTGGCTTTGCGCCAATTGGGCCGCGTAGCGCGGATTGTGCAAAAAGCTGATGCTGTGGGCATCGGCCGATTCCAAAGGGGCAATCCGGGTAATCGGTGTTTGGGGGTCTCCCCCCTCCAGACACCCTCCCAGAGCCGCCACAATCTGACCAAGCTGCAAACCCACGCCCTGGCCCGCCTTACTTGGCGGCGTTCAAAGCTTTAATCACCTTGTCGGTGATGTCATGCTTAGGGTTGACGTAAACCGCTTCTTGCAAAATCACGTCGTACTGCTCGGCCTCGGCGACTTGCTGCACGATTTTGTTTGCTTGGTCCAGAACCTTGGCCAGTTCTTCGTTTTTCCGGTTGCCCAGATCTTCTTGGAATTCACGGCTCTTGCGCTGGAATTCACGGTCTTGCTCAACCAAGTCACGCTGCTTGGTCACGCGCTGGCTTTCCGACATGGTCGGCGCATCGCGTTCAAACGCATCGGAGCCGCGCTTTAAATTGTCACGCAGAGCGATCAATTCCTTTTCGCGCTTGGAAAACTCTTGCTCTAACCTGGTTTGAGCAGTTTTTGCGGCATTCGCTTCGCGAAATACCCGATCGGTATTGACAAAACCGGCTTTAAAGTCAGCAAACGCCGAAAAGCTCAGACCGGCCAGCAAAGAGGCGGCGACGATGGTGCGAGTAAATTTTTTCATTAGAAAGAAGTCCCAATTTGAAATTGAATTTTTTGCAGTTTATCCTGCGGTTTCTTGCGCACTGGGGTAGCCCAAGCCAAGCGCAAAGGCCCTAAAGGAGAAATCCAACTTAAACCAATGCCGGCCGAAGCACGAAGCTCGTTAGTACGAATCGGATCGTTTTCGCCAAAAACGTTCCCCATGTCAAAGAAGGTAAACCAGCGCAAGGTTTTATCATTGCCATTGCCCGGGAAAGGGGCGATCAGCTCGAAGTTCATCACCGCCATTTTTGCTCCCCCTACGAAAGAGTAAGAGGTGCAGGGTGTGGCCTCGCCTTGGTAGCAATATGAGCGAGGGCCTAGGCTGCCTTGGTCAAAGCCACGCACTGAGCCTAAACCACCTGCGTAGAAATTCTTAAATACGGGAAATTCTTTACCGCCCAAACCTTTGCCCCAGCCAATTTCGGTATTAAATGCAAAGGTGATCGCCTTGGTGATTGGAATGTATTGTTGGAACTGGTAATTGGCTTTGATGTATTTTAAATCGCCCGCCATCGACCAATCCGCATTCAAACGCTGGTAGCGCCCTTCATTCGGAGCCAATGCACTATCACGCGAATCGCGCCCCCAGCCCAGGGTTAAAGGAATGGCCGTATTACTCTTACCCGCATAAGGGGTGAAGTACAACGGCATGTATTGGCCGGATTTAATGCTGGTTTGCTCGATGCCAGCACCAAAATACACCGTATCCAATTCGCTAAATGGCACACCAAAGCGGATAGATGCCCCTTTGGAGAGGATCTTGTACATATCGCTGGTGCCAACCTCGGTGTCATCCACCACATACGAGTAAGGGCGCGAAGTGCGGTAGTAAAGATCAATCGTGCGCGAGACACCATCTTGGGTGAAATACGGATCCGTAGTGCTGACCACCAAAGTGCGGTTGTATTTGCCAGTATTTACATCAATACCCAGGTAATTACCAGAGCCGAACGCATTTTCTTGCTTAATACCAAAGCTCAAGGTCACTTTTTCAGCGCTTGAGAAACCGGCACCCAAAGTTACCGAGCCTGTGGGTTTTTCTTTGACTGTTGTAACCAAATCAACCTGGTCTGGAGAGCCTGGAACCTCTTGGGTGTCCATATCCACTTCAGTAAAGAAACCTAAACGGTCAATTCGGTCACGCGAGAGTTTAATTTTTTCTCCGTCGTACCAAGAGGATTCATACTGGCGAAACTCGCGGCGAATCACTTCATCGCGGGTGCGCTCATTGCCAGCCACCTGGATGCGGCGCACATAAGCGCGGCGTGAAGGTTCGGCCTGCAGAACAAAACTCACGCGGTTGTTTTCGCGGTCAATTTCGGGGACGGCCTCTACACGGGCAAAGGCAAAGCCAAAATTACCAAAGTGATCAGCAAACGCTTTGGTCGTATCTGTGACCAATTCAGCGTTATAGGGCTGACCGGGTTTAATTTTCACCAACGACTTGAATTCATCTTCACGATCGAGGTAGTTCCCTTCCAGACGCACATCCGAGACAACAAAGCGTTCGCCCTCGTGGATATTGATCACCAAAGAGATATTCTTTTTGTCAGGCGAGATGGCCACTTGGGTGGAATCAATACGAAAATCGATGTAACCGCGCTTCAAATAGTAGGAACGCAGGGTTTCCAAGTCCGCATTGAGCTTGCTGCGTGCATAGCGATTGGATTTGGTGTACCAGCTCATCCAGCCGCCGGTATCTTGGTCCATTTGTTTTTTCAAGGTGGATTCGCTAAAGGCGTTGGCGCCCACAATGCGAATTTCATTGATTTTTGCCGCTTTGCCTTCCACCACCGAGAACGTTAAATTCACCCGGTTGCGCTCAATGGGGGTGACGGTAACCACCACTTCCGCACCGTACAAGCTGCGGCTGATGTATTGGCGCTTGAGCTCTTGCTCGGCCCGATCGGCCAAGGCTTTATCGAATGGGCGGCCTTCGGCCAGACCGACATCGCGCATCGATTGCTGTAAGGCTTTTTTGTCAAACTCTTTGGTACCAACAAATTCAACATTGGCAATGGTGGGGCGCTCTTCAACGACCACCACCAGCACATCGCCATTGGCCTCTAGGCGTACGTCTTTGAACAAGCCCAGGGCAAACAGGGCACGAATGGCTGCGGTGCCTTTTTCGTCATCGTATTCGTCGCCCACACGCACGGGGATGGAAGCAAAAACGGTTCCTGCTTCTACGCGCTGCAAGCCCTCAACACGAATATCTTGCACCTTGAAGGGCTCTAAGGCCCAGGCCATTTGGGCCACGGTAAGCAAAGCGGCAGCGGCCACAACAGTGCGTGCGCCCAAGTATTGAACGGGTAGTTTCATGAGGATTTAAAACAGCCTGGAGAAGCCAGGCAAAGTATTTTTAGATTAAGCAACCAGTAATTTATGCTGCAAACAGGCGTTGAATATCATTAAAAACAGCCACAGCCATCAATAATACCAAGATGCCGATTCCCACTCGCTGCAGCCCTTGCATCCAGCTTTCGCTGACCGGATGCCCGGTGACTGCCTCCCATAGATAATACATCAGGTGCCCCCCGTCCAAAACGGGCAACGGCAAGAGATTGAGCACCCCAAGGCTGACGCTGATCAGCGCCAAAAACGCCAAATATTGCATCAGCCCCATGCTGGCGGACTTGCCCGCATAGTCGGCAATGGTCAGCGGCCCGCTAAGATTTTTCACCGATGCTTCGCCCACCAGCATCTTGCCCATCATGCGCAGACTCAGGATGGCCACCTCCCACGTTTTGCCAGCACCAGCAACCATCCCGTCGATAAAGCCGTACTGCACCGTGACCATTTCTGGCGCACGGCCAATCATGGCTCCAATGCGGCCATAGGGGCCCTGCGGGCTTTGCACAACTTCTGGCGTGACGGGCAATGTGAGTGTGCTACCGGCACGCTCAATGGCCCAGTGCTGCACGCGGCCTTGGGTGTTGAGACGAATGGTTTGGCGCAGTTGGGCACCGTCGTGCATGGGCTGGCCATCGACGGCCAAGACGGCATCCCCATCGCGCAAGCCCGCTTGGCTAGCTGGGGTATCGGGCAGCACGTCGCCCACCACGGCAGGCATCCACGGCGCGACCAAACCAATGCGCGAGAGCAAGGCCGCATCCACTTCAGCCGCTTGAATATTGGACAAAGGCAGCAGCACTGGGCGGGCATGCAGGCCACGGGCATCGGTGACATGAAGCTGCAGATCCTGGCCGTTCAGGGCCCCTTGGGTCAGCTGCCAGCGCAAATCGTCCCAAGAGCGAATCGCCTCGGTTTGCCCCTGAATGTGTGCCGACTGCACCCAGTCTTGCGCTTGCAAGCCAGCCTGCTCGGCCATGCTGCCAGGCACCGGGCTGGCAATGACGGCCTTGGGCGCTTCTACGCCCAACCAATTGATGAGGCTGTACAAGGCCACGGCCAAGATCAAATTGGCCAAAGGGCCGGCGGCCACAATCGCCACCCGCGCACGCAGTGGCTGGGTGTTAAAGGCCAGATGGCGCTCTTCAAGAGGCACGCTGCCTTCGCGCTCATCGAGCATCTTGACGTAGCCGCCCAGCGGCAGCGCGGCAATCACAAATTCGGTATCGCTACCCTTTTTGCGCCAGCGCAGCAAGGGTTTGCCCATGCCGATGGAAAAGCGCAACACCTTCACGCCACAGGCCACGGCCACGCGGTAGTGGCCATATTCATGAATCGCAATCAGCAGCCCCAGGGCGACCAAAAAAGCAACAAGGGTTAGCAACATGTCATTCCTTACGGGCCCAAGCACACACCGCTGTGCACCGCCCTATACAACCCAACGCTGGGCGATTTGCGCCGCAACGGCGCGGGCCTGGGCATCCAGATCCAGCAACGCGGCGACGCTGGCGGGGCGCTCGTGTGGCACCAACTGGGCCAGCGTGGCTTGATTGACGGCTTGGATGCGGTCAAAAGGCAAGCGTTCCGCCAAAAAAGCGGCCACGGCCACCTCGTTGGCGGCATTGAGCACGGTGGTGGTGCCTTCAGGGGCTTTGAGCGCTTGCCACGACAAATGCAAACCGGGAAAGCGCACCGCATCGGCCGCTTCAAACGTCAGCGCTGCCATTTGGGTGAAATCCAAGGGGGCCACGCCACTGCTGATGCGCTCAGGCCAAGCCATGCCGCAGGCAATCGGCACGCGCATATCGGGCGTGCCCAGTTGCGCGAGGATGGAGCTGTCTTGCAGCTGCACCATGGAATGCACAATTTGCTCAGGATGAATGACCACCCGAATTTGCTCGGGCGCCATACCAAACAGCCAGCGCGCCTCGATCACCTCCAGCGCTTTGTTCATCATGGTGGCGGAATCAACCGAAATCTTGCGCCCCATGCTGAAGTTGGGGTGCTTGCACGCTTGCGCAGGGGTGACTTGCCCCAGCGTAGCCGGGTCGCGCTGGCGAAACGGCCCGCCCGAGGCCGTCAGGATGATGCTGTGCACGCGCTGCGCCCAGGTGCTGCGGTCTTCCGGCAGGCATTGGAAAATGGCCGAGTGCTCGCTATCAATGGGCAGCAGCGTGCAGCCATGGTCTTGCACGGTCTGCATAAACAGGGCACCGCCAACCACCAGGGCCTCTTTATTGGCCAGGAGCAGCCGTTTGCCCGCCCGCGCAGCCGCCAGGCACGGGGCCAAGCCTGCAGCGCCGACAATTGCGCCCATGACGGTATCGACTTCTGCATGCGATGCTATCGTTTCAAGTGCATCTGGCGCTTGCAATACCTCGGTTTTAAGGTTGTTTTGCTTTAATTTCTCGGCCAGCTGTGCGGCATGTGCTGCACTTGCCATTACGGCATAGCGCGGCGTGAAGGCTTGGCATTGCGCCAGCAAGGCATCCACCTGGGTGGCCGCACTGAGTGCAAAAACTTCAAATTGATCGGGGTGGCGGCGCACCACATCCAGCGTGCTGGTACCAATGGAGCCGGTCGAACCCAGCACCGTAAGACGTTGCTTCATAAAACTTCTTTAAATCACCGTGACGCTGCTGACCAGCATCATGGCCAAGGGCAAAGTGGGGACAAGGGCATCAATGCGGTCGAGCACGCCGCCATGGCCGGGCAGCAGCTGGCTGCTGTCTTTGACCCCGGCGCTGCGCTTGATCAGCGACTCGACCAAATCACCCAACACGCTCATGGCCGTTAAAAACAAAGTGGCCAGCACCAGCAAGGCCCACCCGCCCTGCGCCAAATGGCTAAACAGGCTAAGTGAATCGGGCTGCCGCTGGGCATCGCACTGCACCCACAGCACGGCCATGAGCATCACCCCCACGGCCCCGCCCAGGGCCCCTTCCCAGCTTTTGCCGGGGCTGATGCTGGGGGCGAGTTTGACTTTGATAAACCGTTGCCCCAAAGCACGGCCGGCAAAATAGGCCGCAATGTCGGCCATCCAAACCAACAACAGCACCGAGAGCAAAAAATTGATGCCCATGCCCCGCGCCTGCACCATGGCCAAGCCTGCGGCCAGCAAGGCCAACAACCCCAAAGGCCAGCGCAGCCACAGCGCAATCCGCGCCCACACCGGCACACCATGGCGCACCAAAAAACTGGCCGCCAACACCCAGGCACCGCCAACAGCCCACCACAGCAAAGGGTAGGAAGCGGCCAGCCAGCCCTGCTGCCAAGCCAGGCCCGCAACAGCGGCGACCCCGGCCACACTGGCCCAGGTGGCCACAGGGCCGACAAGGTTAAGCCGCCCCCACTCCCACGCGCCAGCGCTGACCATCACCAACACAATGGCGTTAAAGCCAAGCGTGTTGGGGTGCAACAAGGCGGGCAAGAGGATGGCCAACAAAACCAAGGCGGTGATAACACGCTGTTTCAACATGCAAAGCTTCCTTCAGCCAGAATTAAACAGGAGCTGCTCCCGCTTTGTTCTCAATATTTTTATAAATAAATGGATTAAATACTTTTATGGGTATGCGCAATCAGCTATTTATTTTGAAGCAATCTGGGCCGATATCTGCCCAAATCGGCGTTCTCGCTGGGCATACTGGGCGATGGCTGCATCCAAATCGGCCGCGTCAAAATCGGGCCAGAGCCGATCACTGAACAGCAACTCGGAATACGCCGCCTGCCACAGCAAGAAGTTGCTGATGCGCATCTCGCCGCCGGTACGGATCAGCAAATCGGGCTCGCTCACATGGGCCAAGGCCATGGCCGCGCTTAGATTTTCTTCGGTCAAAGGCTGGCCAGCGGCTGCCACTTTGGCCGCTGCCTGGGCCATGTCCCAGCGCCCACCGTAGTTAAAGCAAATATTCAGCACCAACTGCGTGTTGTGCGCGGTCATCTGCTCTGCCTGGGCAAAGCCGGTCTGCACCTTCTCTGACAGCCCTGCGCGTTCGCCAACAAAGTGCAGGCGCACGCCCTCGCGGGCCAGCTCGGGCACTTCGCGGGTCAGGGCCAGCGCCATCAAATCCATCAGGCCAGAGACTTCTTCCTGTGGGCGATTCCAGTTTTCCGACGAAAAGGCAAACACGGTGAGCACCGCCACACCGCGCTCGATGCACAGGCGCACACAGCGACGCAAGGCATCGACCCCTTTTTTATGCCCCGCCAAGCGCGGCAAAAAACGTTTTGTGGCCCACCGGCCATTGCCATCCATGACGATGGCAATGTGCCGGGGCACGCTAGCACAAGCACCCGAAGGCATTACACCGCCATGATGTCCTGCTCTTTGGCCGAAACCAGAGCATCAATTTCAGCGATGAATTTATCAGTGAGTTTTTGGATATCGGCTTCCGTGCGCTTTTGATCGTCTTCGGAGGCTTCTTTTTCTTTCACCAGCTTTTTGACACTCTCGTTGGCATCGCGGCGCAGGTTGCGCACGGCCACTTTGGAGGCTTCGCCTTCGTTGCGGGCCAGCTTGGTCATTTCCTTGCGGCGCTCTTCGCTCATGGGCGGCATGGGCACGCGCAGCAAATCGCCCAAAGAGGCGGGGTTCAAGCCCAAATCGCTTTCGCGGATGGCTTTTTCGATCTTGGCAGCCATGTTTTTCTCCCACGGCTGCACGCCAATGGTGCGCGAATCAATCAGCGACAGGTTGGCCACTTGCGACAGCGGCACCATGGAGCCGTAGTAATCCACATGAATGGTGTCCAGCAACTGGGGGCTGGCGCGGCCCGTGCGGATGCGCGAGAGGTTGTTTTTCAGCGCCTCGATGGATTGCCCCATCTTGGTTTCGGCGTTTTTCTTGATATCGGCAATGGTCATTTGGCTTCTCTCCAAAAACAAACAGCCTTCCAATGTTTACACACAGGAAGGCTAAAAAAATCCTTAATCGGCTTTAGGCAGTCACCAGTGTGCCCTCATCCTCGCCCATCACCACGCGCATCAAAGCGCCCGGCTTGACGATGGAGAACACACGAATCGGCAGTTTTTGATCGCGGCACAGGGCAAAGGCCGTGGCATCCATGATGCCCAGGTGGCGCCCAATGGCCTCGTCAAACGACAGCCGGGTGTAGCGTGTGGCAGTGGGATCTTTCATCGGGTCGGCGGTGTAAACACCATCGACCTTGGTGGCCTTGAGCACCACTTCGGCACCAATTTCCGCGCCGCGCAAGGACGCAGCGGTATCGGTGGTGAAGAAAGGGTTGCCCGTGCCCGCCGCAAAAATCACCACTTTGCCCTCTTCGAGGTACTGCAAGGCTTTGGGGCGCACATAGGGCTCGACCACCTGCTGGATGTCGATGGCCGACATCACCCGGGCCGTTACCCCCTGTTTGCCCATGGCATCGGCCAGGGCCAAGGCATTCATCACCGTGGCCAGCATGCCCATGTAATCGGCCGTGGCACGATCCATTCCCGCCGAACCACCGGCAATGCCCCGGAAAATATTGCCCCCACCAATCACCACCGCCACTTGCACACCGATGCGGGCCACCTCGGCCACCTCGGCCACCATGCGCTCGATGGTGGCTTGGTTAATTCCAAAAGCATCGTCCCCCATCAACGCCTCGCCAGACAGCTTGAGCAAAATGCGTTGATGGACGGGTTGTGGTGCGCTCATGGTGCGATTCCTGCAAAAAATAAAAGGGAGGGCAAATTTAAAACAAACCGATTAAGCACCTTTGGCAGCGGCCATTTGGGCAGCCACTTCAGCAGCGAAATCGTCGGCTTTTTTCTCAATGCCTTCACCCACCACGTACAGGGTAAACGCTTTGATGGTGGTGTTTTTGGCTTTGAGCATTGCGCCCACGGTTTGCTTGCCGTCTTCGGCTTTAACAAACACTTGGTCGGCCAGTGAGACTTCTTTGAGGTACTTTTGCACCGCGCCTTCAACCATTTTGGCGGCGATTTCGGCCGGCTTGCCCGACTCTTCAGCCTTGGCAGCAGCCACCGAGCGCTCTTTTTCGATCAAATCTGCAGGCACTTCGGCGCTGGTCAGGGCCACCGGTTTCATGGCGGCAATGTGCATTGCCACGTCTTTGGCGGCAGCGGCATCACCCTCAAAGGCCACCAGCACGCCAATGCGCGAGCCGTGCAGGTAAGCGGCCAACTCGCTGCCATCAAAACGCTTGAAGCGACGGAAGGACATGTTCTCGCCGATTTTGCCGATCAAGCCTTTGCGCACTTCTTCCAGGGTGGGGCCGAAACCATCTTGCTCGTAAGCCAGCGCACCCAGGGCATCGATGTCGGCAGGGTTGTGTTTGGCGATCAGCTCGGCAGCGGCCTTGGCCATGGCGATGAAGCTATCGTTTTTAGAAACAAAGTCGGTTTCGCTGTTCACTTCGACCAGGGCACCCAGGTTGCCTTCAACAAACGAGGCGACCACACCTTCAGCGGTCACGCGGCTTGCGGCTTTACCTGCTTTGGTGCCCAGTTTCACGCGCAGCAGCTCTTCGGCCTTGGCCATGTCGCCGGCGGCTTCGGTCAGGGCTTTTTTGCACTCCATCATGGGGGCGTCGGTTTTGCCAC
This sequence comes from Comamonas denitrificans, assembly GCF_042654745.1. NCBI lineage: Bacteria > Pseudomonadati > Pseudomonadota > Betaproteobacteria > Burkholderiales > Comamonadaceae > Comamonas > Comamonas denitrificans. Next base: position 63,226 of record NZ_JBHSEY010000044.1, read on the forward strand.
GCAGTTCAGCGACCATGCTTGCGGTAATTGCAGCCATTTTGATTCTCCGTATTCAGTTCAATGCTTTAAAAATAGCAGTTACAAAAAGGGGGCTACCTGAGCCCCTTTGTTCTGCGGTGCTGCGTGTTGGCAGCACCTGAGGGCAGCGAAAAGCTGTGCTTAGGCAGCGCTGCCTTCTTGCACTTCGACGAATTCGTCGGTGCCTTCGCTGGAGACGGCTTGCACCACTTCGTTCAGACGGGCTTCACGGCCTTCCAGGATGGCATCAGCGATGCCACGGGCGTACAGCGCCACAGCCTTGGCCGAGTCGTCGTTACCGGGGATCACGTAATCAATGCCAACGGGGTTGTGGTTGGTATCGACCACACCGATCAGGGGAATGCCCAGTTTTTTGGCTTCGGTGATAGCAATTTTGTGGAAACCAACGTCGATCACAAAGATGGCATCGGGCAGGCCATTCATGTCTTGAATGCCGCCGATATCGCGCTCGAGCTTGGCCAGCTCACGGGCAAACATCAGCTGTTCTTTTTTCGACAGGGATTCCAAACCGACTTCTTGCTGGGCCTTCATTTCTTTGAGGCGCTTGATAGAAGTTTTCACGGTTTTGAAGTTGGTCAGCATGCCGCCCAACCAGCGTTGATCCACATAGGGCACGCCAGCGCGCTGGGCTTGCTCAACGACCAACTCGCGGGCTTGGCGCTTGGTGCCAACCATCAAAATAGTGCCGCCCTTGGCTGCCAATTGCTTGACGAACTTTTGCGCGTCCTGGAACATGGGCAATGTTTTTTCCAGGTTGATGATGTGGATTTTGTTGCGATGGCCAAAAATGAAGGGGGCCATTTTCGGGTCCCAAAAACGAGTTTGGTGACCAAAGTGGACACCGGCTTCCAACATTTCGCGCATAGTGACGGACATAAATACTCCAGAAGGTTAGGTCTAAAATTCAGCTCGATTTTGCTGCTACCCGGTTAAAAATTAGGCGGCAACAACACCTTAAGGAAGCTGATTTGTTATTTGCTTCGCACCCCTGCACAAGTGCAAGTAGCAAAGCCTGTCAATTCTAGCATGAACCATGATTTCTGATTTCACTGCCCTGCGCGCGCAACTGGCCAACGGGCGCACCAGCGCGGCCACCGCTTTATCGGCCTGCCGCGCCCAGGCGCACAGCGCTGCTGGCAAGTTGGCTTACACCCACCTCGATACCCACGAAAACCACGCCGACCGCAGCGCCCCGCTGCACCTGCCGTTGGCCGGTGTTGCGGTGTCGGTCAAAGCACTGTTTGATGTGCAAGGCTGGGTCACCCACGCGGGCTCTAAAGTCTTGCAAGCCCAGCCGGCGGCCACCACCGATGCCGTGGCGGTGGCCCGCTTGCGGGCTGCCGGGGCCACGCTGATGGGCCAAACGCACATGGTGGAATTTGCCTTTTCTGGCGTGGGCACCAACCCGCACTACCCCACACCGGCGGCCATGGATGCCTTGTGGGGGCGTGATTTGGGCGATGTGTATGTGCCGGGCGGCTCCTCCTCCGGTGCGGCGGCTTCGGTGGCCAGCGGCAGCGCTTGGCTGGGGCTGGGGTCGGATACGGGGGGCTCGATTCGCATTCCAGCAGCGCTTAATGGCTTGGTGGGATTTAAATCCACTGCCAATCTGGTGCCGCTGCAAGGCACCCTGCCGCTGTCCAGCACCCTGGATACCGCCTGCGCCATCACCCGCAGCGTGCGCGATGCCATCACCGCCCATGAAATTTTGGCCGCGCGACGCATCACCCGCAGCTGCGCACCGCTGGCCGCATGGCGGCTGGCCATTCCCAGCACCTTGATGCTCAGTGACTTGGCCCCTGCCATTGCCGCCGGTTTTACGCGCAGCATTGCGCTGCTGCGCCAAGCGGGCGCACACATTGAAGAAATAGCGCTGCCTGAACTGGATGCGCTGCCCGCCATCCACCGCCGTGGCACGCTCGCTGCCGCCGAAAGCTTTGCCTGGCACGAGCCACTGCTGGCCCAACACGGCCATAACTACGATCCACGCGTGCGCCAGCGCATTGAAGCGGGGCGGCACATGAGCGCTGCCGATTACCTGCGCTTGCACCAGGCGCGAAACGACTGGATTGCCCAGGTCAATGCCCGCATTGCCCGGTTTGATGCATTGCTCAGCCCGACCACGCCAATCACTGCGCCCTTGCTCGCGGCGGTGGCCCCGGCCAGCGCACTGGATCCGGCCCAGGATGCGGCCCGCGATGCGGCCTTTGTAACCGCCAACGCGCTGCTGCTGCGCAACACCGGCGTGGTGAACATGCTGGACGGCTGCGCCTTGAGCATTCCCTGTCACCTGCCCGGTGAGCTGCCCATGGGCTTGATGCTCTGGCACGGTGCTGGTCGCGATGATGCCCTGCTCAACCTGGGCCTCTTGGCAGAAAGCAGCTTGCTCACAGAGGCCCTGCGCCAAGGGGCCCAGCGCGCTCAGCCACTGCACTGCTAAACCATGCCCCAGCGTCTACCTGCCACCCCCCTGCCCCTGTTCAACAGTGCCAACACCCGCGCCCTGGAGCAGGCGGCGCTGGCATGGCACCCCCAGCCCAGCTTGATGCAACGCGCCGGTCGCGCTTGCGCCCAGCTGGCCCAGGCGCTGGCTCCGCATGCCCAGCATATGTGGGTGCTGTGCGGCCCAGGCAATAACGGTGGCGATGGCTTGGCCGCTGCGGCCATCCTGGCAGCGCAGGGGCGCAAAGTCACCCTGACTTGGCTGGGCCAGCGCGAACGCTGCAGCAGCGACACCTTGGTCGCGCTGCAGCAAGCACAAAACCAAGCCATTCACTGGAGCGACACGCCCCCGCCCCTGCAGCCGCACGACCTCATTGTGGATGCCCTGCTGGGCCTGGGCTTGCACAGCCAGGCAGCGGCCAACCCCCGCATCGCCGCCCTGCTGCAGCACAGCTATGCCAGCCCGGCAACGGTTTTAGCGGTGGATTTGCCCAGCGGGCTGCAGGCCGACACCGGCCTGTGGCAAGCGGGGTATGCACCGCAAACACCGCACCACAGCCCCAGCCACCAACAGCGCCACACCCTGAGCCTGCTGACCTTGAAACCCGGCCTATTTACCGCCGATGGGCGCGATGCGGCGGGCCAAATTTGGTTCGATGATCTGGGCCTGGGGCAGCTGCCCATTGCACCCCCCCGCCCTGCGCCCACCGCTTGGCTGCACCACCCTGCTGCACCGATCACGGCAGGATTGGCGGCCCGTCGCCACGCCAGCCACAAAGGCAGTTTTGGCGATGTGCTGGTCATTGGCGGCCAGGGCTTGCAAGCGGGGGCGGCCATGCAAGGCGCGGCGATTTTGGCTGCCAGTGCCGCCCTGCACCATGGCGCGGGCCGGGTGTTTCTGCACCTACTGGACCATGGCCAGCTGCAGCAACTGCCCCAAACGCCCGAAATCATGCTGCGCAACCAAGTGACCGCCTTGGCGCAATTGCCCAGCAGCACGGTGGTGTGCGGCTGTGGCGGCGGCAGCAGCGTGGCCGCCTTGCTGCCCAAAGTGCTGGAGCACAGCGCTCGTTTGCTGCTGGACGCGGATGCATTGAACGCCATCGCCGCCGATGCCATGCTGCGCCAGCGCCTGAAAAACCGGGGGGCAGCGGGCCTGCCCACCGTGCTCACCCCCCACCCCCTTGAAGCAGCCCGGCTATTGAATAGCAGCGTATCTGCTGTGCAAGCCGACCGCTTGGCGGCGGCGCACACCCTGGCCAACACCCTTGACTGCACCGTGCTGCTCAAAGGCAGCGGCAGCATCATTGCCAGCCCGGGCGAGGTGCCGCACATCAACCCCACCGGCAATGCCTTGCTGGCGACCGGCGGCACCGGCGATGTCTTGGCGGGCATGGTGGCAGCGCACTGGGCCAGCATGCAAAACAACGTAAACAGCAATGCCCACCACGCGGCCTGCGCTGGCGCTTATGCCCATGGGGCCATTGCCGATGGCTGGCCTGCGCAGCGCCCTTTAACGGCGCAGGCCTTGGCGCGCACGTTGGCGCGTGCTTGCTAAGTATTAGCAATAAAAGGAGCTGGTTACGCTGACAAAATAAAGGGTTGAGGGATAAAACACCCTCAACCCTTTATGCATCAAGCGCAAACAGCTATCTTAAATAGGGGTATCCAACGCAGCAGCAATGGCCGCCAAATCCACCTGCACGCCGCCACACTGGGCGCGTTGGCGCAAGGCGTGGTCCATCAGCACCAGGGCCAGCAGCGCCTCAGCAATCGGGGCGGCGCGAATGCCAACGCAGGGATCGTGGCGGCCTTTGGTGACCACCTCGACCGGCTCTCCATGGATGTTGATGGAGGGGCGCGGGCTCAAAATCGAGCTGGTGGGCTTGATGGCAATGCTCACCTCAATATCCTGCCCGCTGCTGATGCCGCCCAGCACCCCACCGGCGTGGTTGCTGGCAAAGCCTTGGGGGGTCATGGCATCGCCATGCACGGTGCCGCGCTGGGCAACGCTGTCAAAACCGGCGCCAATTTCCACGCCTTTGACGGCGTTCAGCCCCATCATGGCGTAGGCAATGTCGGCATCGAGCTTGTCGTAAATCGGCTGCCCCAAGCCCACGGGCACACCGCTGGCTTGCACGCGAATGCGCGCCCCGCAGCTGTCATGCGCTTTGCGCAGCATGTCCATATAGTCTTCCAGCGCCTGCACATTGGCCACGGGGGCAAAGAAAGGGTTGTGGGCCACATGCGCCCAGCTCTCAAAGGCAATGGGCAACTCGCCCAACTGGGTCATGCAGGCCCGAAATTGCGTGCCAAATTTTTCTTTCAGCCATTTTTTGGCCACCGCACCGGCGGCCACCGTGGGGGCCGTCAGCCGCGCCGAAGAGCGCCCACCGCCGCGCGGATCGCGCACGCCGTATTTTTGCCAATAGACGTAATCGGCATGCCCCGGGCGAAACTGCTGGCTGATGTCGCCATAGTCTTTGCTGCGCTGGTCGGTATTGCGAATCAGCAGGGCAATGGGGGTGCCCGTGGTCACGCCCTCGTACACGCCCGAGAGGATTTCCACCTGGTCCGGCTCTTGCCGCTGGGTGACGTGGCGGCTGGTGCCGGGGCGACGGCGGTCCAGATCGTGCTGAATATCGGCCGCTGTCAAGGCCATGCCCGGCGGGCAGCCATCAATAACGCAGCCAATCGCTGGGCCGTGGGATTCACCAAAGTTGGTGACGGTAAAAAGGGTGCCAAAAGTATTGCCGCTCATAGTGGCGCGAATTATCACCCAGGCCATGGGCTGCGGATGCCGCCCAGCGCCCTTGATTGGGGGGTGCGGTCTGCGCCTATGGCGCATCCTGCGCGGTGCCAACGCTGGGCATGGGGGCGCACAGGGGCAACTCCAGCGTAAAGCGGCTGCCTTGGCCACAATAGCTCTCGAGTGCAATGCGCCCCCCCAGCAAGCCCGTGACCAGGGTATAGACAATGTGCAGCCCCAGGCCCGAGCCACCTTGCCCCAGCTTGGTGGTAAAAAAAGGATCAAACACGCGTTTTTGCTGCTTGGCGGGAATGCCACAGCCATCGTCACTGACCACCAGGCGCACGCAATCGTCATCACACAGCCACGCTTGCACCCAGATATTGCCCGCCACCCCAGCCGCAAAGGCATGGGTCAAAGCATTGGCAATCAAATTCATCAGCACCTGCCCCAAAGGGCCGGGGTAACTTTCCAACTCCAGCTGCGGCGGGATGGTGCAGTGCAATTGATGGGCCGTGCGGCGAATGGCTGGGCGCATGGTCAGGGCAATTTCTTGCATCAGCTCGTGCAAATCAAAGCGCCGCCGCTGGCTGCTGGTTTGGTCCACCGCCAACTGTTTGAAGCTGCCCAGCAATTGCGCCGCACGGTGCAGGTTGCGCTCGATGATGGCGCTGCCCTCTTGCGCATCGGCCAAATACTGCGCCAGCGCCGTGCGCGTCAGCCCACTGGCCACCTGCTGCTGCAGCCGCTGCTGGGCGTGTTGCAAGGTAGAGGCGACGGTGACGGCATTGCCGATTGGGGTGCTCAGCTCATGCGCCACCCCGGCGACCAAAGCGCCTAGCGAGGCCAGTTTTTCGCTTTGCAGCAAGCCTTCCTGGGTTTGCTGCAGGCGCTCCAAGGTGGTTTGCAACTGCGCCGTGCGCTCTTGCACACGCTGCTCTAGCTGGGTGTTGAGGGTGTGAATTTCCTGCTCATGCAGCTTGCGCTCGGTGATGTCGAACTCAATACCGTCAAACACAATGTGGCCATTGGCCAGCCGCCGGGGGGAGGAAACCACCTGGAACCAGCGAACGCTGCCATCGGGCAAGCGACTGCGCACCTCTAGCTTGAACGGGGTGAGGTGGGTGAGGCAATCGTGCTCAATGGCCTGCAAGCGCCGGGCATCTTCGGGCAGCAACTGCTGGTACAGCAGGCGTGCATCTTGCTGCACCGCATGCGCGGACAGTTGGTGCATGCGCTGCACGCCCTGGTTGATATAGGTCAGCACCCGCTGCTGGCCATCGATGCCACAGTCCATTTGAAACACCATGGCATCGGGCAGGTTGTCGCTGATCCGCTGCAGCCGCTGCTGGCTCTCGTGCAGGTGGCTTTGGGCCTGCTTGAGGCTGGTGATATTGATATGGGTCCCCACCACCCGCCCTGAACCTTGCCCTTGGGCAGCCGGCAAGGCCATGCCCCGCGACCAAATCCAGACCCACGAGCCATCGGCATGGCGCATGCGAAACTCGTTTTCGTACATGCCTTGCGCCCCAGCGGCCAAATACTGCGCAAAGTCAGCACTGGCGCGTTCCCGATCCGCCGGATGCAGCCACTGCACCCAAATGGCATGCAAATTGTGGCTGCCTTGGGTATCCGGAAAGTCTTCTGGCCGCTGCCCCAGCATGGTGAAATATTCTGGGCTGGCCCACAGGTGCTGGGTGTTTGGCTCCCACTCCCAGACCCCGGTATTGGAAACCTGGGCCAAAATATTTTGCAGGCGCTCAAGTTCTGAATTCATAGCTGCTTGCGCTTGAAGGATCAGCGTTTAAGGCTGTTTAAGTGCTATTTTTTTCTAACCAAAGCAAGAAGTCTTGCTCTGGTAACGGGCGGGAGAAGAAATAGCCCTGCCCCAGTTCACAGCCTGCCGCCAGCAACGCCCGGCGCTGCGCATCGGTTTCAATGCCTTCGGCCAAGGTGGTCAGTTTTAAGTGCTGGGCCAAGGTGATGATGGTGTTCGCAATCTCCAAATGCACGCCGGTGCCAGCGTCGGCCTGGGCCTGCGGCGGATCACCGCTGACAAAGCTGCGGTCAATCTTGAGTTTGTCCAGCGACAGGCGCTGCAAGATGCTCAGCGATGAGTAGCCCGTGCCAAAGTCATCCATCGCCACCCGAATGCCCTGGGCCCGCAGGGCTTTGAGCTTGGCTTGCACATCCTCCACCTTGCTCACGGCCACCGATTCGGTCAGCTCAATTTCTACTTGGTAGCCCTGCACGCCCGAAGCGGCCACCAAGGCCAATACTTGCTCGACAAAATCGGGCTCGGCAAATTGCACTTGCGAGACATTGATCGCCACCCGAAAGGCATCATTCACCCGCCCTACCAAGCTTTTGCGCCAGCGCAAGGCCGTGGCAATGACCCAATGCCCCAAGGCCAGCATCAAACCGGCCTGTTCAGCCAGGGGAATAAATTGGTCTGGGGGAATAAATTTTCCGCCTGGCACCGGCCAGCGCAGCAGGCACTCGGCGGCCACCACCTGCCCCGTGCGCAAATCAACGCAAGGCTGGTAGTGCAGGCACAACCGCTCTTCGGAAAACGCCGCGCGCAAGCAATTTAAGCGCTGCATGCGCTGGCTGGCCGCTTCCGATTGGGCGGGGTCAAAGTACAGGCTTTTGCCACGCGCCTGTCGCTTCGCTTGTTTGAGTGCGACCCCGGCATCTTTCAGGGCGGTCACCCCATCGGTCGAGCGCAATTGCACCAGCCCCACGGTGGCAGAAAGGCGTAGCAGCTCGCCGTCCTTCACGGCAAAGGGCTGAGCAAACACCCCCAGCAAACGCTGCGGTGCAATGCTCGCTGGGGCACCGTACACACCGAACAGGTCACCACCGACACGGGCAACCACAGCATCCTGGGCAAATTCCGCGTGCAATCGGTGGGCCACGGCTTTGAGCACGGCATCACCAAAATGGGCATCCAGCACGCTGTTAATGTCGGCAAAACCATCTAAATCAAGCAGGGCCAGCACCCCTTGCGGGTATTGCTGGGCATCCAGCGCCGCCACCATGGCGTTGCGGTTGGGCAGGCCCACCAAGTCATCACTGAACGCCAAAGCGTTGATGTCCAGGTACAGCTGCAAATTTTCAAAGGCAATCATGGCATTGCTGGCAAACACCTCCAGCAAGCCTTGCTCCAAGGAGTGCGTAGATATTTGCAATGCCGAACGCGTGGCAGACACCGCCAGCACCACACCATGGGCACTGGGAATAAACAAATGCACTGCCTGGGCATCAAAGCGATGGCTTTGGGCTTGCAAGGTTTGCTGCAGACCCGCCCCCATGGGCACATACTCCAGGGCACTGCCCACCCAATGTTGGCAGTCTGCACTGGCCGCCAGCACATAAGGCGCGGTACCGGCCACGTGCACAGCAATGGCGATTTGCCCCTGCTCTTGGCACGCAGAGGCCGAGCCATCGCCGTACAGCAAAACCTCCAGTTGGCGCAGTAAATTCTGGGCAAAGCCTTGCAGATTGTTGGCCTTGCCCAGCGCCAAACTGGCTTGCAAAATCCGCGCCAGCCGCGCTTGCCCCCATTGCAGCAGTTCAATTTGGGCATAGGCGCGAATGGCGATGACCAAACTGGTGAACAGGCGCTCCTGTGTCAGCTCCGACTTGGTTTTGTAATCATTGATGTCGTATTGCTGAATGGTGTGCAGCTCGGGCACATCGCCCGGCTGGCCCGTGCGCAAGACCACGCGGATGGCGGTATTGCCCAGCACCTCGCGAATATGGCGCACCAGCTGCAGGCCCGCGTCCTGCTGCTCCATCACCACATCAATCAAGGCGACCGCAAAATCTGGGTTCTGCGCCAGCAAGGCCTGCGCCTCCTGACTGGAGTAAGCATGGCTAAAGGCCAAACTGCGGCCTTCAATCTCTATGCCTTTGAGCGCCAGCTTGGTGGCGGCATGCACATCCGGCTCATCATCGACCACCAAGATATGCCACACCGCTGGGCTTTGCGTTTTTTGCGTGGTGTGCGGTGCAGGCGCGGCACTGACTTCTTCAGCAAAAACAAACTCATCACTGACGGTGCTTGAATTCATACAAGTTTGGGCGCTTAGACCATGGCAGACAAGAAAATAACTCTACGAGTTTAATAGCAAAAAAATGCATTTTAGTTTTTCTCAATGATGTGCAGTTTTGCCTTGAACAGCGCCCCTCCCCCTTTTACGATGCGCCACAGTTTGCCCCCGATGAAAGCTTTGACCATGCAAATTCCCCTAATTTCCAATGAATTGGATGTTCTGTGTGCCCTCCTGCCCCCTGGCTTGAACGCCGATGCCGCCCTCCGCACCATTGAGCTGGGTTGCGGCAGTGCCCGCATGGCCCAAGGTTTGCTTGAGCGCATGCCGCAGGCCGATTACCTGGGGCTGGAGATCGATGCCATTCAACACGCACGCAATTTGGCACTGAACCACCCGCGCATGCGCTTTGTCGCCGCAGGGGCCCAGGCCATTCCAGAAGGTGATGGCCAGTTTGACTTGGCGTTGATGCTCAAATCCCTGCACCATGTCCCCCTGGCCGCCATGGATACTGCCGTGGCCGAAGTGGCCCGGGTGCTGCGTCCGGGGGGCTTTTTTTATATTTCCGAGCCGGTGTACGTCGGGGCCATGAACGACATCGTGCGCCTGTACAACGATGAGGGCTTGGTACGCGCCGCCGCGCAAGATGCCATCGAACGGGCCTTGGCCTGCGCCCACAGCCCCTGGCGCGAAGTGGCCCGCCGCCGTTTTGACATGCCCGTGCACTTTGCCGACTTTACCGAATACGCGCAGCGCATGCTCTACCCCACCTTTGCCGACCACCACATCACCCCAGAACTAAGTGCCAAGGTGGCCGCCGCGTTTGCCCCCCATTGCGGGCCCGGCGGGGCACACTTTACCCGCCCCATGCTGGTGCGGTTTCTGCAGAAAAAAGAATAAAAAAAAGAGCTGTTTGCGCTTAACAGGCATTGACATCCTCCCCCACCTTAGCCTTCGGCCACCGCTTGCGCGGGAAGGAGGGGGATTCCTACGGTGCT